>NZ_JADARC010000053.1:0-116313 GCF_016464245.1 Marinobacter sp. bablab_jr003
ACGGCGCTGGTCTGGCAATACCCGGAACTGGGAAGTAACCGGACCGGTATCGCTCAACCCTGGCAAATTGCAGGAAATAGAGCGCAATAAATTGGCCGCTTAAACGCGGTCATTTGGACAACTGGGTTGAAAATCGCCGCTCTTGATGGTCACGAGACCATAAGTTTGCCTTAGATTGATTCCATAAATTGGTCGCTCGGGTCGCAAAGCGGACATTCAGGCTTAAGGCCTGGGCCCAGACTCCGAGGTTTCTTTAGTTCTATCGAATTGGAAAACAGTCTTTCCCAGGATCTAGCTTGCGTTAGGCTGCATGAATCTGATTAACAAGACGAAATGTTCCATTGGCAAGAGGGCCAGATACTCTTCCAGCCCTCTCGTAGCCATACCGCATAAGGCTATACATCAGTGAAAGAATGGAATTGCTAACATCGAATAACATCTGAACATCATTTTTATTTGTCTTTAGCTCAAAAGAATTGGGCAATTTTAACCACTCAGTGTTTCGAAGGACAGCATCAGGATCATGCACGGCCCCCTTGTATGGATACCAAACGCCGTGACTCTGCTGATAATTTATTCTGTTTCTCAACATCGATGGCCAGTTGCCTTTAGAGGCTCCAGATCTTGTCAAGGATGCCTTCATACCTGAAATTATATCTATGGCACTAGATTTATGCTTACCCAACCCCGACGTATTTGGAAGGTTATTTATTATCCAAGTAAGTAGATTATTAAATGAAAGCCATGTATCCGCGTGAGACTCTTTTAGCTTTTTATATTCAACACATCCGTTTTCGATTATTGAGATATAGAATCCATTCTCTATGCCAGAAACGCTATCACCCATCTGCGTAGCCTGGGCTACTTGGTAAACCATGTCCACATGAGTGGTATCTAACTGAGTGCATGCCCTGCCAAACAGCCTCAGAATCGCATGTGCGGCAAAAAAGGCAGAATAATACATTTGAATTGAAGCCCAACTGGTACTTTTGGGTAGCCTTTCCACTTTCCCTATGCACCACATTGTTTCTATTGAAGCTTGAGAGAACCTGTTGCAGTCATTAGCCAGAGCAGCAAACAAAAACCGCGGCTCCTGAAAACGAAGCTTGAACTCTGCCGCCCGGCCATTGGCGGTTGCAGCCAATGGATGCTCCAACAAATATCGCCCAGAGGCAAGCCACGCCTTTAAATCTGCCTCCGTGCGAGAAGTAACCTCAAATATTTGGTTCTGAGTGAGTTGATGAATCAAACGAATTTCAGGAAGCATTTAAAGCGAGAACTCCTGTTTCAATGACTCTTCGAAATGCTCAACAATTGGTTTGTAAGCATTGGATGGGTTCTCAATTTTTGATGGCCTAATCCGCTGCCCAACAACCTCAGTAAATTCATAATAGTTATCAGGGGAATAAATCGCGCCAAATCGGTCCTTAACTCTTGCGGTGATAATAGGGAAAAATCCTGCAATAGCCTTAAAAACTGTTGTGTTAAAGGCTTGCTCTTCAAGGTTGTGTGGAGCTAGTATCCCCTCATTAAAAGCTATCAAATACGAGTTATATATCTCGTATACCTCATCTGGTGATTTATTGCCAAAGAACTTTACCAGCGGCTTCATTGCAGTATTAAATACTGACCTTGTTATTTTTCCTTTTTCTCTTCTTGATGCTGACAATCTGTTGTATAAAGCGCTATCATTCTCGTTCGAGAACGTATCAAATAACTCTCGGAGATACTGTTCAGTATCATTTTCGTATTCAGCCAGCTTTTTTATGTCCAAAAGAAGTTCGGTTGGCACACCCTTTTGCTTGGAGTTAATGTCTATAAATAGCCTTGTTTCATCTCTCTTTGACAAGCCTTCATATACAATAACAGGAATTCTAAGGGCAGTTTTTGCTAGTCTGAATCCATATACCCGGTGTTGCCCATCAATAATAAGGAAAGATTTATTTATTGGCTTAAAGCTGATGGACTTGGTTTTTGAATCATAGCTGAACTCGCAGTCTTCCTGAGCGGATAGTACTATCGAACTTGGGATCGTCCCAAGCCCTGAATCAATATAGTTTGCGATTTCTGCGGCACGCTTTTTATCTAGCTCTCGTTGAAAACCCTCGATGGGATCTTCGTCCCTATTGATGACGTAGCAAGTTTCAGCAAGTATATCGCTAGGCATTGTAAAGGAATAGAATCTGTGCTCACCTTGGCGAACCAAACTCACGCTGCCAAAACTTTCTTTCTCAGTCATATTAAACCTTCTAATTATGTTCCGTGTTGGGATTGACTTCTGCCAATGGTAACCAGGCTCACTCTGACGAGCTTAAGGAATTCAACTCTCCAATTTTCGCCAAAAGGGAGAATAAGACACCTGCCGAAGGTATTAAACAATAGCCTACCTCACACTTATGGATACTGCCATTCAATCGTCTGCATAGCGTGCAGGCCCGCCTAATTACATCGCGCTAGCAGATCAAACTACTTAAGCCTTGGGGACAGCACGGCTGACTCCCTCTGACGTGGCACTATTCTGAACGATCTAAAAGCGGGGATTGAACGAGGGCTCCAAGAGAAAGTGAACATTGGCAGAGCGAATGTCCGCTTTTGTTTAAAAGGCGTCACTTTGGAATTGGCATCAATGGCAGACAACCTCAATTCCGCCCGGCCAATATATGGTGACAAACTGCGGCCACATTATGGTGTCATTACCAATCGAGCGGGCTTTGTCATTTCTGGGCAGACGGCAGACCTGGCACATGTTGACTTCCTTTACAGTTGGACGCATGGCGGCTTTGCTCCAATCACCCATCTCATTGTGCAAAATCGACTTTCTTCTTTTGGCATAGCCCCTGCTTGACATGGACAGGATCAAGCATGTCGCCAAAGGAGGCCCATCATGACCGCACAAAAAAGCATATTTAAACTATTTTTCGGGCTCGGTATCCTGCTGCTGGCGGCGTCATACGCACAGGCTGCTGTTATCTCCTGCAACACCAACCCGACCATCAACTACATGCAGATGAGCAGCACTGAAGCCACCGGTTGTCTTGCCTCGGGCTCCGGCAACATCACCGGCGCCAACCACAACGACCTGTTCATCAACAACGGCAGCACCGGTGAGGGTTACCTCAGCGCCGGCAAGACAGACGGCGCCAACCCATTCAACATTCACTACACCCAGAATGGCAGCACAGGGACCTGGAGCTTCGACAACAGCTTCTGGGACAACTACGCCCATGCCGCCCTTGGTTTCAAGTTCGGCACTGGCAACCAGCCAGATGAGTGGTTTGTATTCTCTCTCGCGGATGGCGTAAGTTCCGGATCATGGTCGTTTTTCCACGGCTCAAGCTTTAATAAGCCGAAGGGTGGCGGCCTTTCCCACGTCAACCTTTATTACAAAGACATCGCCAAGGTTCCCGAGCCAGGTACGCTCGGCTTGCTGGGCCTGGGCATTCTGGGCCTGGTCACTCTGCGCAGAAAACTGCACCGCCCAGCCTGACTGTCGGCTTTTCTTACACAACCTCCAAAGCTCCCACTGGGAGCTTTTTTATATCCGCAGAAATAATCCGCAACAAAAATACACACGCATGGCCTGTTATGCCTATGAATAGTGGGTAATTTTGAACAACGATGACCATGATGTGGTTCTGCAGACACTGATTTTCGTCACAGAAGCCAACGTCCCGATCAGACAAGCCCAATACACTTAAACCTGAAAAACGTACCCGTCCTGCCTGAATTGCCAATTCACAGGGCTTACGACAAAAACAATAGTGCGAATGGAGTGTATCAATGGTTCTTTCCCCTCGATTTTCTGTACGGGCGGTGTCCCTGGCTGTTGCAGCTGTATCCACCACCTTTGCTTTTCCTGTCAATGCCAGCATGGGCAACCTGGGCACCAGCTATGGCGTAATGCCTGTTGATGTCGCAACTGCCCAGTCACTGTCGATGTTTAACGATCAGGTTTCGGCCACCTACTACAACCCTGCCTATTTGACCAAAGACCCGAGGGGTGAGCTGACCACCGGGCTGCTGCATGCCGAGCAGGAACTGCGCGCATCCGGCCCGAATCGCGATGGTGATGTGGTTTCAAGCTCACCCAGCCAGCATGTTCTGATCGGCATGAAGACCAACCTGGGCTCCCTCACTCGCTTCGGTCATCCTCTGTATCTTGGCTTTATTGCCGGTGTGGAAAAGTACGGTAAGGAGATGCTGGCGTTTTCATCCGAAACCTCCGAAACCGGTCAGTTTTTGCAGTATGGAAAAGAGCCGCTGTTCCTGAATCTGGGGGGCGCAACCCGTATCTGGCGCGGAATAGACGCCGGTGTGTCGGCTCGCATCACACTGGAAGCGGAAGCCGAACTGATCGCAACGTCCAACCTGGCCGGCGATACGGAGAAGGAAAAGCTCAGCGTTAACGCCAAGCCGTCGCTCAAGAGCATTCTCAGTGTCAATATTGATCACGGAGAAACCTTCTGTCCTGACAGCAACTGCTTCCTGAGTGGCTGGGAGACCGCGATTGCGTATCGCACCAAGTCCACCTCATCAACCACCGTTTCATCCAACGTCATCGTCAGTCAGACCATTCCTGATCCGGGCTTGAGCCTGGCGGTTTCCACCATCGACTCTTTCCAGCCGGAAACCCTCAGCATTGGCACCCAGTATCGGGGCGAAGGCTGGCGGATCGGCGGCAGTCTGGAGCAGCAAAACTGGTCGGAACTGGAACGTATATTCGCCCGCGACAGCATCAAAGATCAGGGTGACGTTGCACCGGCCAGCCGGATGAAGTTTGACGACATTCTGGTGCCTCGGCTGGGTGGCGAGTACACCCTGAACGAAAACTTCGCCCTCAGAGCCGGCATTGCCTACGAGGAATCGCCGCTCAAATCGACCCGCAATCCAGAGGTTAACTACCTCGACACCGACAAGATTGTGCTTGGCCTGGGTCTCAGCGCCACCTACAACCGCACTCGCCTGCTGGCCTACCCGGTCCGCATTGATATCGGCTACCAGTACCAGCAACTGCAGGAACGCGATTTCACGATTGTTGACTTCAATGGCAACGAAGAAGCGGTAACGGCCGACGGCGACATCCACGTTGTCAGTGGCTCAGTCACCCTGAAGTTCTGAGAGGCTCATCATGAAAAAAACAATGATTGCACTCGCAACGGCGGGTCTCGGTCTAGTGGGTTGCGGTGGCGACACGCAGACGGTAAGCAAGCCAGCGGCTGCACCGGAACTCTATTTTGCCTATCCGGCAGACACCCCGGTCATGGCTGACGGGCAGCCCATGTTCACCACCGCCGTGCCGGTAAGTGCGCCTGTTTTTCTACGCTTTACCGACCGGATTACCACGCCCGAAAGCGATATCGCGGACGCTCTGATCCTGAAAGATGATCAGGGCAATAGCGTCACGCTGGAATCGGCGATGCTCACCGCCGGCGATAAGGGGTTGGCAGTAAAACCAGCTGAGGCTTTGTCCCCAGGCAGGGTCTACACACTGACAGCCGACGGCCTGGAAGTGGCCGGGCAAGCCGTGTCCCTCACCGACGATGGCATCGTGTTCAGGACCGAGCCGTCATCCAGTGGCCCTTTACTAAGCCAGACCGAAGGTGTCGACTTCCGCGTGGCAAGGCTGATCCCATTGGGTGACGACCGCTATCCTGCAACCGACCTGTCGGTGTTACGAGTTCAGTTTACTGAGCCGGTCAAGGCCTCAACGGTGGTCTACGGCGAAACCTTCAGCCTGCTCGACAGCGAGGGCGAACTGGTGCCCGCAGAGGTCTATCTGCGCGGGCACCGCCTGACCGTCGACCCGGATGATTATCTGGACCCGGCACAAACCTATTCGATCGAAGTGACCGACGGCATTCAGAGTGACATCCTTGGCGCCAATCTGACTGTGCCAGCGGAAGCACCCTGGACATTTCAGCCGATGGATACCCGGTCTCCCAACGGAGAACGCCAGTTTGCTGCGCAAAAAGCGGCAGACAGCGAGGGCCTGGTTGCTATTTCCGGCGCCGAATTCAACACCGTGAACCTTCAATCAAAACTGCTGGGTGACAACAACCCGACCACCGCCGGCGGGGTTGTTTTCGCGGAGCTCGGGTACATTCCCCGATTTGAGCGTGTTGGCAAAAGCGTGCCTTTGGCCATCGGCCGCGGATCGCTGATGACCGGCTCCAGCGTCGTAATTAATGTTGCCGGCGCGGTTCCGGCCGGTTTCGAATCCGAGGATGTGAGCGTTCGCTTCATCTCCGATGCCAACGGGTTCCTGATGCCCAACCCGTACACCGACGCCGAGGATGCCCCTCGACTGGTCGAGCTGTACATCGACATGGCGCTGAACGCCGATAATCCGGTGGCAAACGCCGCCTTCGCTCAACAGCTGATGCATGTACAACTGGTCGGAACCGCCATCGTCGAGGACGGCACCCTGACCATAGAGGCGGTCGGCGTCATTGAACCCGGGGTGATGGGCGTAGACCAGGCCTCAGGGCTGATCTCATTCCGGCTGGAAGGCTTCCGTTTTGAAAAGGACGCGCCATCGCCGGAGCAGTTTGCCGATCAGGAGGCACCGTTCATCAAGAGCTGGTCGCCAGGAAGCGATTACCAGAACCGACATCGGCCCGGCGATCCGGTTGTGATCTATGTGTCTGAGCCGGTGACCCCGAACAGCGTCAATGGTGATACGGTTAAGCTTTTCGCCGATGGCGTTGAACAGTCGGTGGAGGTGCAACTGAACGGTTCGGCCATCAAAATTCAGCCCACTGAGCCCTTGAAGCACCAGGTTCAATACAGTGTGATGCTGGATGGCCCGGCAGACACCTCCGGCAATCTGTTGGCGACAACCTCTCTGGATTTCAACCTCGCCCCAACCGAGCAAGGTACACCGTCGGAGCAATCCCCACTTCTTCTCACAACCATGCCCGGATACCCTTGCGCCAAGACAGGAGCGTCGCCAGGAGACGATCACCAGGGCCGTTGTGCCGGCGGAAAATCGACAGATGACCTGCTGCCGATAGCAGCGCTGGCAAAAGACCAGTCCATTCTGGTTCGGTTTTCCCAGAACATGGACCCGGCAACGTTCATACCGGGCAACACCCTGAACATCGAAAAGCAAAACGACGACAACTCCTGGTCACCCCTGCCGGCGAGCAACTACGATATTGAGGTTCAGAGCAGAGCGCTGATCATCCGCTCGGTAGCGGGATGGGATGAAGGCGCACGTTACCGATACACGCTCAACGATCAGGGCTCGCTCAGGTCAATGGCCGGGCTGCCTTTACAGGCAATTCCATTGAGCCAGGGTAAAGAAGAGCCAGGCAACAGAACGTTCGGAACAGGCCCGGTGGTCAACTACTTCGTCGCCACCGACAAGGTTGATGAGCTGCCGTTGCCACTTCGAAACCTGCCCACTGCCGATGCAAACGCAGACCTTGAGTACATCAAAGGGCTCGAAGACGGTTCCCAGAACGGCGAAGCACTTCCAAACAGCATTGGCCTGACAACCGATGAGAATGGCAGCGTCTCGGCAATTAACGATTCAACGCTGGTTGAAGCTGCCAATGTTGGCTGCGCCGTTGGAGAAGACTGTCCGGAAGATCAGTTTATCTATCTGACCGCCATGCTCGACACAGCTGTATCCAGCATGGCAGACGATACCGGTCGCGTGGGCGTGGACATTTTTCCAGCAGTACTTGCGACCACCTCAACGGATGTTTGGGTCAGTCTCGACACCAGTTTTGTCGATGCCTTCCCGGACTTTATCCTCAGCGTAGATCTTGAGCCGGACGAAGCCATTCCGACCGGCCCCATGTTTATGCGGATCCGCTACGAAGAAGATAATGAAGGCAACAAACTTGCCCCCAAAGGCTTTATCTTCAGCGACGAAAACGGTCAGCTGACGTTTGAAACCACGTTGAACGTCTATCTCGATGCGCCCTATTTGAACCCCAGTATTGGCCCTGCAGATCTAAACCATAATCTTCGGAGCTATCCCATCGATGATCTGACCATCCGCGGGCCAATTACCTTCCTGGAAGACGGGCGCATGCAGATAAGCCTCAACAACATTGAGCCAGTTGCGGTGAACGTTGAGGTTCGTGGCAATATCAACATCACTGCCGAAAACACCGGTGGACTTTGTGCACTTCCGTTTATATCCGGCCTATGCGGCGGAATCGCTAACCTGGCCATCGACGCCAACACTCGCATTCATCTGGTTATTCCACCAGACAAACTGAATGTGACCTATCTTTCGCCGTTCACTCAGTGATTAATCAGGCCAGCAACCGCTGGCCTTTTTATTGGCTACATCGAGACTCCGGGCGCAAATTGCCTTTTCACCTCACCGCCATTTCCTGCTAATCTGGTTGCACTTTGAAACCACGACAACCTGATCCAGCATAAAAACAATTCGGGAGCTCCCATGGAAAACGGCACTCACTACCGCACCTGCCACCTCTGCGAAGCCATGTGCGGCGTTGCCATTGAGGTTAATAACGGCAAGATCTCCTCCATCAAGGGTGACGAGCAGGATCCGCTCAGCCAGGGCCATATCTGCCCCAAGGCGGTGGCGTTGCAGGATTTGCATGAAGACCCGGAGCGTCTGCGCAGACCGGTTCGTAAAACCGCCAATGGCTGGCAGGAAATGTCGTGGGATGAGGCGTTCGATCTGGTCGCCCGACGCTTGCACGAAGTGCGTAGCAAGCATGGCAAAAACAGCATCGGGGTGTATCTGGGCAATCCCAACGTTCACAACCACGGTGCGCTGATGACCACGATGCCGTTTTTGCGCGCTATTGGCACTCAGAATCGCTTTTCAGCCACCTCCAATGATCAGTTACCACATATGCTGGCGAGCCTGGAAATGTTCGGGCACCAGATTCTGTTCCCGATTCCGGACATCGACAACACCGACCTGTTTATCTGTATTGGCGCCAACCCCATGGCCTCAAACGGCAGCCTGATGACCGTGCCCGATGTCCGTGGGCGGCTGAAAGCGCTGAAACAAAGGGGCGGCAAGCTGGTGGTCATCGACCCCCGCCGCACTGAAACAGCCAAGCTGGCGGACGATTTTCACTTTGTTCGCCCGGGCACGGATGCCTTACTGCTGATGGCCATGGTGTACACGTTATTTGACGAAAAGCTGGTCAATGCCGGCGCAACCGAGCGCCTGATCAAAGATATTGACCTACTGCACCTGGCCAGCCTGAGCTTTGCACCCGAGTCGGTTGCTGATCACACAGGGCTGTCTGCCGAGGCGATTCGCCAGCTGGCCCGTGACCTGGCCGGCACCCGCAAAGCCGCGCTGTATACCCGCATGGGCACCAGCACCCAGGCGTTCGGAGGCACAACCACCTGGCTGGCTTACTGCCTGAACATTCTTACCGGCAAACTGGACATCCCGGGCGGTGTTCTGTTCACTCAGCCGGCGGTGGATCTGGTTGCACTTGGCGCGATGTCTGGCCAGAACGGCCACTTCGGCAAGCGTCACAGCCGGGTAAAGAAGCTGCCAGAGTTCGCGGGTGAATACCCCGCCAGCACCATGGCGGATGAAATTCTGACGCCGGGCGAAGGCCAGATCCATGCGTTTGTCTCAGTGGCCGGTAACCCGGTGCTTTCCAGCCCCAATGGCCAGCGTTTGGAGCAAGCTCTGGGCGGGCTGGAGTTCATGGTGTCGGTCGATTACTACCTGAATGAAACCACCCGGCATGCCGACGTGATTCTGCCCCCGACGGCAGCCCTGGAGCGCAGCCATTACGATCTGATCTTCAGCATGTTTGCCGTTCGCAACGTCGCCAAATACAGCGAAGCTCTGTTTGATCCGGGCCCCGATGCCCGTCATGACTGGCAGATTCTTCTGGAGCTGGCCCACCGCCTGGAAAAACAGCGCAAAGGCGGCCGCCTGCCGTGGCGTGCAGAGCTTGGCTGGCGCGCGTTCAAGCGTTTGGGACCAGACCCGATTCTGGACATGATGCTGCGCAGCGGTCCTTACGGCGCCAGCCTGGGCAAGGCTGGCAAGCTGGTTCAGCCGGCGCTGGATCTGGTTATGGATATGCTGCCCAAGCGCCACCCTCTAAAGAGCCTGGCCAAACTCAGCCCGCTGAACCGGCGCTGGCAGGAATTGCCCAAAGGGCTGTCATTGTCCGCCTTGAAGGATTACCCAAGCGGCGTTGATCTCGGCTCGTTACAACCCAGCCTGCCAGACCGGCTGTTCACCCGGGATGGCAAGATCCAGCTTGCACCGCGCCGCTACCTGGCGGATATTGAACGCCTGAGAGCCCTGCTGGAGCGGCCGTCGAGCGACCAATTGCAACTGATCGGCCGCCGCCACGTGCGCAGCAACAACTCATGGATGCACAACAGTCAGCGCCTGGTGAAAGGCAAGAATCGCTGCACCCTGATGATGCATCCGCAGGATGCCACAAACCGTGGCCTTGTGGACGGTCAGCAGGCGCAGATCGGCTCCGGCGACCGCTCGGTGGTGTTACCCGTCGAGATTACCGAAGACATCATGCCCGGCGTTATCTCTATACCCCATGGCTGGGGACACAGCCGGCCCGGCACCGGCCAGTCGGTTGCGACCGCCCATGCCGGCGCCAGCATCAACGATATCCTGGACGACACCGAAACCGACCCGGTTTCCGGCACATCGGTACTGAACGGGCAGGCAGTGGAAGTGAAAGTCTGGCAAACTGGCGCCCAAAGCAAACAGGCCTGACCCACCGGGCAGGCCTCGCCATTCATTGATACGAGGTTCAACAATGCCCAGAGGACTGCAACTGTCGTTTATTGTTGTCGGGCTGGTGGTGATCGGGATTCTGCTGTTCTACATCTGGCGGCAATCCAGGGTGCTGAACGAAAACCGGATGCGCCAGAAGAAGGCGGAAGAGTTCCAGGCCAAGCGGCGCGACGAGATGATCGAAAGCATCCGCATTATTGCCCTCGCGGTGGAAGAAGGACAGGTGGAACATTCTGAAGCCTGCCTGCGCCTGAAGGGCCTGCTGGATTACGTGGCCCCGGAACTGCTGGACCAGGCGCCCTACCGGGTGTTTCAGGAAGTGCACGACAAGATCCAGCACATGCCCACCCACCGCGCCCGAAAGGCCACGGATGCCAAGCTGGTTCAGAAGATGGACAAGGAACGCTTCGCGGTAGAACGGCAGCACGCCGAGGATGTGCGCAAGGCGGCTACCGCCATTCGCCATTACCGGTTCGACTGAACCGCAGTTACCGGGCCAGCGGCATCATTCCGGCCATGGCCATGATGCCGTCCCGGTTATGAACCAGCGCATCAAACTGCTGCTCTACCCTTTGCCGGCTCAGGCCCAGTTCTTCAAAAACAGACTGGGGCACCGGCTCTGCCCGGCCCGGCATCAAGCCCCGGGCGGTGAGCAACTGCCGGCCCAGCCAGACAATTCTGGCCAGGTAATGATGAGGGCCGCTGTAGTCGGCATCCGCCTGGTGCCGCACCGCCAGGGTCACTTCATCGGGCATGCCCCAGTTCTCCAACAGGCGGGCGGCGATCTGTTCCCGGCTGAACCCCATCAGCTTCTGCTCCTGGGCCGCTCGGTCACCGGCCGGGTTATCTCCCAGCCAGCGCATCAGTTGCTCGTGGTAGGGCGGGAACACCTGCACCAGCACCAGGTCGCCAAAGTTGTGCAGCAAACCGGCCAGGTAGGCCAGCCCGAACAGGGGCCGCTTTGTTCTCGGCATCATCCCGGCGAGGATTCCGGCAGACTGGGCCTGCCAGGTGGCTTGCTGCCAGTAGTCCCGGTAGCCTTCGGGCTGATCCAGCGGCGCTTTGAGGGTACGGCCAAGGGCAAGGCCCATGGCCAGGTTCATCACGGTATCGAAGCCCAGTACCCGAGAGATGGCATCGTGTACCGAGCGCACCTGCCCGGCGGAGGCGTAAAAGGAAGACGATGCCCAGCTCACCACCTGGGCGGCCAGGCCCGGGTCGCTCTCCACGATGTCGACCAGGTCTCCCATGACGGCTTTCGGGTCTGACCGAAGGCGCATGATGCGCTGGGTGGTTTCCGGCAAGGGCGGCAGCTCCAGGGTGTCTTCAAGGCGCTGCAGAATGCGCAGACTGGTGAATTTGCTGGAGGCCGGGAACTGCATGGTCAGACCTCTCCGTACCGGGTGTTTTCGCCGAGCCAGCGGCGCACCAGGGCTTCGGCCACGCCGGGCTGCTTCACCAGCGCCGGAGCCATTTCCCTGACCGGCTCTATCCAGCCCTTGTCCCGCTCGAAATCGGCCAGGCGGAACTGCATCAGCCCGGTCTGGCGGGTGCCCAGCACTTCGCCGGGGCCACGGATTTCCAGGTCTTTCTCGGCGATAAAGAAGCCGTCCTGGCTGTCCCGCAGGGCCTGCAATCGGGCTTTACCATTATTCGACAGCGGCGGGTGGTACATAAGTACGCAAAAGCTCGCCTGGTGGCCCCGGCCGACCCGGCCACGCAACTGGTGGAGCTGGGCCAGGCCCAGCCGTTCGGGGTTCTCGATGATAATCAGCGATGCGTTGGGCACATCCACCCCCACCTCGATTACGGTTGTGGCCACCAGCAAGTCCAGCTCGCCGTTCTTGAAGCGTTCCATCACTTCGGCTTTTTCCTGGGCTTTCAGGCGACCATGCACCAGGCCCACTTTAAGATCCGACAAGCGCTCGGAAAGTTCCTGGGCCGTCACTTCAGCTGCCTGGCACTGCAGGGCTTCGGATTCTTCAATCAGTGTACACACCCAGTAGGCCTGGCGCCCCTCCCGGCAGGCGCTGCGTACCCGTTCGATGATGTCGTCCCGCCGGCTGTCTGGCAGCACA
Source organism: Marinobacter sp. bablab_jr003 (assembly GCF_016464245.1). Taxonomy (NCBI): domain Bacteria; kingdom Pseudomonadati; phylum Pseudomonadota; class Gammaproteobacteria; order Pseudomonadales; family Marinobacteraceae; genus Marinobacter; species Marinobacter sp. bablab_jr003. The sequence goes on from NZ_JADARC010000053.1 coordinate 12,814, forward strand.
ATGGTTTCAATGGGTTTACGGCCGGGCGGCAGCTCGTCAATAACCGAGGTATCCAGATCCGCATAGGCGCTCATGGCCAGGGTACGGGGAATGGGGGTGGCGGTCATGATCAGCTGGTGCGGGGCAAGGCTGCCACCCACGCCTTTTTCCCGCAGGGCCAGGCGCTGGTGCACGCCAAAGCGGTGCTGTTCGTCCACAATCACCAGCGCCAGCCGGTTGAACTGCACCTCATCCTGAAACAGGGCATGGGTGCCGATGGCTACCCGGGCTTCTCCGCTGGCGACAGCCTCCAGCGCTTCCTGCCGGGCCTTGCCTTTGACCTTGCCAGACAGCCACGCCAGCCGGATACCCAGAGGCTCCAGCCAGCCCCGGAAGTTGTTGTAGTGCTGCTCTGCCAGTATTTCCGTGGGTGCCATCAATGCCACCTGGGCGCCGGCGCCGATGGCCTGCAGTGCAGCTAGGGCCGCCACCACGGTTTTGCCGGAGCCCACATCCCCCTGCACCAGCCGCAACATGGGCAAAGGCTGGCTGAGATCCTGCCGGATTTCTTTCATCACCTGGCGCTGGGCGCCGGTCAGGCTGAAGGGTAACTCTTCCAGAAAACGTTCGGTCAGATCACCGGTAGGCAGCAGGGGCAAGGCCTGCCGGGCCTGTATCTGTTCCCGCACCTGCAGCAGGCTGAGCTGGTGCGCCAGCAACTCTTCCATCACCAGCCGCTGCTGGGCCGGGTGCCGGCCTTCCACCAACTGGGGTACCGGGGCACCGGCCGGGGGCTTGTGGACCAGTTTTACGGCTTCGGTAATGCCCGGCAGCTGGTAGTCCGCCAGCAGTTCCGGTGGCAACCAGTCTTTGATGGGGTAACGGTCCAGGTACTGCAGCGCCTGCTGGCACAGCCCGCGCACCCGGGGCTGCTGTATGCCTTCGGTGAGCGGATACACCGGGGTGAGCGTGGCTTCGTCACCCGCCGGCATGGGCGGCGGGTTCACCTGGTATTCGGGGTGGTAAAACTCGTAACCGGCGCGGCCCGGGCGGACTTCGCCAAAGCAACGTACCCGGGTGCCTTCGGTCAGCTGGTTACGCTGGGCGGCATTGAAGTGGAAAAACCGCATTACCAGAAAACCGCTGTTGTCCCTCAGGGTGACCTGCAGGCTACGGCGCCGGCCCATCACCAGGTCGGTTTTCATAACCTCCCCTTCCACCACCGCAACATCGCCAATGCGCAGGCTGCCCATGGGGATTACCCGGGTGCGGTCCTCATAGCGGTGAGGAAGGTGGAACAGCAAGTCCTGTACGGAATGGATGCCGAGTTTTGCCAATGTTCCCGCCAGGGCGTTTCCTACGCCCTTGAGCTGGGTAACGGAGATGTCTTCCAGTGACGTCATAGTGGCACTCAGGCGCCCTTGGCAACCGCCGGCGTTTCGGTTTTGGCTTTTTCGATCACCCGGCACTGGCTGGCCGCCAGCGACAGCACATCAATGGCCTTAGGCCGCGGGAAAGTCACCCGCCAGGCCAAAGCCACGGTCCGGAAAGGCACCGGCGCGGCAAACGGGCGAACCGCCAGGATATCTTCGTGGTATTTCATTCCGGTGGCCGCAGACAGCGGCAACACGGTAATACCAAGGCCGGATGCCACCATGTGGCGGATGGTCTCCAGGGAACTACCTTCGGTCACCAGGTCCGGTTTGTCACCATCGGCCCGTTTGGTGATGGCATCCACCAGCGGCGGGCAGGATTCCAGTACCTGGTCCCGGAAGCAGTGGCCCGGGCCCAGAAGAAGCAATTGCTCCCGGGACAGTTCGTCTGCGGTTATCTCATCTTTTGCGGTGAGCGGATGATCCGCCGGCAGCAATACCACGAAGGGTTCGTCGTACAGCGGCATGGTGACCACTTCCGACTCTTCGAACGGCAAGGCGATGATGATGGCGTCGAGGTCTGAATGGCGAAGCTTCTGGCGCAGGTTGGCGGTGTAGTTCTCTTCGATATACAACGGCATTTCCGGCGCCGCCCGGCGCAGTTCCGGCAGCAGGTGCGGGAACAGGTAGGGGCCGATGGTGTAGATGGCCCCCACTTTCAGCGGTGAGTTCAGCTGGTTTTTGCCGTCCTGGGCCATGTCTTTGATCACGCCCACCTGGTCCAGCACCCGCTGGGCCTGCTCGATGATGCGCTGCCCGGTTTCGGTTACCCGGATGCTGCTTTTGCTGCGTTCGAACAGGGGAATACCGAGTTCGTCTTCCAGCTTCTTAACCGCCACACTGAGGGTGGGCTGGCTGACGTGACAACGCTCGGCCGCGCGGCCAAAATGCCTTTCCCGGGCAAGCGTAACAACGTATCGTAACTCGGTGAGTGTCATGGTGAGCTCCGGTCGGATCGATCAGGTCGAAGTTTCACATACTTTATCAGCCTAAGCATAAGGATTGAAATTGTCTATGGCAATGACAGATCGCAACCCATCTGCACGAATTCTGGTGGCCGGCTGCGGCAAGCTTGGTGGCGACATTGCCCTGGCCCTGACCGGCGCCGGCCAGGTGTACGGTTTACGCCGCAATCCGGACAAGGTGCCGGCGGGAATTACCGGGATCGGTGCGGACCTCACCCGGCCGGAAACCCTGCAAGGCAAGCTGCCGGACAACCTGGACATTGTGATCTACTGCCTGACACCTTCAAGCTATGATGGCGAGGGCTACCACAACGCCTACGTCGCCGGCCTGCAGAACCTGCTGGATGCCATCGGCAACAACCCGCTGACCCGCCTGTTCTTCATCAGCAGCACCAGCGTGTACGCCCAGGACGATGACAGCTGGGTGGATGAAACCAGCCCCGCCGAGCCGGACCGGTTTACCGGCCAGCATATTCTGCAGGGCGAGCAAACGGCCCTGAACAGTATTCACCCGGCTACCGTGGTGCGCTTCAGCGGCATCTACGGCCCTACCCGCCAGCGGTTCCTGGAAGAAGTTCTGGAAGGCCGGATGAACCCGCAACCACCGGCACCGTTCAGCAACCGGATTCACGAACAGGATGCCGCCGGGGCCATCGCCTACCTGAGCCAGCAGGCATTGCAGGGCCAGGAGCTGGAAAACCTGTATATCGCCAGTGATTGCGAGCCGGTGCGGCTGGATGAGGTGGTGAACTGGGTTCGGCAGCAGGTGCCGTGCAAAGATCCGGTAGAGGGTGCCCGCAAGGGCGGACGTGCGGGGAGTAAGCGGTGTAACAACCAGCGGTTGCTGGCCAGCGGTTTCGAGTTCCGGTACCCCGACTACAAAGCGGGATACCGGGAGATGATCAACAACCTCAGCTAAGCACCATTACCGCTTCCATTTCCACCGGCACGCCTTTCGGCAGCGCTGCCACGCCTACGGCGGCGCGGGCCGGGTACGGCTCCTGGAAGTAGGTGGCCATGATCTCGTTCACCGTGGCGAAGTTAGCCAGGTCGGTCATGTAGATGTTCAGTTTTACGATGTCTTTCAGCTCACCACCAGAGGCTTCGCATACAGCCTTCAGGTTTTCGAAGACCTGACGGGTCTTGGCGGCAAAGTCACCGGGCACCACTTCCATGGTTTCAGGGTCCAGGGGAATCTGGCCAGACAGATACACGGTATCTCCGGCTTTGACTGCCTGGGAGTAGGTACCAATCGCCTGCGGGGCGTTTTCGGTCTGGATAACAGATTTATTGGTCATGACCTGCGTTTTCCTCTCGTTCAAAACGCCAATCCTCTCCCTTCAGCGTGGCGACTGTCAACCACGCTAAAGTCGCACTCAGTGGCGAACCCGGCTGATGTGAGTAACCGCACGGATATTGCGCACCCGGCGCATCACCCGGGCCAGGTGCCGGCGGCCATTCACGTGCACCACCAGGCTGACAATACCGAACTTCGCGTTCTGGTCTTCCACGTTGATGCGTTCGATATTGCCGTCGGCCATGGCTACGGCGTTGGCCACTTCGGCAATCACACCGCGCTGGCGCTCCAGTTCTACCCGCAACTCTACCGAGAATTCATCGGTGATGTCCTTGGCCCACTTCAGGTGGGTCAGACGGGCGCGCCCTTCGTCGTCTTCCGGCAGGCTGGAGCAGGTGTCGGAGTGGATGACCATCCCGTTCCCGGAATCCATAATACCCACCACCGGGTCACCCGGAATGGGTTTGCAGCAGCTGGCAAAGCGCACCAGCATGCCTTCGGTTCCGCGAATGGTCACCGCGCCCTGCTTTTCGGCCGGGGCGTTTTCCAGGTTTGCGGTAGTTTCCAGCCCTTCACCGCCGCTGACCAGCTGCCGCGCCACCAGGTAAGCCATGCGATTACCCAGGCCGATGTCACTGACCAGGTCATCAAAACTGTTCACCTGATTATGGCTGACCACAGCCTGGCGCTGGACTTCAGTAATGTCCGAAAGCTTGGCGCCAAAGCCTTTCAGGGAACGTTTGAGCAGGGTACGGCCCAGCTCCAGGGATTCTGCCCGCTTGCGGGTTTTCAGTACGTGGCGAATGCTGCTGCGGGCCTTGCCGGTTACCACAAAACTGAGCCAGGCCGGGTTGGGCCGGGCGCCGGGGGCGGTGATAACTTCCACCGTCTGGCCGCTTTGCAGGGGCTGGCTCAGAGAGGCCAGGTTGCGGTTAACACGACAGGCTACCGTGGCGTTGCCGATATCAGTATGAATGGCGTAGGCGAAATCCACCGGCGTTGCCCCGCTGGGCAGTTCCATAATCCGGCCCTTGGGAGTAAACACGTAGATTTCGTCCGGGAACAGGTCGACCTTCACGTGTTCGATGAACTCCATGGAGTCGTCGGCCCGCTCGCGCATTTCCATCAACCCTTTCACCCAGCGGTCCACACGGGACTGGTTGATGTTGGTAACGCCGGATTCCTCGTTCTTGTACATCCAGTGGGCAGCAATACCATTGTTGGCGATGTGCTCCATTTCCTCGGTACGGATCTGGATTTCAATGTTCACATGCATGCCGAACAACGTCGTGTGCAGCGACTGGTAGCCGTTCGCCTTGGGCATGGCTATGTAATCTTTGAAACGGCCCGGCAGGGGCTTGTACAGGCTGTGCACGGCGCCCAGAATGCGGTAACAATCGTCTTCCGTGTCGGTGATGATGCGGAAGGCGTACACATCCATGATTTCATGGAAAGATTTCTGCTTGAACTTCATCTTGTTGTAGATGGAGTTCAGGTGTTTTTCCCGGCCCAGTATCCGGCCCGGCAGGCCGCGCTCTTCCAGCTTTTCCTGCAGTTTGCCCCGGATGTCATCGATGATCTCCTTATGGCTGCCCCGCAGCTTGGCCACCGCTTTCGAGATGTATTTGGAGCGCATCGGATACAGCGAGGAAAAGCCCAGGTCTTCCAGCTCGGTAGAAATCGAATGCATACCCAGGCGGTTGGCAATGGGGGCGTAGATATCGAGGGTTTCGGTGGCGATGCGCTGGCGTTTTTCGTAGGGCATGGGGCCCAGGGTGCGCATGTTGTGCAGGCGGTCTGCCAGTTTTACCAGGATCACCCGGATGTCCTTGGCCATGGCCAGGGTCATTTTCTGGAAGTTCTCGGCCTGGGCTTCGGCGCGGGAGCGGAATTCAATCTGGGTCAGTTTCGATACGCCGTCAACCAGTTCGGCCACGTCTTCACCGAACTGTTCGCTCAGGGCGTCTTTCGGAATACCGGTGTCTTCGATAACGTCGTGCAGCATGGCTGCCATCAGGCTCTGATGGTCCAGCCTCAGGTTGGCAAGGATGCCGGCTACGGCCAGGGGGTGGGTGATGTAACGGTCGCCGCTTTTGCGCATCTGCCCTTCGTGGGCCTGTTCGGCGTAATAATAGGCCCGTCGCACCTGATTGATGCGATTGGTATCCAGATACGAGCTAAGCTCTCTGGCCAGATGTTCAACCGTTGGCTCTACCGACACCGCGCCTCCAATGTTTCTCTGAAAACCGGGGACAAAAAAGCCCGAATGCATGCATCCGGGCTTTTTTGTTGTCCTTCCGGCGGATTTCTATAGATACACTATAAAACCGCGCGGTCAGATTTCAATGCTTCTTAACGGTTGGCAGCAATTCTACGCACAACCGCAAGCGGGCATTTTAGTCTTCGTCGTCTTCGGTCAGCAGATCGCGAGTCACTTTGCCTTCGGCAATCTCGCGCAGGGCGATAACCGTGGGCTTGTCGTTCGCTTCCGGCACCATCGGCTCAGCACCCTTGGTGGCAATCTGGCGGGCGCGCTTGGTGGCCAGCATAACCAGCTGGAAGCGGTTATCTACGTTTTCCAGACAATCTTCAACGGTAACTCGTGCCATTATCTTCCCCGAACAAAAAGAATCACTGATTTAGCAGACCGCGTAGTTTACTGGCACCGGCTCAATTTGTATACAGTGGAAGCCACTATGCATGCCGGCACGCCAATCAGCTGCGGCCAGACAATCCCGACAGCAGGCTGGCGTGGCGAACTTGCTGCACGCCCATCTTCAGCCGGTGGCTGCGCGCAATCGCCAGAAGATCAGTCAGCGCCACACTGAAATCGTCGTTCACCACCAGGTAATCGAATTCTGCCGCGTGGCGACACTCCTCTTCTGCCTCCGCAAGCCGGCGCTCCACCACGTCTGGCGCATCCGTACCACGGCCAACCAGGCGCTGGCGCAGAACCTCGGCCGACGGCGGAACAATAAAGATGCTCACACATTCAGGAATCAGCCGGCGCACCTGTTCGGCACCCTGCCAGTCGATTTCCAGGATGACGTCCTGCCCGGTGGCCAGGGTTTCCCGCACCCATACTTGCGAGGTGCCATAGTAGTTGCCGAAAACGTCTGCATGTTCCAGGAAGTCACCCCGGGCAATCATCGCCTCGAACTCGTCCCGGCTGACGAAGTGATAGTTCACCCCGTCCTGCTCACCTTCCCTCATCGGGCGGGTTGTGTGAGACACCGAAACCCCCAGCCGGGAATCCTGGCGGAGCATTTCCGACACAAGGCTGGTTTTACCCGCGCCCGAAGGGGCGGAAATCACAAACAGGGTACCCTGCTCACCGGCCTGACTCATGGCGTGATGACTCCTGAACAACAGTTTGTGGCCACTACGGATGGCCAGAAAGCGGCAAATTATACGGGGTTTGACTTATCTCCGCACCCCGGGTGACTTTCTGCTGATAGTATTGGAACAAATTCCACGTTAGCTGACGGATACCGACATGGACAAACTGCTGATCATCATGGACCCCCAACACAAAGACCAGACCGCACTGACCCGCGGTGTTGAACTGGCCCGGGCAACCGGTGCCAGTGTGGAAGTGGTGGCGTTCGTGCATGACTACCTGGACGCCCTGCCGGGCGACCCGGAGGTACAGAACCGGGCCAAGAAGGCGCTGATGGACCTTCGCCAGAAATGGCTGGAACAGATGCTGGCGCTGGCCGACTGCAACGACCTGAAGATCAGTGCACGAACCGTCTGGGAAAAGCAGATTCACCTGTGGGTCATTGCCCAGTGCCAGAAAGAGAAAATCGGCGCCGTGGTCAAAACCGGAAACCGCTCGGAAACCTTCCTGTACACCCCGACAGACTGGCACCTGCTGCGGGAATGCCCGGCGCCGGTGATGCTGGTGGCCGGGCAGAAATGGAACAAGGCCCGACCGATCCTGGCAGCGGTGGACCTGAGCTCAGATAAAACGGTCAAAAAAGCCCTGAACAACCGGATTATCGACCAGGCCTGGCACCTGGCCAAAGCCCTGGGCACAGAGCTGCACCTGGTGCACGCCCTGCATACCTCGGTGATTCTGGCAGACCTGGACATCATCGACCCGGTTGCCCACGCCCGCAAACGGGAGGCGGCACTGAAGCCCCACATTGAACACCTGTGTAACACCTGGCACCTGGCGCCGGAGCAGGTTCATATCGCATCCGGCCCGGCCCAGAAGGTGATCCCCAGCGTGGCCAACAAAATCAAGGCCGACATGATAGTGATCGGCACCACCGGCAAAACCGGCCTGGCCGCCAGGGTGATCGGCAATACCGCCGAGAAGGTACTGACTCATTTGCGGACGGATTTGCTGGCTATCAAACCGGCGGAGTAAAACAAAGCGGGCCGGCTCAACCCGGCCCGTCAATCACTCCAGATTCTGGATCTGCTCCCGCATCTGCTCAATCAGCACCTTTAAGTCCACCGCTGCGCGGGTGACGGCGGCATCGATGCTCTTGCTGCTCAGGGTATTAGCTTCCCGGTTCAGCTCCTGCATCAGGAAGTCCAGGCGCCGGCCGATGGCATCGTCGTTTTGCAGGGTGTCGGTGACTTCACTGATATGGGCATCCAGGCGGTCCAGCTCTTCAGCCACGTCACTTTTCTGGGCCAGCATGACCATCTCCTGGGCCACGCGCTCCGGGTCCAATTCCACCTTGGCTTTCTCAAAGCGATCCCGAAGGTTCTGCTCCTGGGCAGCCAGCAGCTGGGGCATTTTCTCCCGAACTTCCGCCACCAGCTTGCCCATGGTGGTCAGACGCTCCTCGAACAATGGCCGCAGGCGCTCACCTTCCCGTTCACGAACCGTCATCAGCTCCTTGACAGTTTCCGCGAACAGCCCCGCTGCCGCTTCCTTGGCTGCGCTGTAATCCTTCTCCGGCAACGACATCACCCCCGGCCAGCGGAGAATATCCAGTGCGTTGATGTGGGCCGGGTTATCCAGCATACGGTTAATGTGGTTGGCTGCCTCGTTCACCGCCTGGGCCATTTCATCGCTGATCTCGAAGCTCTGCACCTCGCTCTCCACCGACTGCAGGCGCATGGAGATATCCACCTTGCCCCGCTTCAACCCCTGCTTGCGCAACTCCTCCCGAAACCGGTTTTCCAGTTCACGGAAAGCCTCCGGCAGGCGAAAAGACGGCTCCAGATAGCGGTGGTTTACGGTACGGATCTCACAGGTGAGAGTACCCCAGTCACCCCGGGTATCATTGCGGGCAAAAGCAGTCATGCTGCGGATCATAATGGCTCCAGTCATGTTCAACAGAGTTTCGAGTTTAACAGGCAAACGCCCGGAGCAGCGAACCCGACCAAATGCTATACTCGGTGCCCTTTCAAAACGCCCGACCGGCAACAGCCGGACATTCATCTTTAAAAAAACAGGACACACTATGCGACCAAGCGGCAGAACGCCCGAGCAACCCAGAGACGTCCGCATCACCCGCAACTACACCCGCCACGCCGAAGGCTCGGTGCTGGTTGAGTTCGGCGACACCAAGGTTATCTGCACCGCCTCGGTAGAGAACAAAGTACCGCCCTTCCTGCGCGGCGAAGGCAAAGGCTGGATCACCGCCGAATACGGCATGCTGCCCCGCTCCACCGGCAGCCGCATGGGCCGCGAAGCCGCCCGCGGAAAACAAGGTGGCCGCACCGTAGAAATCCAGCGCCTGATCGGCCGCAGCCTGCGCGCCGCGGTAGACCTCGAAGCCCTGGGCGAACACACCATCACAATAGACTGTGATGTCATCCAGGCGGACGGCGGCACCCGCACTGCTGCAATCACCGGTGGCTGCGTGGCCCTGGTAGACGCCCTGAACCACCTGGTAGCGAATAAGCGCCTGAAAAAATCTCCGCTTAAGCAAATGGTCGCCGCCATTTCCGTAGGCGTATTCAAGGGCACCCCGGTGGCCGACCTGGACTACCCGGAAGACTCCGAAGCCGAAACCGACATGAACGTAATCATGACCGATCAGGGCGGGTTCATCGAAATTCAGGGAACTGCCGAAGGCGCACCGTTCGAACAAACAGAGCTGGACGCCATGCTGACGCTGGCAAGGAAAGCGATTAATCAGTTGTTTGAACTGCAGAAAGAAGCCCTGAAAGGCTAACTCAGGAGTCTGGGGTGGCGTTGTGGCAAGCCTTCCCCAGAATTTCGAAGGCCATGGATGGCCTGAGAGAAGCGCACATGGATGTGCTCGTAGCGGTTCTGGGGAAGGCTTGCCACAACGGCGCCCTCCCCCAGATTAAGGATCGGCTTAAAAACCGATTTCGATATCGTAGTCCATGATCACCGGCGCGTGGTCAGAAAACCGCGTACCGTCATCAATCCAGCCATCGCGAATGGTCTTGCGAATCCCCGGCGTCAGCAAATGGTAATCCACCCGGATACCGGCCTTCTTGCGGGAACCCTCGGTCTGCTCCGGCCACCAGGTAAACTGGCTGCTCTGCTTGTTGATCTCACGGAATGCATCAATACAGCCCATCTCATCGAACAAACGATCCAGCCACGCACGCTCATGGGGCAGGAAGCCGGAAAAATCCGTCTTGTGGTAGAGCGGGCTGGCATCCGTTACATGGTGAGCCGTCTGCAAGTTGGCACAGAAGATAAACTGACGACGCTTGCGCAGGGTTTTCTGCATGTGCACGCCAAAGGCTTCCATGAACTCGTCTTTGTGATCGAGAACAGTCAGATCGTCTTCACCAGTCAGCTCTTCTTCGCGGCCCAGGGCACAGGGCGCCAGAACACAGGCTACAGATACCTTGTCGAAGTCGGCCTGGATAAAGCGACCTTCACGGTCCGCCTGCTCGTTGGCAAAGCCGTACATGATGGCTTTCGGGAAGTGGCGGGTATAAATGCCCACACCGCCGTGCTCGTTCAGCTCGCCATCGATGAAGTAGGCCTCATACCCTTCCGGAATCAGGTTTTTGTCTTCAACTTCGTAGGCACGCATCCGGTGGTCCTGAACACAGACAACATCAGCGTCCTGTTCTGCCAGCCAGTCAAAAAAGCCCTTCTCAACAGCCTGCTCCAAGCCATTGACGCTGATTGATACTACGCGCATACGTGTTCCCTGATTCGGTTTGTGTAGTATGATACCGGTTTTACGCTTTAATTAAAGATCCTATCCCGCCAGAAGCCTTGCCATGCATGACTATCAGCAAAAATTTATCGAATTTGCCATCCAGCGGAACGTTCTGCGTTTTGGAGAGTTCACCCTCAAATCCGGGCGCACCAGTCCGTACTTTTTCAATGCCGGACTGTTCAATACCGGCGACGACCTGCTACAACTAAGCAAAGCCTATGCCGCCGCGATAGAACGCAGTGGACTGGATTATGACATCATTTTCGGGCCTGCCTATAAGGGCATTCCGTTGGCTACGGTTACCGCCATGGCCCTTGCAACAGACGGTAACAGCAAACCTTTTGCCTTTAACCGCAAAGAGAAGAAAGATCACGGTGAAGGCGGTAATATCGTAGGCGCCCCCTTGCAGGGTAAAGTGCTGATTGTGGATGATGTGATCACCGCAGGCACCGCCATCCGGGAGTCCATTGATATTATCCGGGCCGCCGGGGCCGAGCCGGCCGGCGTATTGATTGCCCTGGACCGCCAGGAAAAAGGTAATGGCGAACTCTCGGCCATCCAGGAAGTCGAAAAAGAATTCGGCATTCCGGTCGTCAGCATCATCCGCCTTGAACAGGTACTGGACTACCTGAAGTCCAACCCGGAATTCGCCGGCCATGCGGAGAGCGTAGCCAGCTACCGGGACCGTTACGGAGTCTGATAAATGCAACACCGTGTGATCGCATCGCCGGTTCTCGCCGGTCTTGTCGCCCTGGGGCTCCTGGCCTCTGCCGGCGCGCAGGCGACCATGTATCGTTACACGGATGAAAATGGACAACTGGTGATCGGCAATACCATTCCCCAGGAAGCCACCAAGCGCGGCTATGAGATCCTGAGCGACAACGGCCGGGTTGTGAAAACCATACCCCGGGCGCTGACAGCCGAGGAAATCGCCGCGCGGGAAGCTGCCAGGCAAGCCGAAGAAGAGCGCCAGAGGCAGCTCGAGGCCCAGCAAGAGCTGGACCGGCAATTGCTGAAGCGCTTCAGCCATCCGGACCAGGCCATCCGGGCCCTGCGCCGGAAAATCCAGGAAATGAACAGCCTGATCCAGCTGAAACGCGGCAATATCAACGTGATTTCCGGGCAGCTGGATAACGAACAGAGCCGCGCCGCCGATATGGAGCGGGCGGGGCGTGAAATCCCCGAAGCCACGCTGGAGAAAATCCGCCGGCTGGAAGCCCAGATTCGTGAGGTGGAGCGGGAAATCTCAGCCCAGCAGCAAGACATCGAATCAGTGCGCAAGGCCTACGAGGAAGACGTTCTCAGGCTGGAAGAAATTACCGGGGAAAAACGAACCATTCCCCTGAACCCGGAAAGCGAAAATGCCGATCCGGAAACAACAGAGGGCGCTCAATGAGCGCCCTCTGCTTTTACACTACCGGCCTTAATCAGGCTGAGGCAGTTTCTTTCTTGGCCGCAGGCTTACGCGCCGCAGTTTTGCGGGCAGCCGGCTTCTTGGCGGTGACTGACTTCTTGGCGTCCTGGGCCGCCTCGGCCACGTCTTCAGCGGCTTCGGATACGGCATCAGCACTTTCAGCCGCTTCTTTCTCCAGCTTGGCAACCAGCTCAGCTGCGAAGTTACCGAAACGGCCGTTCAGGGAGCGCAGTTGCTCGAACAGGGTTTCGGAGTAGCCGTTGTAACGCTTGCGCAGGCTCTTCACGCTGTACTCGCGGGCTTCCGCTTCCAGCTTCTCGGCGTAGTCGAACGGCTTGGAGGCCAGCTTCTTCTGCTGCTCTTCCGCGGCGTTGATGCCCTTCTCTACGATATCCTGCAGTTGTTCCTGGTAAGATTTGAGTTTACCCATGATGACTCTCCTGACGTTTCAGACGTTCGTGATTTTCCAACTTCGGCCGGCACTTCAGCGATCAGCGCAGCCGGCTTCTGGTAACTTTCACGGTCAGGTTACGGGCAAAAATTAGAATGTTCATACTAGAACTGCTCAGGTAATCACCAACGGAAGATTACCCAACTCGGAACCAGCAAGTCTGAATCGGTATCCTGCACCCAGCCACCGCCATCGGCAGGCACCAGGTAGTATTCCGGACCGATTTCCGGCACCACCTTGATCTCCATAAGCTGGCCGTTGACCCGGTACTCGTAGAAGACTTCGTTCTCACCCGGGCGGATGACAATCTCCGGACCACCCTCGGGCGGCTGGTAATCGGAAATCACCAGCGGCTCCTGTGGCGTGACCACCGGAACGGCATCCAGGGCCCCCTCATCCTGGGCCACAGCCGGCACACAGAAGCAGCCCAGCAACAGGGCGGAACAGGCGATTCGTTTCATTTTCGTGGTACCCTTTGGTTCATCTTTCTGGCTAGAGTTGCACAAGCCAACCCACGCTTCAATCAGAATCCGGACCCGTTTTGACATGACTGAGAAAAAGACCCCACCCGTGGTTCTGGTAGACGGATCTTCCTACCTGTTCCGTGCCTACCACGCCCTGCCCCCGCTCACCACCAGCAAGAACCATCCCACCGGCGCCATCAAAGGCGTGGTGAGCATGCTGCGGCGGCTGGAGCAGGACTTCCCGGAATCAAAAGTCGTGGTGGTGTTCGATGCCAAGGGCAAAACCTTCCGGCACGACATGTACGAAGAGTACAAAGCCAACCGGCCGCCCATGCCGGAAGACCTGGCCATGCAAATCGAGCCGATCCACAACATTGTGCGGGCCATGGGCCTGCCGCTGCTGATTGTGCCCGGGGTAGAAGCCGACGACGTGATCGGCACCCTGGCCCACGAAGCCACCAGCAAAGGCATTGATGTGGTGGTTTCGACCGGCGACAAGGACATGGCCCAGCTGGTGAGCGACCACGTTACCCTGATCAACACCATGACCGAAACGGCCATGGACAGGGACGGTGTAGTGGAGAAGTTCGGCGTAACGCCAGAGCAGATCATCGACTACCTGGCCCTGGTGGGCGACAAGGTGGACAACATCCCGGGCGTGAACAAATGCGGCCCGAAAACCGCCGTGAAATGGCTGCAGGCCTACAACGACCTGGACAACCTGATCGAACACGCCGGCGAAATCAAAGGCAAGATCGGCGAATACCTGCGCGAAGCTACCGACACCCTGCCCCTGAGCCGTGAACTGGCCACCATCCGCCTGGATGTGGAACTGGAGTTCGGGCTGGAAGACCTCACCGAACGGGAGCAGGATGACGACAGCCTGCTGGAGCTGTTCAAGGAATACGAATTCCGCAGCTGGATTGCCGAGCTGGAAAACGCAGGCTCTGCCAGCGACAAGAAAGCCGCCGCCTCTGAGCCGGAGCCGACCAAGGCCATTGAGAAACAGTACTCAGTGATCACCGAACAGGCCGAGCTCGACAAGTGGCTGGAGCGCCTGAAAGCCGCCGACCAGTTCGCCTTCGACACAGAAACCACCAGCCTGCGTTATATGGACGCTGAAATTGTCGGCGTATCCTTTGCCATCGAGCCGGGCGAAGCGGCCTATGTGCCCCTGGGCCACGACTACATGGGCGCACCGGACCAGCTGGACCGCGACGATGTACTAGCCCAGTTCAAACCGCTGCTGGAAGACCCGAAACAGAAGAAGATTGGCCAGAACCTGAAATACGACAAGAACGTGCTGGCCAACCACGACATCCACCTGGAAGGCATCAGCGACGACACCATGGTGGAGTCTTACGTGCTCAATTCAGTAGCCACCCGCCACGATATGGACAGCCTGGCCCGGGAGTACCTGGGTGAGCAAACCATCACTTACGAATCCATCGCCGGCAAGGGCGCCAAGCAGCTCACCTTCAACCAGATTGACCTGGAAAAGGCCGGGCCCTACGCCGCCGAAGACGCCGACATCACCCTGCGCCTGCACCAAGCCCTGAGCCCGAAACTGAAAGAAACCGGCAAACTGGAATCCGTCTACCGCGACATCGACCTGCCCCTGGTACCGGTACTGTCGCGCATGGAACAACGTGGCACCCTGATCAGCGCCAGCACCCTGCGCCAGCACAGCCAGGAGCTGGCCGAACGCATGGCGGAGCTGGAGAAGGAAGCCCACAAGGTAGCCGGCGAAAGCTTCAACCTGGGCTCCACCAAGCAACTGCAGGCGATTCTGTACGACAAGTTCGGCCTGCGGGTGATCAAGAAAACCCCGAAGGGCGCGCCCTCCACGGCCGAGCCGGTGCTGCAGGAACTGGCCCACGAGCACGAACTGCCCCGGCTGATTGTGGAACACCGCAGCCTGAGCAAGCTCAAATCAACCTACACCGACACCCTGCCGGAGCTGATTCACCACCGTACCGGCCGGGTGCATACCTCTTACCACCAGGCGGTCACCGCCACCGGGCGCCTGTCGTCCTCCGAACCGAATCTGCAGAACATCCCCATCCGCACCGAAGAAGGTCGTCGCATCCGCCAGGCGTTTATCGCTCCGGAAGGTTACAAGCTGCTGGCAGCGGACTATTCCCAGATTGAGCTGCGCATTATGGCGCACCTGTCTGGCGACAAGGGCCTGCTGACCGCCTTCGAACACGGCGAAGACATCCACAAGGCCACGGCCGCCGAAGTATTCGGCGTCAGCCTGATTGAAGTCAGCTCCGACCAGCGCCGCAGCGCCAAGGCCATCAACTTCGGCCTGATCTACGGCATGTCTGCCTTTGGCCTGGCCCGCCAGCTGGGCGTGGAAAGAAAGGTGGCCCAGGAATACATCGACCGCTACTTCGAGCGTTACCCGGGCGTGCTGCGTTACATGGACAACATTCGCAAACAGGCCCACGACGATGGCTACGTGGAAACCCTGTTTGGCCGTCGGCTGTACCTGCCGGAGATCAACGCCCGTAACAAGCAGATGCAACAGGCTGCCGAGCGTACCGCCATCAACGCTCCCATGCAGGGCACCGCCGCCGATATCATCAAACGGGCGATGATCGATGTGGACCAGTGGCTGCACGCCGAGCACCAGAATGACGCATGCATGACCATGCAGGTGCACGATGAACTGATCATCGAAGTACGGGAAGACGCCGTGGAGAAGGTCCGCGAGGGACTGGTGAAACGCATGTCGGCCGCCGCAAAGCTGGACGTACCGCTGCTGGTGGAAGCCGGCGTGGGCGACAACTGGGACCAGGCCCACTAACCCGGCGCTCGCATGGCATAAAAGCTGCATCGGCCCAGGTGTCCGGGATAACACCCGATGCAGTGACATCCATGCGAGGCCTTTCCATGAATTCCGCAACCATTGAACGCAACTGGCTGTTCGATCCTTCCCTGTTAAAACTGGTACACCAGTGCCGGCGCCTGATCCAGTCCGAGTTCGGGGTAAAACTCCACCTTAACGAAGCCGACCTGGCGCAGAACCTGGCCAATTATGCCGGCAAGAGCCGGTCAAAGAACCTGGTGTATACCTGGCAAGCCCTGAAACAGCGGGTACCCGAGTTGAATGAGGAAACGGAAGAGGAAAGTGTGGCGCCGCGAATGTACCGGGGGCAGCCGATTGCCGAAAGCCAGCAGGTAAAGGAGTCTTCAGAAGGGGAACCCTGCCCCCGGCAGAAGAAAGTGATCTACCGGGGGCAGGTGGTGGGCTGATTCCGAAGGGAGTCAGCCCGGGGTTGATGTCAGCTGATTAGAACGCCTTGCTGACTTCGAAGGCAGCACTCCAGGCGCTGAGGTCGTATTCGCCAGTGTAGTTAGACGCACCAGCATTTGGGTCCTTCTGGGACGGCGCATCGTGCTGGTATTGGAACTCATTAACCTTCACGTCGTCCGCAAAGATCAGGGTTCCAACCGCCGCATCAACGGTCCAGCCACTGGCCACATCATTCCACTGTGCACCCAGCGTCAGCCAGTGGCGATCTTCAGATGGAATACGTGCCGTCACGAACTGGTCCACAGGTGACTCATCAAACGCGTAGCCTGCTTTGAAAGCCCACTCAGGTGTGGCTTGCCAGATACCACCTACGTTGAACTGCCAAGTATTTTTCCACTTCTCAGTGATGTGAGTGATTGGAGTGTCGCCTGTGCGACCGGTTGCTTTCGAAACGTCGCCGCTCGCGCCTTCTCTGGAGTTAATGTCCAGTTCTTCAAAGCGGCCCCAGCGAGCGTATGTGGCTCCCCCCAACACCGTAACAGTGTCAGTCAGTTTATGCCTCGCACCCACGGTGATGCTCTCAGGAATTGCCAGCGGCACGGTTACGTCTTCAGACAATGTCGTAGGTGAAACTCCACCCTGCCCATCAGAAACCGGGAATTTGGTGATTTTCACATCACCGTCCAGATTGAATTCAGTGTCAGTTTGGGCAGACAAACCAAACTGAGTACGCTCGTTCATTTCGTACAAAAAGCCTACTCGAAAGTTTACTGCGACATCGTCACCTTCGATATCGGCATAAGGCCTACCATAAGCTTGCTCGTATCCATCAGCTTGGGCACTAGCTCCCGCTTGAATCGCGGCCAGAGTGCCTGGAGGAAGCAACGAAGGGTCTGATACACCAGCCTGCGCCATAGCCTGAGCTATACCGGCCTGCAGGAAGCCTCCCCGAACATCTTGAAACTTGGTTAAGCGTCCTTCGGCATACATGATATTAACACCGAGGCCCATCGACAGCCCTTTTCCATTGTTTAGGGCAATGGAAGGAGAGAAGGATATTGCCGTTAGCTCTGTTTTATCCGCAAAGTAGCGGCCAACAAAGTCGTCGTCATAATCAGCCGCCAGGCCATAAGGAGCATGAATCCCGAAACCCACATCGATGGAATCATTCACTTCATGAGTCAAATAGAAGTTAGGCAACACCGCTAAATCTGCGATATCCCCACCCTTGGAGCCTGGTACACCTTCGCCGAAAAAGTTTCTGGCAGAGGCACTTTTCGCCTCAGCATCAATATCCAAAACCGCCGCACCAAAAGAAATATTGGTACCAGACAGCTGGCTCATGCCCGCCGGGTTGAACAATACCGTGGTAGCGTTTTCGGGGTTGGCGACAGCGCCGGCGTTGGCGACGCC
The DNA here is from genome assembly GCF_016464245.1 of Marinobacter sp. bablab_jr003. Lineage (NCBI taxonomy): Bacteria > Pseudomonadati > Pseudomonadota > Gammaproteobacteria > Pseudomonadales > Marinobacteraceae > Marinobacter > Marinobacter sp. bablab_jr003. The sequence goes on from NZ_JADARC010000053.1 coordinate 30,610, forward strand.
CATCTGGCTGGCGCTTTGTTCGTTCAGAGAGAAACCACCGGCCATAACGGTTGCTGGAGCAGCAACAGCGGCCAGGGTAGCAAAGCGGATTGCTTTTACGAGTGCATTGGTGTTCTTGTGCATGGTGTCTCCTTATTAGTTTCGCGCGGAGTATACGCAGCACATGGCAACGGCCTCAAATGCCAAAGCTACTGATTCAACAGGCTAACCATCTACGACTTTTGTCTTAAATCAAAGCCCCGAAGCCGGGGCTTTGTACTGCGGAATTAATCGTGCTGGATCGAGAGTTTGTCGACGGTAGAGGACAGCTTGTCAGCCCCCTGGGCATCTGCGCCCAGTTTGATCATCAAACGCAGGTCGTTGGCGGAGTCGGCATGGGCCAGCGCATCCTCGTAGGTGATCGATCCTTCAGAGTATAGACGGTACAAGGCCTGGTCGAAGGTCTGCATGCCGGATTCGTTCGACTTCGCCATCAGTTCTTTGAGCTTGTGTACCTCTGCCTTACGGATCAGGTCAGCCACCAGCGGGGTGTTAATCAGGACTTCGATAACGGCCTTCCGGCCTTTGCCGTCCGGCGTCGGCACCAGCTGCTGGGCCACGATAGCCTTCAGGTTCAGGGACAGGTCCATCCAGATCTGGTTGTGCTGCTCGGGCGGGAAGAACTGGATAATCCGGTCCAGGGCCTGGTTGGCGTTGTTGGCGTGCAGGGTTGCCAGGCACAGGTGGCCGGTTTCGGCGAACTGCACGGAGTATTCCATGGTCTGGCGGGTACGCACCTCACCGATCAGGATAACGTCCGGCGCCTGGCGCAGGGTGTTCTTCAGGGCCACTTCGAAGCTTTCGGTATCAATACCCACTTCCCGCTGGGTCACGATACAACCCTGGTGCTGGTGCACGAATTCGATCGGGTCTTCGATGGAAATGATATGGCCGCGACTGTTGCGGTTACGGTGCCCCAGCATGGCCGCCAGCGAGGTGGACTTACCGGTACCGGTGGCACCCACAAACATGATCAGACCCCGCTTGGTCATGGCCAGGTCTTTGACGATTTCCGGCAGCGCCAGGTCGTCAATCTGCGGGATCTTCACTTCGATACGCCGCAGCACCATACCGCACAGGTTGCGCTGGAAGAAGGCGGACACACGGAAACGGCCGATACCCCGGGCGCTGATGGCAAAGTTGCATTCGTGGCTTTCGTCGAATTCGGCGCGCTGCTTGTCATTCATGGCGCCGTACACCAGCTCTCGGGTCTGTTCCGGGGTCAGGGCGTTCTTGGTGACCGGCAGAACCTTGCCGTTCACTTTCATGCTGGGTGGTACGCCTGCTGTAATGAACAGGTCTGAACCACTCTTCTCCACCATCAACCGCAACAGTTTTTCGAATTCCATCTTGCTACCTACTTATCTCAGAAGTTATCCGGCATCTTGGCCTTGGCACGGGCCTGTTCGCGAGAAATGAGGCCCTTCTGCAGCAAACGCTCCAGGCACTGGTCCAGGGTCTGCATGCCAATGGAGCCACCGGTCTGGATAGACGAGTACATCTGGGCGATCTTGTCTTCCCGGATCAGGTTCCGGATAGCCGGGGTACCGATCATGATTTCGTGGGCCGCAATCCGGCCGCCACCCATTTTCTTCATCAGGGTCTGGGAAATAACCGCCTGCAGGGATTCCGACAGCATGGAGCGGACCATGGATTTTTCTTCCGCCGGGAATACGTCAACCACCCGGTCAATGGTCTTGGCCGCGGAGGTGGTGTGCAGAGTGCCGAATACCAGGTGGCCGGTTTCGGCGGCGGTCAGGGCCAGGCGGATGGTTTCCAGGTCCCGCAATTCGCCCACCAGGATGATGTCGGGGTCTTCCCGCAGGGCCGAGCGCAGGGCTTCGTTGAAGCCCAGGGTGTCCCGGTGCACTTCCCGCTGGTTCACCAGGCACTTCTTGGATTCGTGCACGAATTCGATCGGGTCCTCGATGGTGAGGATGTGCTCGTAGCGGGTGTCGTTGATGTAGTCCATCATCGCCGCAAGGGTGGTGGACTTACCGGAACCGGTGGGGCCGGTGACCAGCACCAGGCCGCGGGGCACCGAGGAGATATCCTTGAAAACCTGGCCCATGCCCAGATCTTCCATGGTCAGAACCTTCGAGGGGATGGTCCGGAACACTGCGCCGGCACCACGGTTCTGGTTGAAGGCGTTAACCCGGAAACGGGCCACGCCGGGCACCTCGAACGAGAAGTCGGTTTCCAGGAACTCTTCGTAATCCTTACGCTGCTTGTCGTTCATGATGTCGTAGATCAGCCCGTGCACTTCTTTGTGCTCCATGGGCGGAAGGTTGATACGGCGAACATCGCCATCAACACGAATCATCGGGGGCAAACCGGAAGACAGGTGCAAATCCGACGCACCCTGTTTGGCCGAGAAGGCAAGCAGTTCAGTAATATCCATAGGATTCCTCGGAGGGCTTTTTCTTTTAGTCCAGAAGCGGCAAACTCACACTATGAGCAGCATAGCAGACAACATCGGGAGCGTAACCCGACGCATACAAAAAGCAACACTGAAGGCGGGGCGCGACCCCGACAGTGTGCGCCTGTTGGCAGTCAGCAAGACCCGGCCACCGGAAGACCTGCGCGCCGCATTCGGAGCCGGCCAACAGGCATTCGGTGAAAACTACCTTCAGGAAGCGCTCGACAAGATCGGCGCGCTGGACGACCTGGATGGCATCGAATGGCACTTCATCGGGCCTATCCAGTCCAACAAAACCCGGCAGATTGCCGAGGCCTTTGCCTGGGTACACAGCGTGGATCGCCTGAAGATTGCGCGCCGGCTGAGCGAACAGCGGCCGGAGTCTTTGCCGGCCCTGAACATCTGCCTGCAGGTGAACATCAATAACGAAGACAGCAAGTCCGGCTGCACGCTGGACGAACTGCCGGAACTGGCGTCTGCAATCAGTGACCTGCCGAACATCAGCCTGCGCGGACTGATGGCCATTCCGGACCCGGACCAGCCGGAATCGGAGCTGCGGCTGAGTTTCCGAAAACTGGCCGGCACCCTGAAAAACCTGAAACAGGACCACCCGGACGCCGGCCCGCTGGATACCCTTTCCATGGGTATGTCTGACGACCTGGAACTGGCCATTGCCGAAGGCGCCACCTGGGTTCGGGTGGGCACCGCCCTGTTCGGAGCCCGGGCGAAGAAACAGAGCCTGAGCTGATCGGCCCGGTTCCTGCTATCATCCGGATCAACGAATTCATCGACCAAGCCCGGAGTTTACCGTGAGCAACTCATCCACCATTTCCTTTATCGGTGCCGGCAATATGGCCAGCGCCATCATTGGCGGCATGCTTGATAACGGCTACCAGGCCGGGAACATCTGGGTCAGCGCGCCCGACGACAGCCACCTGCAGGCCCTGCGCGACCGCTTCGGCGTAAGCGTGACCACCGACAACCGCTACTGCGCCCAACAGGCCGACATGGTGGTGCTGGCGGTGAAACCCCAGGTGATGGCCGAGGTTTGCCGGGATATCGCCCCGGTGGTGCAGAACACTCGCCCGCTGCTGGTATCGATTGCCGCCGGCCTGGCGTCTGACACCCTGGACGGCTGGCTAGGTGGTGGCCTGCCCCTGGTGCGGGTAATGCCCAATACGCCGTCACTGGTTGGCAAAGGCGCCGCCGGCCTGTTCGCCAATGCGGCGGTAACAGCCGAACAGAAAACCATGGTGCAGTCGGTATTTGAAAGCATCGGCTCTGCCCTGTGGGTAGACGATGAAGAACAACTGCATGGCGTAACCGCGCTGTCGGGCAGTGGCCCGGCCTACTTCTTCCTGATGCTCGAAGCCCTGGAAGCGGCCGCCACTGAAGCCGGCATTGCCCCGGAAACAGCCCGGGAACTGGCCATTCAGACCATGGCCGGCGCCGCCGAAATGGCTGCCCGCAGCGAGCACGACCCGGCCCAGCTCAAGCGCAACGTGATGTCGCCCGGCGGCACCACGGAGCGGGCGATCAATACCTTCGAAGACGGCGGCATGCGAGACCTGGTGCAGAAAGCCTATAATGCCGCCTTCGAACGCTCGCAAGAAATGTCCAAAGAACTGGCAGACAAACAGTAACCGATAACGGAGACACAGCTTCATGCTGGCAGACATTGTCATTACCATCCTGCTGATCGCGTCCACCTTCTACATGACCATCGTGTTGCTGCGCTTTCTGCTGCAACTGGCGCGGGCGGATTTCTACAACCCCATTTCCCAGTTTGTGGTGAAGGCCACCAACCCGCCGCTGCGCCCCCTGCGCCGATTCATTCCCGGCTGGGGCGGCATTGACGGCGCCGCGCTGGTACTGGCCGTCATTATCCAGGCCATCACCTTCTTCCTGATCCTGGTCGCCCTGAACGGCGGCATCCCCGCCATCAACCCCATCACCCTGCTGGTGTGGGCGGTGCTGAACGTGCTCAGCCTGATTGTGAAGATCTACTTCTGGTCAGTTATCGCGGTGGTTGTGGTGAGCTGGATTGCGCCCCAGAGCGGTCACCCGGCTATCCAGCTGGTGGCGCAGATTACCGAGCCGGTGATGCGCCCGGTGCGCAACATGATGCCATCCATGGGCGGGCTGGACCTGTCTCCGATCATCGTGTTCCTGATCCTGAACGTGATTACTGTGGTGATCGATCACATGAAGGTGGCTGCCGGCCTCGGCTCGATCGGCCTCGGGATGTAAAACAGGTCTCGAAAATACATTTTGTTACACAAAAGTCGGAACGCAGACTTTTTGAGAGCCGGAAGATCAACCTTTTGATTTTCCGGCTTTTTTATTTTGTCATCCCGGGCCTTCCGCCTTGATCCGCGACAGGTTCGGGCGCCAAAAACCGGCAAAGCGGTTATGATTAACGGCATTTAATCTGGGAGCACCCGGAAGTCGCGCAGAAGGATAAACCGATGAAAATGCACGGAACTCTGTCGCAGCAGGTTGAGGCCTATCATAACTGGAAGAAGGAACTCATCCGGCAGATCGGCCGCTACCGGCTGTGGCTGCAGGACAACGACCTTTTCTCCGAAGACGTCAGCACCCGAATCCGTAACGGCCTGGAGCTGCTCATTGAAGATGAGCTGACCATCGCCTTTGCCGGGGAATACTCCCGGGGCAAGACCGAGCTGATCAATGCCCTGTTCTTCTCCGGCTATGGCCAGCGCATGCTGCCGTCCCAGGCGGGCCGCACCACCATGTGCCCCACCGAACTGTTCTACGACCGCAGCGCCAACCAGAACTACCTGCTGTTGCTGCCGATCGAAACCCGCACCGGCGAGCTCTCCCTGCAGCAACTGCGCAAGCAACCGGAGCACTGGGTCAGGCACGACCTGGACGAGCACGACCCCGAAGTGATGCGAGAAGTGCTGGCCGAAGTTGCCCGCACCAAGAGCGTAACGCCCCAGCAGGCCCGCAAGCTCGGGTTCGATGAAGACATGCTGGAGCACGACCGCAGCAACCCCGGCAACGTACTGGTACCGGCCTGGCGTAACGCCCAGATCAGCATTCGCCACCCGCTGTTCGAACGCGGCTTGCGCATTCTCGACACCCCGGGCCTGAACGCCCTGGGTTCCGAGCCGGAGCTGACCATCAGTATGCTGCCCCGGGCCCACGCCATTATCTTTGTGCTCAGTGCCGACACCGGCGTAACCGCCAGCGATATGGCGATCTGGAACGAGCACATCGACACCGAGTACGCCGACCACCGGGCCGGCCGCTTCGCGGTCCTGAACAAGATCGACGTACTCTGGGACGACCTGCAGGGCGAGCAACACACCAACGATGCCATCGAGCGGGTGCGCGGCTACACCGCTGACCACCTGGGCATCCGCCAGCAGGATGTGATTCCGCTGTCTGCCAAGCAGGGCCTGATCAGCCGTGTTCGTAATGACGACGCCCTGTTTAAACGCTCCAACATCGACCAGCTCGAGCAACTGATTGTCCGCCGCATACTGATGCACAAGGAAGAGCTGATCACCCAGAACCTGATCAACGATCTCCTGGGGATGCTGCAGAACAGCCAGGCGGCCATGCAAATCCGGCTGTCGGCCCTGGAAGAGGAACGCACGGCCTGTAACGGCGCCACCGTAGACAAGGCCTCCATTGCCCGGCTCGCCGAACGGGCCCACAAGGATTACGACTTCTACTACAAGAAGCTGATTACCCTGCGCTCATCCCGGCGGCTGATGGACTCCCAGGGCGAGATGTTGCGCAAGCTGGTGAGCGAGGAACGCTTTGAAACCCATGCCGCGCAGGTGCGGCTGAAAATGTCGAAAAGCTGGACGACCGCGGGCATGAATGCGGCGATGGATCACTTCTTCGAGCTGCTGGAAGCCGACCTGACCAACCTGCTCAGCGAGGGCCACCTTGCGGAAAAAATGGTTGGCGCCATCTACCGCCGCTATAACGAAGATAACCGGGCACGGCACCTGGAGCCTATCCCCCTGCGGGCCGGCCGCCATGTGATCGCAGTGCGGGAATTACGCAAGAAAGCCAGGCGGTTCAGGGTCAGCCCCAAGAACCTGCTGACCGAGCAATCCCTGCTGGTTCGCCGGTTCTTCAACGTGATGGTGGGTGAAGCCCGCACCCTGCATGCCCGGGTACGAGCTGACGTGGAGCGCTGGCCCCATGAGGCCTTGCTGCCGATTATGCAGTACTCCATGGAGCAGAAGCAGTTGCTGGAGCACCAGATCCGCCGCCTGCGCGACATGGTGCGAACCGACCGCGACACCCGGAGTGAACGGGAGCGACTGGACCACACCATTGCCGACCTGCGCAAACAACTGGAGCTGGCCGATGCCATGATGCGGCAAATCCGCAAGCCGGCCCCCACCCTGTTGCAGCAGAAGGTGGTCAATATTTCCGGCGCTGTCTGACATACCGGAGCCCGGGCAACGCACCCCCGGGCTCCGGGCCTTGCTCGCCGGCACCGCGCCGGTTGCAGCAACCACCCCCCGCCTTTAAACTGCAGTGCTGGCGCGTTTTTTCCGCGCACCCCATGGCCTATGGCCAGAACCTTGTGGACCGGATCAGGAACTCAACACACCCATGCCCGATTCCCTGCCCTCGGATTCCGTTGGCCTTGTCAGCCCGCAGACCATCCATTTTAACGCCCCGATCGACCTGGCTTGCGGCCAGTCCCTCGAGAACTACGACCTGGTGGTGGAAACCTACGGCACCCTGAATGCCGATGCGAGCAACGCGATCCTGATTTGCCATGCCCTGAGCGGGCACCACCATGCCGCCGGCTATCATTCGATGGAAGAGCGCAAACCCGGCTGGTGGGACAGCTGCATTGGCCCCGGCAAACCGATAGATACCAACCGCTTCTTTGTGGTCAGCCTGAACAACCTTGGCGGCTGCCACGGCAGCACCGGGCCCGGTTCCGTCAATCCGTCCACCGGCAAACTCTACGGCCCGGACTTTCCGGTTATTACCGTAGCAGACTGGGTAAAAAGCCAGGCCCGGCTGGCCGATCATCTCGGCATCCAGCAATGGGCGGCGGTTGTGGGCGGCTCCCTGGGCGGCATGCAGGCTTTGCAGTGGAGCCTGGATTTCCCGGAGCGGGTGCGGCATGCGGTGGTGATTGCCTCGACCCCCCGGCTCAGCGCCCAGAACATCGCTTTCAACGAAGTGGCCCGCCAGGCCATCACCTCCGACCGCGAATTCCACGAAGGCCGCTACTACGAACACGACGTCCTACCTCGCCGGGGGCTGATGCTGGCGCGCATGGTCGGCCACATTACCTATCTGTCCGATGCGTCCATGGGCGAGAAATTCGGCCGGGAACTGCGGGAAGAAGCCTACAAGTTCGGCTTCGATGCCGAATTCCAGGTGGAAAGCTACCTGCGCTACCAGGGCGAGCGTTTCTCCGAAAGCTTCGATGCCAACACCTACCTGCTGATGACCCGGGCACTGGACTACTTCGACCCGGCCTACGAGCACGGCGGCGACCTGTCAAAGGCCCTGGCACCGGCACAGTGCGAATACCTGGTGCTGTCATTCAGCACCGACTGGCGGTTCTCGCCTGAACGGTCGGAAGAGATGGTGAATGCCATGATCTCCGCCCGCAAGAAAGTCAGCTATGCGGAAATTGATGCGCCCTGGGGCCACGATGCGTTCCTGATCCCGACACCCAGATACACCGACATCTTCACGGCCTACATGGACCGTGTTGCCAGGGAGGTTGGCGCATGAGACCAGACCTCGAAATCATCCAGCAATGGGTTGAACCCGGCCACCACGTACTGGACCTCGGCTGCGGCGATGGCACCCTGCTTGATTTCCTTCAGCGGGAACGGGGCGCCAGCGGCTTTGGCCTGGAGATCAACCCGGACCACATCACCACCTGCATGGGCAGGGGCGTGAGCGTGATCGAGCAGAACCTGGATACCCAGGGCCTGGACAACTTCGATGACGGCATGTTCGATGTGGTGTTGATGACCCAGGCCCTGCAAGCCGTTCGCCGGCCAGACAAAGTCATCGAAGAAATGCTGCGGGTAGGCCGGGAAGGTATTGTTACCTTCCCCAACTTTGCCCACTGGCGACTGAGGTGGGGCCTGGCCCTGAGCGGCCGCATGCCCGAATCCAACGCGCTGCCGTATAAGTGGTATAACACGCCCAATATCCGGCTGTGCACCTTCAAGGATTTCGAGGCGCTGTGCCGCCAGAAAGGTATTCGCATCAAGAGCCGGCGGGTGGTCGACGGCCAGCACCAGAACAGCTGGCTGGCCAGGTTGTGGCCGAACCTGCTGGGAGAAATTGCCATCTACCGCATCACACGGGAGAACCCATGATGATCACACGCACTGTTTCAAAACTGGTGTTTCTGGCCTTTGCCCTGTTGGTAGCCGTTCAGGCCCAGGCCGGGGAGAAAGATTTTGGCGACTACCAGGTTAACTGGAGCGTTTTTCCCAGCACCTTCCTGGACCCGGAAGTTGCCAAGGCCAACAAACTGCAGCGCAGCAAGGGCATCGGCATCGTCAACATTTCCATCATGGCCGAGAACGAACACGGCCAGCCTGCGCCTGTGGGTGGCCAGGTTGAAGGCCAGGTGGCCAACGACATCCAGCAGGTAAACTTCCTGGCGTTCCGGCGCATCCAGGAAGGCGATGCGGTGTACTTCATCGCCCAATACCAGTACCGGTCCGGCGACCTGATGACCTTCAACATTACCGCCCGCCCCACCGGCCACCAGCAGGACCTGCCGGTGCGGTTTTCCCACACGCTGTTTAACGACTGAGCCTATGTCACAGAAACTCGTCATCGCCAGTAACAACAAGGGCAAGATTGCCGAACTGACCGACCTGCTCGGCCCACTCGGGCTTGAGCCCGTTGCCCAGGGCGCGCTGGGCGTGGGTGAAGCTGAAGAGCCGGCGGTCACCTTCGTGGAAAACGCCATTCTCAAAGCCCGCCATGCTGCCCGGGAAACCGGTTTGCCCGCACTGGCGGATGACAGCGGGCTGGCAGTGGATGCCCTTGAAGGCCAGCCTGGCGTGCGCTCTGCCCGCTATGCCGGCGCCAATGCCACCGATGCCGACAACGTGCAGGCCCTGCTGGCCGCCCTGAAAAACGTGCCTGAGGCAGAACGCAGTGCCCAGTTCCACTGTGTGCTGGTATACCTGCGCCACGCCGACGACCCCACACCGGTTATCTGCCACGGCCGCTGGCCCGGCAGAATCCTGGCCGAGGCCCGCGGTGAAGGCGGCTTTGGCTACGATCCGGTGTTCTACGCCCCCGAATTCGACTGCAGCGCCGCCGAGCTGACCCGGGAGCAGAAAGGCAGTGTCAGCCACCGTGGCCGCGCTCTGGCCAGCCTGCTGGAACAGTTAAAGGCGGAGGCCTGACGGCATGACCGCCACCTCCCCCGTGGCGGTCTGCCCGCCCCTGAGCCTGTACATCCACGTACCCTGGTGCGTGCGCAAGTGCCCCTACTGCGATTTCAACTCCCACGCCATCCGGGGCGATATCCCGGAAGCGGCGTACCTGCAGGCCATCCTGGAGGACCTGGAGCCCGACCTTGCCTACCTGCGCAGCCGCCCCATCGAAAGCGTGTTTATCGGTGGCGGCACCCCGTCACTGATGACCGGGGACTTCTACCAGCAGCTGTTTACGGCTTTACGCCAGCGTATGGACTTTAGCGACAACGCCGAGATTACCCTTGAGGCCAACCCCGGCACCCTGGAAGCCGGCCGCTTTGAGAGCTTTCGGGAAGCCGGCATTAACCGGCTGTCGATCGGTGTGCAGAGCTTCAACCCGGAGCACCTGAAAACGCTGGGCCGCATCCATAATGCCCAGGCCGCCCACGAGGCCATCGAAGCGGCCCGGGCCGCAGGTTTCGACAATTTCAATATCGACCTGATGCACGGCCTGCCGGGCCAGACCCCGGAACAGGCGATAGCCGACTTGCGAGAGGCCCTGAGCCACAACCCTGCTCACTTATCCTGGTACCAGCTGACCATCGAGCCCAATACCGAGTTCTTCTCGCGGCCGCCACCGCTGCCGGATGACGACCGGCTTTGGGCGATCTACCAGCAGGGCTCGGAGTTTCTGCATGCTGCCGGCTTCACCGACTATGAAGTGTCCGCCTGGTCCCGGCCCGGCCGGGAAAGCCGCCATAACCTGAATTACTGGTTGTTCGGCGATTACCTGGCCCTGGGTGCAGGTGCCCACGGCAAGGTCAGCCTCGAAGACGGGCGCATCATTCGTTACTGGAAAACCCGGCAGCCGGACGCCTATCTGAACCGGATCGGCAGCCGCACTTCAGGCACCGAAGCCATCGAGCCGGAAGACCGGGCACTGGAGTTCATGATGAATGCCCTGCGCCTGAAACAGGGGGCTGATGAGCAACTGTTCAATGAACGAACCGGTTTACCCCTGAGCACGGTTGCGGTACAACTTGAACCATTAAGAAAACAGGGTTTGTTGACCCCGCACCGGATTCAGGCAACGGAGCAGGGGCAGAGGTATCTGAACAGCCTGCTGGAGCAATTTCTCTGATGGTTACCGTACAGCGTCCACCGTTCCTGCCGGTAAAACCCATGCGCTCGCCCATGAAGGCGTCCCTGGTGCTGGCCGTCGGCCTGTTTCTGGTCATCGCGGTGCTTAACCAGTCCCTGAAAACCGAAGCAGCGCCCCAGGGCATTTTCAGCTTCCAGTTGGCGGCAACGGCTGAACAGAGCGGTGCCATACTGCAGAGCTGGGGGCAGGAGAACCTGGCTTTCGCAGAACTCTCGCTGTGGCTCGGGCTGCTGTTCACCGTGGCCTGGCTCGCGGCCCTGCTTCAGCTGACCCGGCACTTTACCCGGGACCGGCCGGGTATCCGGGAGCGCAAGGTGGCGCGCTGGGTGCGGGTACTGTTTGTAATTGCCGGGCTGTGTGACGTAGCGGAAAACTCGGTGCTGCTGAACAATCTGGCAACGCCGACCGATGCCATGAGCAGCTCCGCTGCCATTCTCGCGCTTATAAAGATTACCGGAGTGATGCTGGGTATTGCGGGACTGGTGGTGATCCGGGCGGCGCGCCGGCACCCCCTCAGCCAGCCTGGCTAAGCAGCGTAGCTGAGGAAGCGCCGGGGCAGCAGATCAGTTGGTGCGATAGAACAGCAAGTCCCAAACGCCGTGGCCGAGCTTCTCGCCACGCTTCTCGAACTTGGTGATCGGGCGGTCATCCGGGCGCGGGGAGTAGCCACCCTGCTCCTGGGTGTTGGCGAAGCCTTCGGCATCGTTCATCACTTCCAGCATGTGTTCCGCGTAGTTTTCCCAGTCTGTGGCCAGGTGCAGCACACCACCCACCCGCAATTTGTGACGGATGCGCTGAATAAACTCGGGCTGGATCAGGCGGCGCTTATGATGCTTCTTCTTGTGCCACGGATCCGGGAAGAAGATCATCACCCGGTCGAGGGATGCATCCGGCAGGCACAGGTCGATCACATCATTGGCGTCGATGTTGTAGACCCGCACGTTCTCCAGGCCACGGTCTTCCACATCCTTAAGCAGTGCGCCTACGCCCGGCAGGTGCACTTCCACGCCAATAAAATCCTGCTCCGGCGCGGCTTCGGCCATATCCGCCAGCGACTTGCCCATGCCGAAGCCGATCTCCAGGTTCAGCATGTTGTCGCGGCCGAACACCTCGCGGGGGTCAATCATACCGTTGTCGCGGCTCAGGCCGTACTTGGGCCAGCTGCGGTCAAAGGCCTTTTTCTGGCCTTCAGTCATCCGGCCCTGACGCAGTACAAAGCTACGCACACCACGGCGGGTGGTAATCGGGTTTTCGCCGGAAGTGTCCTTCGGGTCGTTCTGGTCGCTCATCTGTTATCCTCACGCGCCTTCGCGGATGTGTTATCAGGAAATTGCCGACAGTTTAACAGACTCCGCGGGGCCAGACCTGCTCCCGGACAGGTGAAACTCAGGCTGAAACCACCGGGCCCTGATTCTGCTGGCGATCAAGCTGACGGTAGCCCAGGGCTTCCATCAGATGGTTGCGGGCAATGTCCGGCTCGCCGTCCAGGTCTGCCAGGGTGCGGGCCACCCGAAGAATCCGGTGCAGGGCCCGGGCCGAAAGCCCCAACCGCTCCATGGCGGCCGACAACAATTTTTCGCTGCCGGCATCCAGCTGGCAGGACTGGTGCAGCAGATTACCTGCCAGGGCGGCATTCAGGCTCCCCCGCTCCGTTTGCGCAGCCCGGGCTTTCAGCACCCGTTCCCGGACGCTGGCACTGCTTTCTCCTGCCTCACCGGAGCCCAGCAGCACCTCGCCGGTCTGCACCGGCACCTCCACATGCAAGTCAAAGCGGTCCAGCAACGGGCCGGAGATCTTCGAGCGGTATCGCATCACCTGCGCCGGCCCGCACTGGCATTCAATGGTGGGATGGCCGCTGTAGCCGCAGGGGCACGGATTCATGGCGGCAACCACCTGGAACCGGGCAGGAAAGGTTACCTGCCGGGCAGCCCGGCTGATGGCAATCTCGCCGCTTTCCATCGGTTCCCTCAGTACTTCCAGTACCCGCCGCTGAAATTCCGGAAGCTCGTCCAGGAACAATACGCCCCGGTGCGCCAGGGAGATTTCTCCGGGGCGCGGGCTGCTGCCTCCGCCCACCAGGGCCACCGCCGAGGCAGTATGGTGCGGCGCCCGGAACGGTGGCTGGCGCCAGCCACCGGGCTTCACCGGCAAACCCGCAACGGAATGCACGCTGGCAACTTCCATGGCCGCGGCATCATCGAGCGCGGGCAGAATGCCGGGAAGCCGGCTGGCCAGCATGCTTTTGCCGGTGCCCGGCGGGCCGAAGAACAGCAGGTTATGACCACCGGCTGCGGCCACTTCCAGCGCTCTCCTGGGTACCTGCTGGCCCCGGACATCCGCCAGGTCGGCGCCGGCATACTGCCCCTGCGGCTCAGGATCTTCTGCCCGGGGCACCGGTACCAGCCTCGCCCGGCCCGACAAATGCTCGCACACCGTCAACAGGTGACTGGCCGCCAGCACATCGCCGTTACTGGCCAACGCGGCTTCATCGGCATTGTCCTGGGGCAGGAGCAGTGACCGCCCCGCCTCCCGGGCCGCCAGCACCGCCGGCAATATCCCTTTAAGTGGCCGCAACGCACCATCAAGGGACAACTCGCCAATACACTCCAGGTCTTTCAGGCTTTCGGCAGGAACCTGGCCGGAGGCCGCCAGGATACCCAGGGCAATGGGCAGGTCGAAGCGGCCGCCTTCTTTGGGCAGGTCTGCAGGGGCCAGGTTTATGGTGATACGGCGGGCGGGGAATTCAAACCCGGCATTGAGCAGCGCGCTGCGCACCCGGTCCTTGCTTTCCCGCACACCGGTTTCAGGAAGGCCAACAATCGACAACGCCGGCAAACCACCGGACAGGTGAACTTCAACGGTGACGGCAGGGGCAGAAACGCCAATGCTGGCGCGGGAATGGACAATAGCTAGCATGACAACCTTCCTTGGTAACAGACAAATGGCCCCCGGTTACGGATCAGGGCCGCCGGGCAGGCATCCTGCGCCCGGCTGTTTCATTTACGACTGCAGCTTCTGCTCCAGTTCGGCTACCCGTTTTTCCAGCGCTTCGACTTTTTCGCGGGTTTTCATCAACACCGCCTGCTGGGCATCAAATTCTTCCCGGGTCACCAGCTCAAGGCGGGACAGCACGGTCATAACGGTAGCCCGCGCCTGGGTTTCAAAATCTTCCCGGGCGGCACGGGCCATGTCGGGAACAAACTGGCCAAACTGGCCCTGCAACTGTGCAAAGAAATCCTGCGGCCCTTTCATCAAAAACCTCGCATATAACACTTCGTTCAAATCGGATTGCCGGCCAATTCAGACTATTGGCCATGGCAGTAACCGGGTTTGCGGGAGTGTATCACACCGCAGGCCCTGCCATACTGTACCCGGTCGGCATTATAATGGCCGCCAGATGGCCACCGGGCCTGCGCATTTTTGGACCGCAGCCCCGCAGCACGCACCACAACGGTGCAGGCGCTTGCGCCATTCTGGAACCAGGTATTTTTAACTTACTGATAATAAATACCTTTTTTGCGTTGGCACACCCGATGCTATAGACCTCGTACGCAATCCGCACAATTGATGTGCGAGGTGGCAGCATTTACCAAGGAGAAAGCAATGAAACTTGTGACAGCGATCATCAAGCCTTTCAAATTGGATGATGTCCGTGAGGCACTATCCGAGATTGGCGTTCAAGGCGTAACCGTTACTGAAGTTAAAGGCTTCGGACGGCAGAAAGGCCACACCGAACTCTATCGTGGCGCGGAATATGTAGTGGATTTCCTGCCCAAGGTGAAGGTTGAAATCGCCATCGGCGACAACCTGCTGGACCAGGTTATCGAAGCCATCACCAAGGCTGCCAATACCGGCAAGATCGGCGACGGCAAGATCTTCGTGACCGAACTGGAACAGGCGATCCGTATCCGGACCGGCGAAACCGGCGAAGAAGCGGTGTAAACCCGGCCTGATCCCCGAATCAGCCAACGCAAAAAACCTATAAACCTGAAGAGCCTTGTGCGGAGGGCTTCCTATGGAAACCAATCTCTTTCACCTGCAGTACGCTATAGATACCTTCTATTTTGTCATGTGCGGCGCATTAGTTATGTGGATGGCGGCTGGCTTTGCCATGCTCGAATCCGGCCTGGTGCGTGCCAAGAACACAACCGAAATCCTGACCAAGAACGTGGCCCTGTTTGCCATTGCCTGCACCATGTACATGGTATGCGGATACGCCATCATGTATGGCGGCAACGTGTTCCTCACCGGCATTGCCGATGTGGATGTAGACGGCGTTCTGGGTGACTTCGCTACCCGTGAAGACGGCTTTACCGGCGGCTCCATCTACTCCGGTGCAGCAGACTTCTTCTTCCAGGTGGTGTTTGTGGCTACCGCCATGTCCATCGTCTCCGGTGCGGTTGCCGAGCGCATGAAGCTGTGGGCCTTCCTGATCTTCGCGGTGGTCATGACCGGAGTAATCTACCCGCTTGAGGGGGCATGGACCTGGGGTGGTAAAGACGTGTTCGGCCTGTACAACCTGGGCGACCTGGGCTTCAGCGACTTCGCCGGCTCCGGCATCGTACACATGGCTGGTGCTGCAGCTGCCCTGGCCGGTGTTCTCCTGCTGGGTGCCCGTAAAGGCAAGTACGGCCCCAACGGCGAAATCCGCGCCTTCCCGGGTGCCAACATGCCGCTGGCTGCCCTGGGTACCTTCATCCTGTGGCTGGGCTGGTTCGGCTTCAACGGTGGCTCGGTGCTGAAACTGGGCGATATCGCCAGCGCAAACTCCGTAGCCATGGTATTCCTGAACACCAACGCTGCCGCCGCCGGTGGTGCCATTGCCGCCCTGCTGACAGCACGCCTGATGTTCGGCAAGGCTGACCTGACCATGCTGCTGAACGGCGCCATCGCCGGCCTGGTGGTGATCACTGCCGAGCCGTCCACTCCCAGCGCACTGACCTCCACTATCTGGGGTGCACTGGGCGGTATCCTGGTGGTGCTGAGTATCGTGACCCTGGACAAGCTGCGCATCGACGACCCGGTCGGCGCCATCTCTGCCCACGGTGTGTGCGGTCTGCTCGGCCTGCTGCTGGTACCGGTCACCAACGGCGACGCCAGCTTCACCGGCCAGCTGATCGGTGCCCTGACCATCTTCGTCTGGGTGTTCGTAATGAGCCTGATTGTCTGGGGCATCATCAAAGCGGTGATGGGTATCCGGGTAACCGAGGAAGACGAGTACGAAGGTGTGGACCTGTCGGAGTGTGGCATGGAAGCCTATCCGGAGTTTGTCAGCAGCAAGCAGTAATCCCGCTGCAAACCCAAACACAAGAGGGGCGCCGGTTGGCGCCCCTCTTGTTTTACTGGATGATTGACGGAACTAACCCACTCCCCGAAACAGGGCATCTTCGGCATGGCGAAGATACAGCAGCAATTCCATTTCCGCTTCGCGGACATCGTCGAAAGGCCCTTCTACCGTGCCTTCACGGGTCTGGAAATACCATTGCCCGTTAACCAACGAAAACCGCTCGCTCCGGAACCAGTGACGTTCCTGTTCACCGCTACGGACATCCATAACAACTCCTTCTGACTGCTAAACGGAAGACTGGCCATTAGATGACCATTGCAACCAGTTTAGACCAGCTTCGGAGCCTGTCCAATTTTTAATCAACCCTCTTCCGGGTGCACCTCGTCTTCTAGGGCATCCACCATAAACTGCGGCATGGCCAGGGCACCGTGGTGAATACCAGCGTTGTAGTAACGGGTTACGAACGGGCGGTTGTTGGCGTCTTCCTCGCGGAAATACTTCAGCGGGTTATCCTTGCTGCCCATGGTGCAGCTCCACCAGCCGGTGGGATAAACCGGCTGCGGGAACGGAAGGGTCTGCACGTGGCCGAAGCCGGCCTTGCGCATATCGGTGTGGATATCCTTGATGATGCTGTCGGTATGCAACAGCGGCGACTCACTTTGCTGAACGATGATGCCGCCTTCCCGGAGGGCGGCCATGGCATCGCGATAGAAATCCAGGGCAAACAGGCCTTCGGCCGGGCCGACCGGGTCGGTACTGTCGATAATCAACACATCGATGCTGTTGGGCTCGATGTCCCGCATCCACTGGATACCGTCGCCAAAGAAGAAATTGGCGCGAGGGTCGCCATTGGCCTCACACAGCTCCGGGAAGTATTTTTCCGACATGCGGGTTACCCGCTCGTCGATTTCCACCTGCCAGGCTTCTTCCACACCCGGGTGCTTGAGCACTTCTTTCAGGGTGCCGCAGTCGCCACCGCCCACAATCACCACTTTTTTCGGGTCTTTGTGAGTGAACAGGGCCGGATGGGTCATCATTTCGTGGTACAGAAAGTTGTCCCGGGTGGTGAGCATCACGCAGCCGTCGAGCACCATCAGGTTGCCGAAGGTTTCGGTTTCGTAGATTTCCAGCTTCTGGAACGGGGTCTGTTCCTCGTGAAGCTTGCCTTTAACCTGCAGGGAAAAGGCGGTGCCCTGGTCCTGGAATACCTCGGTAAACCAGCCTTCGTTCAATGCTGTCATGTCTGTCTCCCACTGTGTGCCACTGCATTGCGCCCGGGCATCTGAAAAGAGGCGTATTGTAGGGGCAGCGGTCAGCTCCTACAATGCAGCCTGACGCCGCTTTGCCGGCCACCCCGGGTTTCCTGACAGGATAGCAACAATGGCTGAAACCACCGCATCGCCGGCCCACAAGGTTTACAACATCGCCCACTGGAGCGACGGCTATATCTCCGTCAATCCGCAAGGCCAGGTGGAAATCCGGCCAGACCGCGGCCGGAGCGAGGCCAGCATCAACCTGCCAGACCTCACCGCCTCGCTGGCCGATGCCGGCATTGCCCTGCCGGTGCTGATCCGCTTTACCGATATCCTGCACGACCGGGTCAACAAGCTGTGCGGCGCCTTCAACAAGGTGACCGAAGAACACGGCTATCAGGGCCGTTACACCGCAGTGTATCCCATCAAGGTAAACCAGCAACGCCGGGTGGTGGAAGAACTGCTGGCGGCTGAACCTGCCGCGTCGGCCAATCAAGTGGGGCTGGAAGCCGGCAGCAAGCCGGAACTGATGGCGGTGCTGGCGTTATCGCGCCAGAGTGGTTCGGTGATTATCTGCAACGGCTACAAAGACCGGGAATACATCCGCCTGGCGCTGATTGGCCAGAAGCTGGGGCACCGGGTATTCATTGTGGTGGAGAAGCAGTCCGAACTGCCGCTGATCCTGGACGAAGCCAAAAAACTCGATGTGGCCCCGCTGATTGGTGTGCGGGCCCGGCTGGCAACCATTGGTAAAGGTAACTGGCAGAACACCGGCGGTGAAAAATCCAAGTTTGGCCTGTCCGCCAGCCAGGTGCTGGATGTGGTGCACACCCTGAAACAGGCCGGCGCCCTGGACACTCTGCAACTACTGCATTTCCACCTGGGCTCACAGATCGCCAACATCCGCGACATCCAGACCGGCCTGAAAGAATGCGCCCGCTTTTACAGCGAGCTGCGACAGCTGGGCGCGCCCATCGGCACCGTGGATATTGGCGGCGGCCTGGGTGTGGACTATGAAGGCACCCGTTCCCGCAGCAGCTGCTCCATGAACTACACCGTGTTCGAATACGCCTACAACGTGGTGCACGTGCTGCAGGCAGAATGCGACCGCCAGGGTTTGCCACATCCGGACCTGATCAGCGAGTCCGGCCGGGCCCTGACCGCCCACCATTCGGTGCTGGTGACCAACGTGATCGACCGGGAAGAACCGGACCACCGTGAACCCGCAGCACCCGCCGAGGAAGCACCGGCGCCCCTGCAGGATCTGTGGCGGGACCTGGAAAGCCTGAACGACGACGATTCCCCGCGCTCCCTGGCCGAGATCTACCACGACGTGTTACACGCCATGACCGACGTCCATGCCCAGTTCGCCCATGGCCTGTTGTCACTGCAGGAACGGGCCCAGGCAGAAACCCTGTACACCAGTTGCTGCCGCCTGCTGCGCGGCCAGCTGGACAGTGCCAACCGTGCGCACCGGGAAATCATCGACGAACTGAACGAAAAACTGGCCGAGAAGCTGTTCGTAAACTTCTCCCTGTTCCAGTCCCTGCCGGACGTGTGGGGCATCGACCAGATCTTCCCGGTGATGCCGATCAACGGCCTGAACCGGCCCCTGAACCGGCGGGCGGTTATCCAGGACATTACCTGTGACTCCGATGGCCGCATCGACCAGTACGTGGATGGCCAGGGCATCGAAACCACCCTGCCCCTGCCGGAACATAATCCGGATGAGCCACTGCTGATGGGCTTTTTCATGACCGGCGCCTACCAGGAAATTCTGGGCGACATGCACAACCTGTTCGGCGACACCCATTCGGTGGATGTGCGGCTGGACGAACAAGGGAACTACCGGATCGGCAAACCCATCACCGGCGATACCGTGGCCAAGGTGCTGCGCTATGTAAACTTCGAGCCGGACACACTGTTGCAGGCCTACCGGGAAAAATTCCGGGCCAGCACTCTCGAACCCGGCCTTCAGCAACAGCTGCTGGATGAGCTGACAGCAGGTCTGGAAGGTTACACCTACCTGGAAGAATAACTTTCAGCATTAATTTCGCCCGGAGCAATCCGAACCTTTCGGGCTGGCGTAAAAACACTCACTGACAACACTGTGGTGAGTGCATAGAATGATCAGATTAGCCAGCTCAAATCATGCGACCGTCAAGGAGCGTCCGGTGACGACACTGGATAAGCAACCCGCCAAAGCCGAGGGCCGCAGCAAGGACCCGTGGGGAGCCCTGCTGGAAAAAGTCGGCAAGAGCCAGGATCGGGCCGCGTATCACGCCCTGTTCGAGCACTTTGCACCACAGATCAAGTACTACGCCATCTCCAACGGCATGGCCAGCCATGCCGAGGAGCTGGTTCAGGAAGTTTTTATTTCGATCTGGCGCCGCTCGTGCCTGTACGACTGGAAAAAGGCCGCCGCGTCTACCTGGATATTCACCATCGCCCGTAACCAGCGCATCGACATGCTGCGCAAAATGCAGCGCACCAGCGCTGAAATGGCCGTGGAAACCGAAGATTTGTGGCAGATTCCCGGCGAAAACGAAGATGAACCGGTAACCTCCCTTCATCGTCTGATGTCTGAGCGGCGCATTCGCGAATCCCTCAGCCAGTTACCGGAAGAGCAGATTACCGTGATTGCCAAGGTATACATGGAGCATAAGTCACACCAGATGGTGGCCGACGAGCTCGATATCCCGCTGGGTACCGTTAAAAGTCGGGTACGCCTGGCACTGAACAAGCTTAAAGTGATTTTGCAGGACCAGAACGTATGACACGGCACCACCCCGACAGCCTGAGCCTGATGGAGTACAGTGCGGGCAACCTCACGGAGCCCCATGCCCTGTGCATCCGTTTGCACCTGGACCAGTGTGCTCACTGCAGAAGCCGGGTAGACACCCTGAACAGCCTGGGCGCCGTGATGATGGCTAAACAGCCCAAAGTCAGTGTGTCTGATACCAGTTTCGAGCAGCTGATGTCCCGTATCGACAGCGCGCCGGAGCCGGTTTCCCCAATCGCAGAAGCGCCGCGCATGAGCCCGCTGCAAAAACTGCTGGGTGACGACATCAACCAATTGCCCTGGAAACGTCAGCTGGGTGATGTCAGCGTGCTGGACATCACCGAGAAGTTCCCTGGCCAGGGCGAACGTGTGGTGCTGCAAAAACTGGTAGCAGGTGGCAAGGCTCCGGCCCACACCCACCGCGGCACTGAAACCACCATCGTGCTGCAGGGTGCTTTCTCGGACCAAAAAGGCGTGTTCAATCAGTGGGACTTCGTCGTGCTGAACGAGGAAGACGAACACAAACCGGTAGCCGTTGGCTGCGAAGACTGCATTACCCTGTCGGTTCTGAGCGCACCGCTGAAGCTTACCGGCACCTTTACCCGCCTTCTGAACCCGTTTATTCGATGACCTTTACCGCCGCAGCCCGTCTGCGGCGGCTTTTTCCCCGCTTTTACCAAGGCAAGTCGCTGCCATCCCAGCTGATAAAGCGGCCGTTATCATGCTCCTGCAAGGCTTCAATAACCCGGAACAGATTGTCTGCCGTGCCCTCAGGCTCGTGCACCGTCAGGTTCGCCAGAGACTGGCTGAACGGTTCACTCAGCCCCGACCGGGTGGTTCCCGGATGCAGCGCCACGCAGGCTACAGGCCGATAACGCCGGGGCAGCTCCACCGACAGGTTTTTCACCAGCATATTCAGCGCCGCTTTCGAGCAGCGGTAGGCATACCAGCCACCCAGGTGATTATCGCTGATGGAGCCCACCTTGGCTGAAATGGCGGCCACACGGGTTAGCTGCGGCCCCCGGAACCAGGGCGACAACGCCTGCACCAGAAGCCCGAACCCGACACAGTTCACCTGGAAGGCCCTGGCCAGATTATCCGCCGTCAAGTCCTCAAGGCGCTTCTCCGGAAACATGCGGTCGTCGTGCAGCAACCCGGCGGCGTAGACCAGCCGGTGAATGCCTCCGGAATCCGCCAGCGTTTGTGCCAGTTCATCATCCACCTCCAGCGGCACTGCAGACTCCGCGTCCCAGGGCCGCAGCTGCAGTCCTGGCGGCTTCCCCATCGCTTCCGTTGCCTTGTCCGGATTCCGGCAAAGACCGATCACCGGTTGCTCCGGAAACTCATCCAGATACTTCAAGGCCAGTGCCTGGCCAATCGCGCCGGATATACCGGCAATGATGGCTGCCATTGTGCTCTCCCCTGTCGTAGCCAAGGTTGTGATCAAACCGATTCATTCCAACCATACGAAAAAACAATGCAATCGGGCTCGCCTTCAGCAAACCAAAAGATTCAAACAGCCGTATGAATGATCACATCGACTTGGTACCCCCCGTGCAAGGCGAATACCGGTAGCCCCGAGCTACCCACCGATAACAGGAGAGAGTCCATGCAATATCAGGCACCTGCCAATGATCTTCGCTTTTTGCTGTTTGATGTCCTTGGTGCAGACAAGCTGCACGAACTGGAAAAATACGCCGATGCCACGCCCGACCTGATCTCGGCCGTGATCGACGAAGCCGGCAAACTGGCCGCGGAAGTGATCCAGCCCACCAACCAGGTTGGCGATCGCCAGGGCTGCAGCTACGACCCGGAGACCAAGCTGGTCAAAACCCCGGATGGTTTCAAGGCCGCTTACGACAAATTCGTGGAAGGTGGCTGGACCGCACTGGACGCACCCATCGAGTTCGGTGGCCAGGGCCTGCCCCACACCCTGAAATTCGTGGTAGACGAAATGGTGTGCTCCACCAACCTGTCGCTGGGTATGTATCCGGGCCTGACCCACGGCGCCATCAGCGCCCTTTACGCCCATGGCTCCGACGAGCTGAAGCAGACCTACCTGGAAAAACTGATCTCCGGTGAGTGGACCGGCACCATGTGCCTGACCGAGCCCCAGTGCGGCACCGATCTGGGCCTGATCCGCACCAGGGCAACCCCGAACGACGACGGCAGCTACGCCATCGAAGGTACCAAGATCTGGATTACCGGCGGCGAACACGACCTGGTCGACAACATTGTGCACCTGGTACTGGCCAAGCTGCCGGGCGCACCGGATACCACCAAGGGCATTTCCCTGTTTGTGGTGCCCAAGTTCCTGCCGGATTCCGGCGAGCGCAACCCGGCCCTCTGTGGTGGCCTTGAGCACAAGATGGGCATCAAGGGTTCCGCCACCTGCGTGATGAACTTCGAAGGCGCCAAGGGCTGGCTGGTGGGCGAGCCCAACAAGGGCATGAGCGCCATGTTCACCATGATGAACGAAGCCCGTCTGATGGTGGGCATGCAGGGCCTGGGCCTGGCGGAAATGGCTTACCAGGAGAGCCTGGCCTTCGCCAAAGAGCGTCTGCAAAGCCGCTCCCTGAGTGGCCCGAAGAATCCCGACGGCCCGGCAGACCCGATCATTGTGCACCCGGATGTACGCCGTATGCTGATGCGTCAGAAGGTACTGAACGAAGGCATGCGTGCACTGGCACTGTTTACCGGCCACCAGCTGGATCTCTCCGTGGCACACCCGGACGAAAAGGTGCGTGAAAACGCCGATGACCTGGTGCAACTGCTGACGCCGGTGGTGAAAGCCTTCCTCACCGACGAAGGCTACAACAACGCCAACTGGGGCCAGCAGGTGCTGGGCGGATCCGGCTTTACCCAGGACTGGCCGCTGGAACAACTGGTGCGTGATGGCCGTATCGCCCGCATCTACGAAGGCACCAACGGCATCCAGGCCATGGACCTGGTAGGCCGCAAGCTGGCCCTGAAAGGTGGCCAGCTGGTACGCGCCCTGTTTGCCGAGCTGACCGGCTACCTGAAGGACAACCCGGAAGCACCCTACCGGGAAGAACTGAAAGGCGCCATCAAGGGCCTGGAACAGGCCACCCTGTGGCTAGCCCAGAACGCTCCGAAAGACCCGGAGCAGGCTGGTGCCGCAGCCACACCGTACCTGCGGCTGATGGCCCTGACCGTGATTGGTTACCTGTGGTCACGGATGGCGGGCGTTGCAGGCCAGCAACTTGAGGCCGGTGAAGGCAACAAGCCATTGCTGGAAAGCAAGCAGGCCTCTGCCCGCTTCTACTTCGAAAAGCTGATGCCGGAAACCGACTGGCTGCTGAAAGACATCCAGAGCGGAAAAGACAGCCTGATGTCGCTTTCCGATGAGCACTGGGTGGCCTGACGCGCCACAAATGCCGGCCAGACCAAAAATCTGGCCGGAAATGACCGGTAAATGTCCATTCATGACCTTTATCAAGACATGTTTCCGGTCAATAATGAATACGTTGATTAGTGTCTCTGAACTAGTCCAACCCGCCTCCTTGTGAGGTTGGTACCTTCTTGAAGCCGCGCACTGCGCGGCTTTTTTTGTGGACAGATAATCAAACAGAGGTGCAGGCCCGGGACAACAGTGACACCAGCTCGCCCTGACGACGGGTGCCGGTTTTCCGGAATATATTGTTGAGGTGATACTTCACGGTTTCCCGTGACCGTCCCGAGATTACCGCAATATCCGACAAGCTCTGGCCACAAACAAGCTCAGCCGCAACCACCGCTTCCGCATCCGTCAGATCAAACAGACTCTTTAGCAGGTCGGCACTAATTTCGTTGCTCCAGCTCCAATCGTGTAATGTAACGAGCGCCCCCTGCGCTAGGCTCCCTGCCTCAGCCGTTCCCTGCAGGGGAGTCACCACCAGCGTGATGCGCTGCTGCCCGTGTTCAAGACTGAAAACCTGGTCATCAAGCTCCCGCCTGGCAATCGACGCCTCAACAGCAGCAGACAAGAGAACGGCAAACTGCCGCGCACTCTCGTTCCCATGGGCCACCAGCATGCCATCACTGTTTACCCTTAAACCGGCGTTGCGTTTCAGGATGTCATCCGCTTTGCCATTCCTGAAGGCCACCCGGAAGGATGCATCACAAACGATGATGCCTCGATTGACACGCTCGAGTACCAACCGCTCAACCGCCGGACCACACCGCCGCTGCATCAGCCGGGTATACAGGCCCACAGCTCGATGCAGGTGGGGTAAGAATCCATCAAAGACCTTGAGTTCTTCATAACTGAATTCAGGTTGATCAGGAGAACGCTGCATTCCGAAAAAGTTGAGGTAATACCCGTCCATATAGGCAATCGCTCCGGCAGCTTCACAAGCCCCGTAGCTTTCCAGCCACTCTCCTGCCCGGGTATCGCGCCGCAAGCGCTTAACATCCGGGCCAAGATCGATGTTACTGGCGACAAACCTGCAGTTACCTTCGCGATTGACCGATATCGCTTTTTCAACCAGTACGTCCCTATGGGAGACATGCTCGGAATAGAAACGCAGAGCCTCTTCGGGAATATTCACGGTCCAGGTACCGAGAAGAGAGTTTGCCGCAGTGTCGTAGATCGCAAACGATGCACTGTGGCCGTTAAACACCTGGATAAACCGCTGCAGAAACGGAAAGAAACCTTGTTCCGAGGTAACCGAATCGTAGATCAGGCCGATCAGTTCATGGAAGTCATGATTGAAAAAGCCTTCCCGGTCGGAGCAATGCACAGCGGTCCACTCTTGTATCGATGTTTCCTACACAATTTAGTGTAGGTTTCAAAGATATTCCAACCGCTTATAGTTACAAATTTCATACAAATAGCCGGCCCGCACTCCCCAAACGGGTGGGGCACCCCCCGACCACCCCTGCTATACCTCAATAACCCTTCCTCAGGGAGCCTTCGGGCAGAGCCTGGTTCATCCGGCGAATCAGGGTACTTTTTTGAATCAAGGAGTTGTTATGAACGGTTTTAAAAAACTGGCGTTGGCCGCAGCGGTCTCATCGGTTGTTGGTATTGCGGGATGTGGAGGAAGTAGCGGTGGAGGGAGTACCGGGGGCGAGACAGTATCCGGAGAAACTATTTCAGGTACCGCCACCGCTCCTGGTGAAGAAGGTACTATAGCCAGCTTTACCCAGCCGAGTATTTTTGAAGTCGCATTGAACTTTGTTGTAGCTCCTGTTGCTGCAGCCATTACCGGGCTCAACCCCGTAAAAGGTGCCACGGTAGAACTCATTCGCGTGGATGATGAGGGCAACCAAATCGGCGACGTGCTCGCTCAAACCTCCACGTCAACAACAGGAAACTACAAGCTAACACTGCCGCAAGGCGTTAACCTTGCAGGTAATCTCGTGGTTCGAATTACCGGGCAAAACAATAAGCAACTGCGCGCACAGGTTGTCGAAAAAGACGTCGATATAAACCCGGTGTCCGAGTTTGTTCTTCGCAAGTTCATCGAGACGGGTGCCGACCTAGATCAGTTGGTTGTCACCGATGTGGTCAAACTCAGTGGCAAGGTTGAAGAGTTTGATCTGACTGCCGGGGCCAATCTTGATGAAATGTTCAGCACACTGGAGAGCGAAGTCGGCGATTTCGTAGAGAGCGAGGTTGCCGTGGTAGCCGGTGGCAAGGGTGAGGCCAGCACAGTCGCTGGCGATTACCGGAGCGCCGCCTTCGCACTTGAACTCCACGACGCTGAAAATCACAGTTCGGGCACCTATGCCCACAGTTTGTGGGCATCCAGTTTTCAGCTGGCAGACGGTGGCGAAAACGTCGTCAACGTCACCCTGGTCGATGAAGATGATCTTTACGGAAGCCGGGGAGGCCCATCCTTGTCCAGCGCTGAATGGCTCAACCATGAGTCCGAATTCGAAGAGGTTAATGAAACCTTCGACGGCATTCTGACCCAATCGGGCATCCTCGCTATCCAGGGCGAGTTCGAAGAGGAAATCGAAGAGGAGGAAGGCTGGCGCTGGCCTGCAGTAACCTACAATCTGGTGCAGGCTGGTGAGCGAGGCCTGTTTTTTGTCCAACCCAATGAAGCCAGCGTTCGTTACGCCGTGATCGATACCAACGACGACGGCACACCCGATGCGCTAGACCCCTCCCAGAAACTGGGCGACGAGATCTCCCGGTCTTTTGAGGTCTTTGCACGGCAACCAACCAACTTTCAGAGCAGCGACCTGTCAGGCCAGTTTGGCCGGGTTTATATCGCGTCTGAAATCACGACCGGTGAGCTGATACTGAAAACCGAAGTCAACACCATCACCTTCGACGGCAATGGAAACTTCAACTACGCAGAGGTCATGGAAGGACATGGTCACCAGATCAGTCTTTCAGCAAGTGGCCCGGGCTATGTACCGATTACAGACCCAGCGGACACTGGCACCTTTGTTGTCGACAGTTCCGGTGATATCACAGAGGCCGGTGGTGAGCCTGCCGATGGTTTTATTAACGATACCGGCGACTTCATTGTCATGTCTGGCGGCGATGGCGAGCTTGGCAGTTACTCTGAGCTCGACATGACCCTGATGACCAAGCTGCCCACAGACAGTGGGCCCAGCGTGGCAGGCAAGCAATACCGGTTACAACTTATTTCGATGAAACTGGATACTCAGGAGCGTTTCCTGCTTTCCAGCAGCAAGTTCAATACTTTCCTGACCATGGCAAGTGAAACCGAAGGCGCAATCAGCGGTGGCTTCCTGGAAGTAGAAAAGATCACCCTGGGTGGGCAGCTATCTGTTTCTACCGACATGGTGGATGGTGCAGAGGCCTCTGCCAGCATCAGTGCCAACGGTGCAACGACGATAACCGTCGGTAGCTCTGAGGGTTCAACAACCTTGGATGGGTTCTTCAATGCAGACGCCTCACTTGGCTTGTTTGCACTGCGCTGGGAACCCACCGAGGGCGATCCGGATGAACTGGGGCTCGTGATTCTGACCGAGACAAACTAAGACCTGACCCGCAACCAAGCAGCGGCAAAAAGGCGGGCTCCCATGAGCCCGCCTTTTTGTTCTGAACCCACATGGTCGTCAGGAGGCTCGCTGCGGTACAATCTGCGCCAAATTCATGTTGAACTCTTCTGCCTACCGGAAAGCCTCAATGGCATCAAACCCTGCACAGACCGACGACTACGCTTTCCGCTTCGGCGGCATAGAACGCCTTTACGGCCGCAAAGCCCTGAACGCGTTCCGCAATGCCCACATCGCCATTGTCGGCCTCGGCGGCGTTGGTTCCTGGGCGGCAGAATCCCTGGCGCGCAGTGGCATTGGCGCCATCACGCTGATTGATATGGACGACATCTGCGTGTCCAACACCAACCGCCAGTTGCACGCATTGCAGGGCCAGTATGGCCGCACCAAGACCGATGCCATGGCTGAGCGGCTGCGGGCCATCAATCCCCAGGCGGATATCCGGGTGCACTTCGGGTTCCTGACCACTAAAAACGTGGCGGAGCTGATTACTGAAGATATGACCGGGGTGGTGGATGCTATCGACAGCGTGAAGGCCAAGGCGGCGCTGATTGCCCACTGCCAGAGGCGCAAGATTCCGATTGTCTGTGCCGGCGGTGCCGGGGGGCAGATGGACCCGACCCAGATCCAGGTGGCCGACCTGAGCAAGACCACCCAGGATCCATTGCTGGCCAAGGTTCGTAATATGCTGCGTCGGGAATACGGCTTTTCGCGAAATCCCAAGCGGCGTTTTGGCATTGAGGCCGTATACTCTCTGGAGCAGCTGACTTATCCGGCGGCCGATGGCGAAGTGTGCCTGCAGAAGCCGGCCACAGACGGCCCGGTAAGGCTGGATTGTGCCTCGGGTTTTGGCGCCGCCAGCCCGGTAACCGCCAGCTTCGGATTCTTTGCCGCGTCCCGGCTGCTGAACAGAATTGCACGCAAAGCCAACCTTTAATTAACCAACCGGAACCCGCTTATGGCCATTAGCACCACCCTGATCCTCGCAGGTAT
Organism: Marinobacter sp. bablab_jr003; assembly: GCF_016464245.1. Taxonomy (NCBI): domain Bacteria; kingdom Pseudomonadati; phylum Pseudomonadota; class Gammaproteobacteria; order Pseudomonadales; family Marinobacteraceae; genus Marinobacter; species Marinobacter sp. bablab_jr003. The sequence continues at coordinate 58,944 of NZ_JADARC010000053.1, forward strand.
CGGCGTTACCTCCCTGATTTGCCAATGGGCTGCCTGGCGGGTTCGTATGCCGGCCATCCTGTTTCTGCTCGCTGGCGGCATCATCGCCGGCCCGGTAACGGGCTTTCTGCATCCGGAAGATATCTTTGGCGACATCCTGTTTCCGATGATTTCGCTGGCGGTGGCCATCATTCTGTTCGAAGGCAGCCTGACGCTCCGGTACGAGGAAATCAAAGGCCACGGCAAGATGGTGCGCAACCTGATCCCGGTCGGCACCATTGTTACCTGCATTATCGGCACCCTGGCCGCCCGCTGGATCCTGGAGGTGTCCTGGGAAGTGTCCCTGTTGTTTGGCGCCATTTCCGTGGTAACCGGGCCAACGGTGATTGCACCGCTGCTACGGGCGGTGCGGCCCACCTCCAAGCTGGCCAATATCCTGACCTGGGAAGGCATTATCATTGACCCGGTCGGCGCCCTGCTGGCGGTGCTGGTGTTCGAAGGAATTGTGTCCTGGGGCCAGGGCAATGTCTTCAGCCACTCCCTGTATATTTTCGGCAAAACCCTGCTGGTGGGTTTCCTGATCGGCGCGGCAGCCGGTTACCTGAATGGCCTGGTGCTTCGCAAGCACTGGATTCCCCAGTACCTGCACAATGCCGGCACGCTGACCTTCATGCTCGGTGTGTTTGCCATTTCCAACGAGATGGCCCATGAGTCCGGCCTGTTGACCGTGACGGTAATGGGCATCTGGATGGCCAACATGAAACAGGTGCCGATCGACAGCATCCTGGAGTTCAAGGAATCCCTCAGCGTACTGCTGATCTCGGCCCTGTTTATCATCCTTGCCGCCCGGGTAGAATTTACCGCCATTGCCGACCTGGGCTGGGGCCTGGTGGCAGTGCTGGCCTGCCTGATGCTGGTGGCCCGGCCTGCCAGTATCTTTCTGTCGGCCATCGGTACGTCCCTCACATGGCGAGACAAACTTTACCTGAGCTGGATTGCGCCCCGGGGTATCGTGGCAGCTGCTGTCTCCGCCCTGTTCGCTTTCCAGCTGGAACGGATCGGCTATGAGAGCGCCGGCGTGCTGGTGCCGTTGGTGTTCATGCTGATCATTACCACGGTGGTGATCCAGAGCCTGACGGCACGGCCGGTCGCCAAGCTGCTGGGCGTACAGGAACCGCCGGCCCATGGCTTCCTGATTCTGGGTGCCAACCCGGTAGCCCGCCTGATTGCCCAGGCCCTGAAAAAACACGAAATTCCGGCCATGCTGACCGATACCAACTGGGAAAACGTGCGCCAGGCCCGCATGGAGAACCTGCCGGTGTATTTCGGCAACCCGGCTTCGGAACATGCTGCGAAACATATGGACCTGACCGGCATCGGCAACCTGCTGATCCTGTCGCCGTACAAACAGATGAACAGCCTGGCCACATATCACTTCCTGGACTGGTTCGGCGAGCACTCGGTATTCGGGTTGACGGAAGGCGACCAGGACCAGCGCGCCCGCCTGCAAACCGCCGGCAAGGTGCAGCAGACCCGGGGTCTGTTTGACGGTGTGAGCTATGCCAAGCTGGCCAGTCTGGTGAGCCAGGGCTATACGGTGAAGACCACCCAGCTGAGCGAGGAGTTCAGTTACGAGCAGTTCCTGAACCAGTACCAGAACGAAGCCCTGGTGCTGTTTGTGATGGACGGGCGGGAACACATCCATCCGGTAAAAGCGATGGATGACCTGGAGCCGGAAGACGACTGGGTTCTGATCAGCCTGGTGCCACCACAGCCCCAGAAAGAACGGAAAGAGCGAGCATCCGATACCGACGACCAGAAACCCGCCAGCAACGAAGAGCAGCAGGCCTGACGGCCTGCTGAATCCAGCGGGGGCAGATCAGCGGCAGTCGAGCACCAGCTTGCCCCGCACGTGGCCTGCTTCCAGCAGGTCGTGGGCGTCACGAGCCTGCTCAAGCGGGAATACCCGGTCAACATGCACCCGCACATCGCCGTCTTCGATCAGCTCGGCAATTTCTTCCAGGTGGAAAACGTCCGGCCGGGTTTTCATGCCGTGGGCCCTCACGCCCATGGCTTCCGCGGCACTGACCACCTCATCGGCGGTCACCGTGGGAATGGTCACCAGCACACCGGATTCCGACAGGGTCTGCAATGACCGCTTGCCGGTTTCACCACCGATCAAATCCAGCACCACGTCCAGTCCATAGCACTCGTCCGCAATGTCGGTGGTGTGGTAATCAATCACTTCATGCACGCCCAGCTCGGCCAGGAAATCCCGGTTACTCGCAGACGCCGTGGCAATCACATGGGCACCGCGTTCCAGGGCGAACTGAACAGCAAAGTGGCCAACGCCTCCAGCCCCGGCGTGGATCAGGATCTTCTGCCCGGACTCCAACCCGGCCACTTCAAACAATGCCTGCCAGGCGGTCAGTGCTGCCAGCGGTACGCCTCCTGCGGTAACCAGGTCCAACTCTTCCGGCACGATGGCCAGTTCATCAGCCCGGGCCACCGCGTACTGGGCATAGGCCCCGCCAGACTCGGCAAAGCCGATCATGCCCATCACCCGGTCCCCCGGAGCCAGGGTGGTCACGTCATCGGCCACGGCCACGACTTCGCCGGCGGCATCGTAGCCCGGGGTCCACGGCATGCGGCCTTCGATCTGCGTGGCGACAAAACCCAGGCCTTTGCGGGTTTTCCAGTCGATGGGGTTCAGGCCGGCGCCGTGGACTCGAATCAACACTTCGCCTCCGGCGGGCACAGGTACCGGAGACTCCGTTACCTGCAGAACATCACTGCCCCCAAACCGGTCATAGACCACGTGGCGCATCGGCACAGCGTCAGTTGCTTCAGAGGATTCCATGGGTGTCTCCAGACAACAATGAGTCAAGCGCCTGAACAGGCGCGCAGTTTCAGCTTCAGACTAGCAGAATTTCACCCGGCAGGCTTTATAGGGGCAAACCACGACCACCCGGCACCAGGGCACCGGAGAGGATTTCGGCAAAGGCTTTCGGTGCCCGGGACGGCCGCTGGCTCTTCATATCCACGCAGGCATGGGTTGAAAGCCCCCGCAGCAGGGTTTTGCCATCGGCCACGCGAATCAGCTGGAACTGACGGGCCGAGCGGAACCGGCCGTCCCAGTCCGTCAGCCAGGTACCCAGCACCAGCTCGTCGCCGGCATTGGCAGACAACAGGTAATCCACCTCGGTGTGGGTGATGGCCATGGCCTTGCCGGTTTCTTCGTGCAGGGCCCAGGTCATCCCCAGGCTTTCGATGTGGGCCCAGCTGACGTCTTCCATCCAGCGCACGTAGACCACGTTATTGGCGTGGCCGAGGCGGTCGGTGTCTTCTTCCCGCACGGTGATGGGCAGGATGAACGGATCCGGCAGATCCCAGTTGTGTGCTTGTGACTCACTCATGGCTGTTTCATCGCTCAAGGCTGTTTCATCGCTCATGGCTGTTTCATCGCTCAAGGCTGCTCCCCCAGACCGGAAATAGCCTGCAAAGGTAGCCGGCCGATGCGGTCATTGTGAAGTGAACCAAAGTATAGAAAGCCGTTGTGCGGGTTCACCGAGGTGATTTCCTGCAAATGGCTGCCGGTGGTGTCGTGCAGGCTGGTGAGCATACGGCCGCGGTCATCAAAGGCCACTACCAGGCCGTATTCCTCCGGCTCGGGCTGGAAGCCGGCAGGCAGGCGAGCAACCAGGTTCTTCATCCAGGGCCGGCGGTGCATGGCGTCCACCTGGGGGTTACGCAGGGTCGGGAAGGCAACCCAGTAACGGCCCCGTTCATCCACGGCCAGGTTGTCCGGGAAACCGGGCAGGTTGTCTGCAAACACTTCGGTACGGCCGGCTTTCGGGCCGTTGATCCAGTATTTCAGGATGCGGTATTTCCAGGTTTCGTTTACCAGCAGGTAGTCACCATCCGGAGACACCGCCACGCCATTGGCAAAATACAGGTTACGCAGCAGTACTTCGGTTCTGCGGGTTTTCGGGTTGTAGCGCAGCAAGCGACCGTGGGGGCGCATTTCCAGCAGGTCCAGGATGTAATCCGGCTGGCGGAAGCGGGAGCTGGCATCGGTAAAGTAGATACGACCATCCGTGGCGACAATCACATCGTCGGTGAACCGGAACGGTGTGCCTTCCGCCTCCCGGGTGAGCACGGTAATCTCACCGTCCGGCGCTATCGACAGCAAGCCCTTCCAGGCATCCGCCACAATCAGGTTACCCTGGCGATCAAACACCATGCCCAGTGGCCGGCCTTCGGTCTGCAGCCAGGTTTCCACACGGCCGTCAGGAAATACCCGAACGATTTTGCCGTCCTGGGTGCCGGTATAGAGCACGCCGTTGGCATCCACCGTGGTGTCTTCCGGGCCGTACACCTGGCCCCGGGCCAGCAGATCGGCCTGTCGCAGCTGGTTATTGGGCGCCAGGATTCCGGTCAGGGCCGGAGGCTCGGGCGGCTCCCAGGCCTTGCTGTCGACAGGGGATGGTGTCAGCAGAAAGCTGCCCACCAGCACAAAGAGCACCAATATTGCGGCCAGTAACCATTTCATCATGCACGCCCGATCCGTTTTATGATTCTTCGTTTTGGACCACTCACCTTAGCAGACATCCACCGGTTGCCGGCAATGGCCGCGTCACACCTTACTGCTCCAGAAACCGCCGGCACAGGGTGGCGAAGGTATCGGCTTTTTCGGCGTGCAGCCAATGGCCGGTGCCTTCGATAATTTTCAGTTCGGCGTTCGGAAACAAGCGGCGGATGGTGTCCTGGTGTTTTTCCTGGATGTAGGCCGAGTCTGCGCCCTTGATAAAGAGCACCGGCCCTTCAAACGGGCCATCACCCTCCGGTGCGTCCGCCAGGTTCTGGTAATGGGCATCAATTACCGGCAGGTTCAGGCGCCAGCGGAAGATGATATCGCTGTCGGTCTGTTCTTCGGCCGGAATACGCTCCAGGTTCTTGAGCAGGAACTGGCGCACACCGGGGATTTCCACGAATTCTGCCAGCCGCTCGTCTGCCTGTTTGCGGGATTTGACCCCGTTCAGGTCGAGGCTTTTCATACCTTCGAGGATGTCGTCATGGCGGGGGTGGTAGGTCACCGGGGCAATGTCCGCCACGATGATGGCTTTCACCCGCTGCGGATAACTCAGGGCCACCTGCATGGCCACCTTTCCACCCATGGAGTGGCCCAGAATAGTGGCCTGGTCCAGCCCCTGGGCATCCATGTAGGCGATGATATCGGCGGCCATGGCCGAATAGTTCATTTCATCGCTGTGGGGAGAACTGCCGTGGTTGCGCTCGTCCAGCGCGTGAATCTGCCAGTTATCTTCCAGCCGGCGGGCAATGCCGCCCAGGTTCTCGAGGGATCCGAACAATCCGTGCAACAGGATCAGCGGCTCTCCCTGGCCGGAAATACGGTGATTCAGTTCAACGCCCATACGCAGGCAACCTCCGGTTATCTGAATGAACCGGATACACTACCACCGCCAGTGCACGGGGCAAGGGAAAATTCAGGCAGAAAAAAACCGGACAAAGGCCCGGCTAAATGGTCACATACATTACGACTGAGAAATCAGCAATAGAAGATGCTGTCCAGATACTCAGCCAGCGCCACGATGTTTTCGCGCTCGCTCTGGGTACGGGGAACAAAGATTTCCTGTGTCATACAACACCTCCAATTGGCGTTATGGCTACTTCAACCTGATGCCACACATGCTATCGTTTAAGGTGTTGATACCCGTTGACCAGCTGTGCCAATCGTTTGACATTTTGTATCAGCCTGAACCGAACCGCGGAGCCAGCGAACACCATGCATCCCCAAGCGGACCCAGCAACAACGCCCCATGTGGCGGCCTCCAGCACCCTTGCGCTGGTGCATTACCTCGAAAAGCAGGGCCTGCTGGACCGTGCCCGGGTGGAAGACATCGCAGGGGTGCGCCTGGAAGAACTGGATGACCCGGACCTGCGCATTCCCGCCAGCATTCACTACCAGCTATGGAAACTGGCCGAGCAGCTGACCGCAGACCCGGGCGTGGGCCTGCACGCGGGACAAGTGATCGACCCGGAACGCATGGGGCTGGTAGGCCATGTGTTCTTCAATTGCGACACCCTGGGAGAAGCCGTTATCCAGTACGTAAGGCTGCACCGACTGATCAACGAATCGGTGACGCTCAGCTTCGAGCAGACGCCGGAGCAGGCCATTCTGACCTGGCAACCGGATAACCCGGCCCACTACTGCCGGCAGGACATGGACCGCACCCTGGCCGCCGCCCTGTGCCGCACCCGGCACTTTATTCATCGGGGCATCGAGGCAGACTGGGTGGAAATTGCCCATCCGGAACCGGATTACGCCGCGGAATACCAGAAGCTGTTCGGCGGCCAGGTCCTGTTCGGCTGTGGCATTACCCGCATGGCCTTTGCCAGCAAGCACCTGGGGCACCGCATTCCGCACCGCAACCCCTATGTGTATTCGGCGGTACTGAAACAGGTAAACGCCGTACTGGCCCGGCTGCAAACCCGCCGGTCATTCAGCCGCAAAGTACGCCGGCTGATCTCCCGGCAAATGGCGACCGACCGTATTGACGCCGACACCCTGGCCAGGCAATGCCACATGAGCCGGCAAACCCTGTACCGCAGGCTGAAAAAAGAAGGCCTGAGCTTCCACGACCTGGTGGAACAGGTCCGCAAAGACAAGGCGCTGCGCTATGTTGCCGACGATCAATATGCCCTGGGCGAAATTGCTTTCCTGCTCGGGTTCTCCGAACTCAGCGCCTTCAGCCGCGCCTTCAAGCGCTGGACCGGCATGGCCCCCGCGCAATACCGGGCCAGGCACCAGGAGGCAAGCGCATGACCGGTGATACGCTGTCCTGGCTCGCCATCCCCCTGGCCTTGCTGTACCTGTCAGCCATCGCCTGCATCTATCGCATTCTCCTGACCTACCGCACCTCCCAGGGTGCCATTGCCTGGATTATTGCCTTGCTGGGCCTGCCCTACCTTGCCGTGCCGGCGTTCCTGCTGTTCGGACGCATCCGCTTTGGCGGCTACGTAAAGGCCCGGCGCATGGGCAACAAGGATTTGTCTGACCTGCTTGACACCTTTGAGAACCAGAGTACGTCGATCGCCAAGCCCGGCGACCGGCACTTCAGCGATGAACTGCAGGTGCTGTGCAAACTCAGCCGGCAGCCGTTTACCAGCGGTAACCGCTGCACGCTGCTGCGGGATGGCGAGGCCACCTTCGAGGCCCTGTTCGAAGCCATGGAACAGGCCACCCACTATATCCTGCTGGAGTTTTACATCGTGCGCTCCGATAAGGTGGGCCACCGGATCAAGGAAATCCTGGAGCGCAAACTGGCGGAAGGTGTGTCGGTGTGGTTTCTGTACGACGACATCGGCAGTGTCTCCCTGTCCCGCCGCTGGCTCAACGAACTGAGCGCCGCCGGGGCACGGGTTGCCTCCTTTGGCGACGGCAACATCCGCCGCCGGCGCTTCCAGATCAACTTCCGCAACCATCGCAAGCTGCTGGTGTGTGACGGCCACACCGGCTTTGTCGGTGGCATCAACCTGGGCGACGAATACCTGGGAACTGCCATGGACCAGGAGCCCTGGCGGGATACCCACTGCCGTATCGACGGGCCGGCGGTCATCGGCCTGCAACTGGCCTGGCTGGAAGACTGGAACTGGGCCAGCAACGACCGTCCCGAGCTGGAATGGGCGCCGGCAGAGCCACCTCCGGGGCAGCAGGAAGTGCTGGTACTGCCCTCCGGCCCGGCCGACACCTGGGAAACCTGCACCCTGTTTTTCCTGAACTGCATCAACAACGCCCGAACCCGCCTGTGGATCGCCTCGCCCTACTTCGTGCCGGATTTCCAGATCATGAACGCGCTGCAGCTGGCGGCACTGCGTGGCGTGGATGTACGCATCCTGATTCCGGAGAAATCCGACAGCCCGCTGATCCGGGTAGCGGCCTATTCCTACCTGGTGCAGGCCAGCCAGGCCGGCATCGGCATCTATCGTTACCAGCCGGGCTTCATGCACCAGAAGGTGGTACTGGTGGACGACCGCTATGCGGCCCTGGGCACTGCCAACATGGATAACCGCTCCATGCGCCTGAACTTCGAGATCATGGCCATTAACACCCACCCGGAGTTCATCGGGCAGGTAGAGCAGATGCTGGAAGACGACCTGAAACAGTGCCGGCTGATGACCGAAAGCGACTACCAGGACCGCTCACTTCCGTTCCGCCTGGGCTGTCGTGCCGTACGGTTGCTGGCACCGCTTCTTTGAACTGGTTCTCAGTGCAGGCTTGTGCCAATATGACCGCCCGAAAACCGGCAAGACAACAACCGATACTCCATGACCGCATTCAAACCCCGTGAGACCCTGACCGAGCAGGTCGCCCGCCACATCGAGAACCTGATTGCCTTTGGCCAGCTCCGTTCCGGCGAGCGCATCTACGAAAGCGCCATGGCCAAGGAAATGGACGTAAGCCACGGCTCCATCCGCGAAGGCCTGCTGCTGCTGGAAAAACGCCACCTGGTCAGGAACGTGCCCCGCAAAGGCGCCTTCGTAACCCCGCTGGACGAGCACTTCGTCAGAAGCCTGTACGAAACCCTGGAGCTGTACCTGACCCACACCGGCCGCAAACTGGTGCGGCAATGGCAACCCGAAGACATGGCCCGGCTGGAATCACTGCACAGCCAGATGCAGGCTTGCTACCAGAACAACGACCTGATGGCGTTCCTGGAGCTGGGCATCGAGTACACCAAGGCCTCGCTGGCCTACGCAGACAACTACTTTATTGTCTCTGCCATTGAAGACCTGTGGCCATCGGCCAAGCGCTGCGCGTTTGTAGCCTTCCGCCAGGGCGGGAAGCAGGTTCTGGAAGACAACCTGAAGCATATGGAAGAGTCGATCCAGGCCATTCGTGACCGGGACGAAGAGGCCCTGGCTTCGCTGCTGCACAGCTACGCACAACAGCAAAGCGACCAGGTACTGGCGGCGCTGGATCAGTAGAACAGCTGGGTGAACGAGAAGCCGATGTTCAGGTAGGCGGTCCAGTCGTCTTCATTGTTATAGGCACCAGCCAGCTGCACCGGGCCCAGGAAGGTATTGACCCCGGCAAACAGGCTCCAGGATCGTACCAGGCCAGACCAGCGGACATCGTCCATGGTGTCCCAGGCGTTACCGGTTTCAAAGCCCACGCCGGCGAACCAGGGCATCACCGGCCCGCCGAATTCCCGCCGGGCATAGGCCGACAGTAACGCTGCGTCGTTACCGGTGATTTCACCCGGTGCATAGGCCGACAGCTGCCGGAAGCCTCCCAGGCGGGCCGCATTCTCGATACCCGGCTCACCACTGACCACCTGCCGGGTGTACGCCAGGCCGGTGAGGTTGAACCGGCCCCAGGTGCCGGTGCCCAGGAGCATGCCGGTCACCGAATCGAACTCCCGGTCAGAACCCAGCCCGTCTCGCTCAAAACGGCCCCGGATACCAGCAAAGGCACCGGATTTCGGGTAAAAGGTATCGCTCAGGGAGTCGTGAACCAACTGCACACTGGCGTAGCCCTGATGAACATAGCTGGAAGGTGCCACCGACGCACCCAACTCATCGTCCACTGACGCCAGCCCGCGCACGTAGCCCAGGCGCACCTCACCGTTGCGGCCCAGCTCCATACCTACTGCCAGGTCTATCTGGCGGAAGCCTACATCAATCTCGGCAATCCGCTCGCCATCCTGGTACACGCTGTAATCATCCTGGCGGTATTCCACGCCCAGCACCGCGAACCGGTCATAGCCGTAATCCAGCGGCTGGTACCACTGGGTGCGCACCCAGGGCTGGGTCCCCAGCTGCAGGGCGGTCTGCCACTCGGCCCCCAGCTGGTTCAGTTCGGTCATACGCAGGCCCGCGGCCAGGTTAAAACGGGTGTCGCCGTCAAAGTTGTCTTCGTAGTTCAGGCCAAACGACAGGTAGTTCGGCCCCCAGCTTTTCTCCCGGGCCCGCACCATCAGCACCGATCCCTCTTCAGACGGGCGCATCGACCAGGACACTGTCTCGTAATAACCGAGGCCGTAGATGCGTTTCAGGTCATCTTCCAGCTGTTCGACATCCAGTGGCTCACCGGCTTGCTGGCGAATCCGCTCGCGCAGGAATTCACTGGCCAGGCGGTCACCCTGTGTGAACTCGATCCGGGCGATCGGCCCCGGCTGCCACATGCCGCCTCCGACCGAATCCCGCCAGGCCTGCCAGGCCGGGCCGGAAACCGCCAGCCGGTTCAGCGCCACCGCATGTTCGCGGGCAGCGGTCGCGCCCAGCTCGAACAGTACCGGGCCGTCAAAAAAGTCGGCAGAGGAGTGCCCTTCCAGGTCCGGCCGGATGAGTATGTCGCTGTCGGTCAGCCGGGCCAGCTGATCGTCGGTATTACGGCGGGTCATCATGGTGGTCAGCTGGCCAACCACCGAAAAGGCTTCCTGCATTTCCTCGTTGGTCAGCAGCGGGTCGGTGATATCCACCGCAATGATGATATCGGCGCCCATGTCCCGGGCCACGCTGACCGGCAGATTGTTGGCTACGCCGCCGTCTACCAGCAGCCGGCCGCTCCGTTCTACCGGCGCGTAGACTCCGGGGATGCTCATACTGGCCCGGATGGCTTCCGCCAGGTCGCCACTGCCGATCACCACTTCCACCCCGGTTTCCAGGTCGGTGGCCACCGCCCGGAACGGGATCGGAAGCTCATCGAAATCCTCAACCAAGGCGGCATTGCGGGTCAGTTCGTTCAGGATAAAACCCAGGTTCTGGCCGGTCACCAGGCCGCCACCCAGCCGGATACCGTCCATGCTCACCCCCAGGCCGGGGGCCAGCGGCAAACGCCAGTCATCCTGCTTGCGCCGGACCGGCTTGAAGGCCCGGCCGGGGTCGTCCCGGAAACTGGACAGCCAGTCCAGCTCGATAAACCGGCGTTCTATTTCCTCCACCGGCATACCGGAGGCATACAGGGCCGCCACCGCAGAGCCGGCGCTGGTGCCCACCACCAGGTCCACCGGCACCTTCATTTCTTCCAGCGCACGCAACACCCCCACATGGGCCATGCCCTTGGCGCCGCCGCCACTGAGCACAAGGCCTACCTTGGGGCGAACCTCGGGGCGCGACTGGCCCCAGGCTGGCGCTGCCAGCATGGCCAGCAACGTCAACGCAATGGCGAACAGCTTCGGGGGGCTCAAGATCGGGCGATCAGTGCTTTCTCTTGTCATCGTCGGCAAGGGAAAGGTGGGAGATATCCGGCACAACCGGCGGCGGAACCACCCGGTCTTCGCCAAGGTCGGTGCCGGGTGGCGCAAGGGTCCAGCCTTCCAGATGCTCAAACATGGGGGCTTCGGCTTCCTGGTGTTCCACCAGCGTGACTCCGGGCGGGTCCAGGCTCAGGCCGGAACCGGCCAGGATGTCATCCACTTTTTCACCCGCAACGGGCAGTCGGTCACCGGGCTCCGGTTCGGGCGCTTTACCGGTTCGGGCGGGAGCGTCCTGCGCAGCACCGGTAGGTGCCGGTGCCGGGCTGGCGGGGCGTTCCGGTGCCGACGGTGCCGGTTCCTGCCGGGGCTGCGGCCTGGATGGCACTGCACCGGCCATCGGTTGCACATAGGCCACCATGCCATGCTTTTTCAGAACCGCCTGGTATTTTTCGGCCTGTACCTGCTCAAGCTTGTTGCGGATAACCACCGGCTGACCGCTGAACATGCGGTCGAGCTGCTCGACACTGGCCTTGAACAGGGCCTTTGCGTTATTACGAACCGCAGCAGGGTCGGTGCCCGGCACGCACTCCCCTTTGAACACAAGCTGGAACATAGTTTTGCCTCGTTATTTTTCGCAGACCAATGCGCCAATGATAGCTGAAAACCATCGCCGGAACAGGCCAGCCCGGTGAGCCCCGGCAAATGCCTGCAGATTGCAAACAATTGAAAAATCCGGTGGGTACCGGAGGAAAATTGCCAAATCCTCTGCAACAATCTAACTTAATAATCTGTTACATTGTGTTACACAGATTTAAGGCGCGACCCAAGGAGAATAACCATGCGTGCCCTGTTGACATCCCTTGCTTCCGCCGCAGTCATCGCACTGGCGGCACCCGCAGCTCAGGCAGAAAACCTGGATGTTCTGATGAGCGGCGTATTCGCGGACAACGAAGCCACCTACATCGGCTTTGAAAGCATCGAGCGGGAAGACATCCCGGAACTTGCGGCGGTGGATCGCAAATACCTGGTGGTGGACTTCCGCTTTTCCGGACAGGAACCGGCCAACGAACAGCTTCAGGCCAGCGTGCACAAAGTCTGCATGGCCCTGCTTAAAGACCGCGACCTGATTCGTTCACTGTCGGATTCCGGTTACGACATGGTATCGGTTGCCTTCGACCGCCAGTCCCAGTTCGACTGTCTGTAAGCCAGAGCTGCCTCAGCTCTGGCCCAGCAGGCGCGGGAAGGCTTCCAGCGCGGTATTAACGGCATCCAGGTTGAAGGCTTCCACATCCGACAGCAACTTCTCACCGTACTGGGTCACCGACGGCGACCGATAGCGCTGCCCCCACTCAACCACTCTCAGGGCAAAGTCTTTCATCTGTTCCGGGTCGCCACTCTCGCGAACGTCTTGCCATTCGTTGCCGAAGTCTTCCGCCAGTTTTTCCCGCAACCAGCCCCGCTCCTGCATGCTCATGGTCTGGGCCAGCAAGCGCTCGGATTCTTTCGGTGTTCCATCGTCTTCCACCTGCTCGACGGTGGCCTCCACCCGGGGCAAGACCACCGAGAAGGTAGACCCCACGTCCGACTCACTCTCCACCGTCAGCTCGCCGCCCATCATTTCCACCAGTTTACGGCTGATTGCCAGGCCCAGCCCTGTGCCACCATAACGCCGGGAGCTCTGGCCTTCCTGCTGTTCAAAGGCGTCAAAAATGCGCTCCTGCTGGTCTGGCGCAATGCCAATGCCGGTATCGGCCACGGTCACCACCAGCCGGTAATACCGGGTTTCGGAGTCTTCCCCGCCCGGTTCGTCCAGCTCGCTGGCCACGGCCCGAACGGTGACCCCACCCTCGTGGGTGAACTTGATGGCGTTACCCACCAGGTTGAACAGCACCTGCCGCAGCCGGGTTTCGTCCAGCATCATGGCCGCCGGCATTTTCTTGCCAACGCTCACTTCCAGGGTAATGCCCTGCTCGGTGGCACGTAGATCGAAGATGTGGCGGACATCGCTCAGCAGCCGGCGCACCGACACAGGGCCAAAGTCCAGTCGCATCTTGCCGGCCTCAATCCGGGACAGGTCCAGGATGTCGTTAATCAGCATCAGCAGGCTGCGGCTGCCGGCACGGATGGCGTTGAGGTAGTTACGTTGCTGGGGGTCGGTAACCGAGTTATACAGCAGGTCACTGTAGCCGATCACCGCGTTCATCGGTGTCCGGATTTCATGGGACATATTGGCCAGGAATTCGCTTTTGGAGCGGCTTGCGGCCTCTGCCTGCCGCGCCAGCCGCTCCGCCTCCAGCTTGGCTGCCCGCAGCTCGTCTTCACTGCGCCTCAGGGCATTCTCCGACCGGATCCGCTCGTCGACTTCCAGCGACAGTTTTCGGTTCCAGTACAGGAAGATCAGCACCACCACGATGGCGATCAGGATAATCCGGCGCACCACGGTGTAGTCGGCTTCCTGCTCGATATCCAGGTGAATCCAGCGGTTGTACACCGCCTCGGTTTCCGATGCCGGCAAACCACTCAGGGCCTTGTTCAGTATCCGGTGCAGCTGCTGGGCCGACTGTCCCACGGCTAACCGCAGGTCATACTGGTACGGGGTGATGCTGGTAATACGCAGATTGGTCAGCCCCAGCCGGGCGACGGTGTAACTGACCGCCGGGATGTGGGTCACCATCACGTCCAGGTCACCGTTAGACAGCGCCAGCAAGCCTTCTTCTACGGTTTGCTGAGGATAAATGTCGAGGTTCGGATGATTGATCAGCAGGTAATCATGGCTGGCCTGGCGATTGACCACCCCTACCCGCTCGTCACGCAACTCCCGCAAATCCCCGATAAACCGCCCGGTGTCCCGAATCGCCAGGGCAATGGGCACGTTGACGTAGGCCCGGGTAAACAGGAAATCCTGCTCGGTACGGGGTGTTCGGGACATGCCCGGCAGGACATCCACTTCACCGGATTTCAGCTGTTCTTCCGAGGCACTGCGGCTATCCACCGGGACATATTCAAAGCGGATGTCCAGATCCTGTTCCAGGCGCTTGAGCAGGTCAACCACCAGCCCGGCGGGCCGGCCGTCCTGCTGGAATTCGAAGGGCGGCCAGTCTGACCGGACGCCCACCTTCAGCCCGGGATTGGCTTTCAGCCAGGCCCGCTCTGAACTACCAAGGGACTGGTTACCGGCGTCCATCTCCGGCGCGCTGGCCTGCAGCCAGGACTGCCGGATGCTGCGATGTTCCTGGTGGCCGAGGGCGGTGATGGCGCGATCGAACACCCGGAACAGATTGGCTTCTTCGATAGGCACCTGCAGCACGACATCCACCTCCCGGTGGTCGAGCAGCAAGGACAGGCCAACGCCGTTGATCATTGCCGATTCCAGGTAGTCGGACACCACCGGCACCGGCCCCAGAAACGCATCCGCCTTGCCCGACAGCAGCAGGCTGACAGCTTCGCCAAGATTGGCCGCCGGCACCGGGGTAAAGTTGTTTACCGGGTCCAGCAGCGGGTACTGGTTGGGGTCGTCACCGACAATGGCCACCCGGCTGCCTTCAAGGTCTGACGGGCCGCGGATTGCCGCCGCTCCGGCGTTCACAAAGACCCCATAGGTGAGCGACATCAGCGGCGCCGTATGGCGCACGCCCGGAATCACCGGGGCATCGGGAATGCGGGTCGTCAGGATGATATCCGGCTCGGGCTGGTTACCGGAGCCATCCAGGAGTTCCGGCTCTACCAGCACCCCCAGCTTGTTTTCAATCCGCTGCAGGTAATCGATCCAGATACCCGCCAGGGGGCCATCGCCGGTATCGAACACCAGGGGTACCTGGCTGTGGCGGATGCCCACCCGGAAGCTGTCCTGCTGCTCCAGCCACTCCAGGTCTTCCACGCCCAGCACCGGGTCCGGCGCAGCCAGTGGCGGATCTGCCAGCGCGGCCCCTTGAAATACCAGAAACAGCAGGCAGAACAATAACTGTGAAACAGACTTCACTGGATATCCTCGGCGGGTCCACTACATTTCAGGAAACCATACCCGTAAACGGGGTACATTGCATTTTGCCAACCCATCACAGAGGGCACTTCCATGGACACCAGCAAACATAGCCTGAGCACCCTGTTCGAACAACTTGGCATGCCGGCAGACAAAGCCAGCATCGAAGACTTCGTTGGCCGTCACTCGCCACTGCCCTCGGAAATCGCACTGCAGGATGCCCCGTTCTGGTCCGAGGCCCAGTCCCACTTCCTGGAGGAAGGCCTGGAAGAAGACAGTGACTGGGCAGAAATCATTGACGAGCTCGATGCCATGTTGAGGCACTGACGCCCGGCTTCAACTCTCGCCGGAACCCGACCCCCCGCGCCGGCGCCTGGCCCGGGGATGGCTCTGGTCATAGACCCTGGCCAGGTGCTGAAAATCCAGGTGGGTATACACCTGGGTGGTTGCGATATCGGCATGGCCGAGCAATTCCTGCACGGCCCGCAAGTCACCACTGGATTCCAGCATGTGGCTGGCAAAGGAATGCCGGAGCAGGTGCGGGTGCAGGCGCTGGTCGGCCCCCTGCAACACACCCCAGCGGGCCAGCCGGGCCTGGATGCTGCGCCGGCTCAGGCGGTCACCCCGCTGGCTGACAAACACTGCGGGCTCGCCTTCCGGCGCCAGGGACGACCGCATTGCCAGCCAGTTGTTCAGGGCCGTTACCGCCTTGCCGCCTACCGGCAGAATCCGCTCCTTGTTCCCCTTACCCAGCACCCTCACCTCCCGGCCTTTGAGGTCCAGGGAGAGCAGGTCAAGCCCGGCCAATTCTGCCAGCCGCAGGCCAGAGGAATACATCAGTTCGAACATGGCCAGGTCCCGGACTTCCAGCGGATCGTCCGGGTTTACTTCCAGCAACTGGTTGATCTGGTCGACATCGGCCACTTTCGGCAACCGGCGACCGGTTTTCGGAGCCCGGATATCCAGCGCTGGGTTATCCCGGGCCAGGCCTTCCCTGAGCAGATACTGGTAGAAGCGACGAATAGAAGACAGATGGCGGGCAATGCTGCGGCCGCCAAGGCCGCCTTTACTGAGGTGGGCGACATACCGGCGGACGTCGTGGCTGGACAGGCCCGCCCAGCAATCGCAACCGCCCCCTGTCAGCCAGAGCGCCAGGCGCTGCAGGTCACGCTGGTAATTATCGCAGGTGCGCGCGGAGTGCCGCTTTTCTGATTGCAGGTGGCGGATAAAGCCCGACAGCGGCGCGGCCAGCGCCTCGGGCGGCGTGCCGGGGGTGTCGAGGGCGCCGGGGTCAGCCTCCAAGGTCACCCCTGACCGCTTTCCACCGCCAGGTCAGACACCGATGCGCCGGAGCCATGGCGTTTGAGCATGGGCGGCAGCAGGCGGCTCAGGGTATCGCTGATATAACTCAGGAACAGCGATCCCATGCTCTGGTCAAAATAACCCGGCTCACAGCTACCCACCGCAAACACCCCGACCAGGCCTTCATGGCGCAGTGGCATCAGGGCGACCGAGGCGATCGGTTCGTCCCGGTCAGGGAACAGGAATTCCCGCTCATTCTCCCGAAACTGTCCGCACACCGCCCGCTCACCATCCAGCAGGCTACCCAGTCGTTCCTGGGCCAGGTCGGCATTGACAACATGCAGGGCACCCTGGCCGGAGCCGGGCAGTTCATCATTGCTGAACAGCAAGACAGACGCGGCATCCAGCCCGAAATCACTGCGGATACTGTCATCGATAGCCGCCGCCATGTCGTTCAGGTTTCGGGCTTCGATCACCTGCAGCAGCAGGCGTTTGCTCGTCTCGAACAGGCGGTCGTTGTGGCGGGCAATCGAGACCAGCTCGACCAGCTCCCGGCGCAGGGTATCGCGCTGCTCACGGAACAGATGAACCTGGCGTTCCACCAGGGAAATCGCACGTCCACTGTCGTGAGGCAGGGTCAGGGTGCGCAGCAGTTCATCCTGGTCGACAAAGAAATCAGGGTTGTCGCGCAGATAATCCGCTACCTGCTCACGGGTGAGTTCTGCGACCTTCTGGCGGGCCGTTTGTTCTGTCATCGTGTTCTCCTGAGCTGTCAGGACCTTGTTTTAGGGCTGCGAGGGCCTTTGCGCCGGCGCGGCGGAGCCTCGCCCGGCAGTCGTAACTGGCCTTCAAATACTGTTGTCGCAGGGCCTTCCATCATAACAGGGGTACCCTCACCCTGCCATTCGATCACCAGGCGCCCGCCACGCAGCTCCACATCTACCCGGGCATCCAGCAAGCCACGCAACTGGCCGGCAACCACGGCGGCACAGGCACCGCTGCCGCAGGCCAGGGTTTCACCGGAGCCCCGCTCGAACACCCTAAGCCGGGCGTGGCTACGATCCACAATTTGCAGGAAACCGATATTGGCCCGGGCCGGGAACCGCGGATGTTTCTCCAGCGCAGGCCCCAGGCTGGCGACCGGCGCGGTATCCACGTCGTCCACCACCAGCACACCATGGGGGTTGCCCATAGACACCGCCGACAATTCAATCTGCTGGCCGTCCACTTCCACCGTGTACACGGTTTTCTGGCGGTCGGCGGCAAAGGGAATGGCGGGCGGGTTCAGTTCCGGCACACCCATGTTCACCATCACCATGCCGTCTTTGCCAATTTTCAGTTCAATCACGCCCTTGGCGGTCTGCACCCGGACCACCCGCTTGTTGGTCAGGCGCTGATCCCGCACAAAGCGGGCAAAACAGCGGGCGCCGTTGCCGCACTGCTCCACTTCCGAACCGTCGGCATTGAAGATCCGGTAGCGGAAGTCGACATCCGGTAATCCGGGCGGCTCCACCACCAGCAGCTGATCAAAGCCAATGCCAAAGTTACGGTCGGCCAGCTCCCGGATCATTTCCGGGCGCAGGCGAAACGGCTGGCTGATGGCATCCACCACCATGAAATCGTTGCCCAGGCCGTGCATCTTGGTGAACCTCAGCAGCGGCCCCTGATTCCGTCTTTGCTGGTTCATCTCCGGTTCCCCGCTCATTCCGGCAGACAACTTTCAGGAGCCAGCTGGTCTTCCAGGGTTTCCCGGCGCCGGACTACATGCACCTTGTCACCATCCACCATCAGTTCCGGCGGGCGGTTTCGGGTGTTGTAGTTGGAGGCCATCACAAAGCCGTAAGCACCGGCAGAGCGCACGGCCAGAAGGTCACCGGCCTGCAGGCGCAGCTTGCGGTCCTTGCCCAGGAAGTCGCCGGTTTCACACACCGGGCCCACCAGGTCCCAGGCTTTTTCTTCGCCATCCCGGTGCGGCTGGACCGGAATGATCGCCTGCCAGGCGCTGTACAGGGCCGGGCGAATCAGGTCGTTCATGGCCGCATCGATAATGGCAAAATTGCGGTGCTCGGTGCACTTCAGGAATTCCACCCGGGTCACCAGGATGCCGGCATTGGCGGCAATGGAACGGCCCGGCTCCAGGATCAGCTCCAGCTGACGGTCGCCCATACGCTCGGCCAGGGCTTTCACATAGTCCGCCGGCTGGGGCGGCTGTTCCTGGTCATAGGTAACGCCCAGGCCACCCCCCATATCCAGGTGGCGAATGCGGATGCCCTGCTCCGCCAGCGAATCAATCAACGCCAGCACCCGGTCCAGCGCATCCAGGAACGGCGACACAGAGGTCAGCTGGGAGCCGATGTGGCAGTCCACACCGTGAATGTCCAGGTTCGGCAGGCTGGCCGCCCGGGCATAGACCTGCGGAGCTTCGGCAATATCAATGCCGAACTTGTTCTCTTTCAGGCCAGTGGAAATATAGGGATGGGTGCCGGCATCAACATCCGGATTCACCCGCAGGGAAACCGGCGCCTTCACTCCCAGCTCGCCGGCCACCTTGTTCAGGCGGTCCAGCTCGGTGTCGGATTCCACGTTGAAACAACGAACGCCGGCTTCCAGCGCCCGCTTCATTTCCCATTCCTGCTTGCCGACACCGGAAAACACCACTTTTCCGGGCTCGCCACCGGCCTTGAGCACCCGCTCCAGCTCACCGGCCGAGACAATGTCGAAACCGGCACCAAGCCGGGCCAGCACATTGAGTACAGCCAGGTTGCTGTTGGCTTTCACGGCGTAGCACACCAGGTGCGGCCGGCCAGCCAGGGCGTTGTCGTAGGCCCTGTAATGGCGCTCTAGGGTAGCCCTGGAATAGACATAGGCGGGCGTACCGAAGCGCTCGGCAATCTGTGCTACGGGGACGTCTTCGGCGTAGAGTTCGCCGTCACGGTAATTGAAATGATCCATGGTGTTCCTGACTGTTCGGGCAGAATCGGGTTGAGTGGTCAGCTTTCCGGCTTGTCGTCGCTTTGCTGTGTTTCAGCACTGTTTTCAACCGCCGGCACCGGAGCTTCCCGGTACAGGGGGCCTTTCTGGCCACAACCGGAAACCATCAGCGAAACCAGCACCAGGGCCGCCAGCCCCGGCCAGCGCACCTGCTTGACCTGCATACCCAATCCCCTGAGTGAATAATGGGCGAAGTATACCCGACACCCGGCCATTACGGCGAGGGAACCGGCTCCACCCAGGGCAATCCGATAACCGGGACGCCATCCACTTCTTTTCGGGTAAAGAGCCAGTATCATGGGAGCCATTCTGTCATTTACAGCCATAACGACAATCCGGAGACCCGCAAGGGACAACCGCTGTGAAAGAATTCCTGATCCAACGCTATCGCCAGGACCCGCTGGGCCCCGCCATTCCGCCCACGCTGGTACAGATCGATGACACCGGCCGGGTCATCCGGGCCGATCGCCATACCGATACCATGTTCGGCTACGAACCGGCGGAACTGATCGGCAAGCCGGTGCAACAGATTCTCGCTTCGCGCCAGGACGACCCCTTTGCACCGGCCAACCGGCACCGGCTCAATGACGGCCAGAAAGTCCTGGTGACCTTCCGCCACAAGGAGGGATTCTTCTTCACGGCCCGGCTGGGCCTGCACACCGAAATGCGGGATTCCGACCAGGCCGCCAGCGCCGCGATTACGCTGCGGGACAGCATCGCCATGGACAGCAGCCTGTTGACACTGGCGGAGCAGAGCGCCGGCTTCGGCCTGTGGGAACTGGATATCGCCAGCAACGAGATCGGCTGGACCGAAGGCGTTTACCGGTTACTGGAACTGCAGCCCGGCACCGAGCTGACGCCCGAGCAGGCCCTGTTCTACTGCCAGGCCGGCCAGAACCGGGTTCGGGCCCTGTTCCGCCGCAGCATCCGCACCGGCAAGCCGTTCCGGATTGACCTGTCCATCCTCACCGGCAAACAGAGCCAGCAAACCGTCACCCTCGCCGGCGGCCCTCTTGGCGACAGTCGGGAACCGCAGCGGCTGGGGGGCGTCATCGTCAATCACAGCGAAGCCATGCGCCACGATGACGAAAAACAACGGGTGCAGAGCATTCTGGAAGCCACCGGCGACGCCACCGAAGACCTGGTACTGGCTGTGAATACCCGGTTGGACCTGCTGCACTTCAATAAGCCCTGGGCCCGCCAGTTTTATAAAGCCTTCGGACTGGCCCCTTCTGTCGGCGACAACCTCAGCAAATTGCTGGGCGACTTCCCGAATGAGCGTCGGCTGATCGAACGCCTGTGGCAACGGGCACTGGAGCGGGACAGCTTTGTTGCGGAGATGCCGCTGAACCGTCAGGGCGAAGGCTTTCCGGTGTACGAATTCCATTTCCAGAGCCTGCGCGGTCCCCATAACGAAGTGGTTGGCGCAACCCATGTGGCGAGGGATATCAGTGACCGCCTGAAACGCAACCTGGACGATGACCGGCGCACCCAGTTTGACCCGGTCACCGGCCTGCTTAACCGTCGCGCGTTTCTCGAACACCTGGAACGGGCCCTTACCCACCAGCACCGGCGCCAGTTCACCGACAGCCTTCTGTTGCTGGACCTGGACAACTTCGAGCAACGCCAGGAAAACACCGGCAGCGGCGCCTGCGACCGTTATCTGAGGGAGCTGGCGGCCACGCTGGGGTTGCGGGTCCGGCAACGGGATACCCTCGCCCGGCTGGCCGGCGATACCTTTGCGCTGTACATCGAGAACTGCCCGGAACCCAGGGTGCGCAAACTGGCGGATGAAATCCGCGAGCAGATAGCCCGCTTCCAGTTCGACTGGCAGGGCCAGCAACTGCAAACCACCGCCAGCGGCGGGCTGTTGATTCTGGGCGGCGAGCAGCCGGAACAACCGGAACAGCTGCTGAGCCAGGCCGCAAACCTGTGCCACACCGCCAAGATCTCCGGCCGCAACCGGATTCACGCAGCCCACGCCAGGCATGGTGAACAACCGGCGGGAAGTTCCGACCAGCAACTGGAGCAGCTTCGCAACGCCCTCGACAACAACCACCTGCTGCTGGAATTCCAGTCCATGAAACCGGTGGCCAGCGTAACCTGGGGCGACCACATTGAAATCCTGTGCCGGGTTCCGGGTGCCAACCCTGACGACACGCCACTGACACCGAACCAGTTCCTGCCCATCGCCGAACGCTTTGACCTGGTAAAACGCCTGGACCGGCAGGTCATCCGCCAGACCCTCGACTGGCTGGACCGGCATCCACTGCTGGAGCCGCGGCTGAAGTACTGCGGTTTCAACTTGTCGCTGGCCAGCATCCTGGATGACAGTTTTGCGGAATTCATGGAACAGGCAGTGGCGCCGCTGGCCTACAAGCCGGAGTGTTTCTGCCTGGAAATACGGGAGGCCCATGCCACCCAGTATCCGGATGAAGTGGCGGTGCTGTGCGATGCACTGCACCGGGCCGGCTTCCGGGTCGCCCTGGAAGGGGCCGGTGCTTCGGTGGAAAGTTACAGCCTGGCCGCCAACCTGCCTGTCGATATCATCAAGCTGGATCAGCGGGTGATGAAGCACCTTGAGAAGGATCCGGTACAACAAATTATGGTAGATGCCCTGCACCGCATTGCCGAGGCTGCCGGCAAGGAAACCGTAGCCACCTTCATCGAAAACGATGAAACCTTGCGCAAGGTACGAACACTGGGGATTCACTTCGGCCAGGGCTTCCGGCTGGCAGAACCGCAACCACTGGAACAACTGAAACCGGCGATGGTGGAGCTGAGTACCGGACGTATCGGGGGCTGAGTTCCGCCGGCACAGAGGTTACCCCAGTGCCGGCGGATGATCAGGGCAGGATTACTTCAGGACGGCGCGGGCCCGGGCTACGGCGGCACGCACCTGGTTCGGCGCGGTGCCTCCCAGGTGATCACGGGCCTGCACGGAACCTTCCAGGGTCAGCACGTCAAACACGTCCTCGCCAATCACGTCAGAGAACTGCTGCAGTTCTTCCAGGGTCATCTCGGACAAGTCACGACTTTCAGCCACGCCAAAGGCGACAGACTTGCCGACAATCTCGTGGGCATCCCGGAAGGGTACACCTTTCTTCACAAGATAATCCGCCAGGTCGGTGGCGGTGGAGAAACCGCGCTTGGCCGCCACCCGCATGTTGTCCGCCTTGGCCTTGATGGCCGGGATCATGTCGGCATAGGCCTTCAGGCAGCCCTTGATGGTATCGACGGTGTCGAACAGCGGCTCTTTGTCTTCCTGGTTGTCCTTGTTGTAGGCCAGCGGCTGGCTCTTCATCAGGGTCAGCAGACTGATCAGGTGGCCGTTCACCCGGCCGGTCTTACCACGCACCAGTTCCGGTACGTCCGGGTTTTTCTTCTGGGGCATGATGGAAGAACCGGTGCAGAAACGATCCGGCAGGTCGATGAAATCGAACTGGGCGGAGGTCCAAAGCACCAGTTCTTCACTGAACCGGGACAGGTGGGTCATCAGCAGGGCAGAGAAACTGCAGAATTCGATGGCGAAGTCCCGGTCAGAGACCGAATCCAGGCTGTTTTCAGTCGGCCGGTCAAAGCCCAGCAGCTCGGCGGTCAGGTTGCGGTCGATCGGGTAAGTGGTACCGGCCAGGGCAGCAGCTCCCAGAGGCATCACGTTCACCCGCTTGCGGCAATCCTGCAGACGATCGGCATCGCGTACCAACATTTCGTACCAGGCCAGCAAATGGTGGCCGAAGGTAACCGGCTGTGCAGTCTGCAGGTGGGTAAAGCCGGGCATGATGGTGTCGGCTTCGCGCTCCGCCAGGTCCAGCAGGCCGGCCTGCAGGCGAGCCAGCTCTTCGGCGATCACATCGATTTCATCGCGCAGGTACAGGCGAATGTCGGTAGCGACCTGGTCGTTACGGCTGCGACCGGTGTGCAGCTTCTTGCCGGTGATGCCGATGCGATCGGTCAGCCGGGCTTCGATGTTCATGTGCACGTCTTCCAGGCTGACGGACCACTCGAAGCGACCGGCTTCGATGTCTTCCTTAACGCCTTTCAGGCCTTCGATGATCTGATCCCGCTCGGCGTCGGTGAGCACACCCACCTTGGCCAGCATGGTGGCATGGGCGATAGAGCCGGTAATATCATGGTGGTACAGGCGCTGATCAAAACCGACTGACGCGGTAAAGCGCTCGACAAAGGCATCGGTAGGCTCGCTGAAACGGCCACCCCAGGGTTTTTCGGAGGATGTGGCCTGGTCAGATTTCTTCTGATCCGTCATGGTCTATCTTTCCTGCTGACAGCCCGGCATCATCGTGCCGGCAGTGAATCGGTAAAAAGTTGCCGCAGTATAGCATTCTGACCCCGGTTAAGGAGACACCCCTGAAACCCGACATTGGCATAGGCAGGCAAGCGCCCGGCAGCTTCTACGTTCCCGATCTGTGCCGGGTGCGGGCGGTGTTCCTGATGCTGGTCACCAGCGAACTGTTCGTGCTGGTGTTATCCATTGTCCAGGCGGAACAGGGCTGGATTGACTGGAACTACTTCGGGCTGCTGTCGCTGTTTGTGCAATGGACCACCCTCACCAGCGCAGCGCTGATCTGCCTGCTGCGGCCCCGGCTGGCGCTCATGGGCATAGCCGGCGCCACCCTGGCCGTCGTCACCATCGTCTTGCTGGATGTGCTGGCCTTCAGCCTGTTTGCCGACAAGGTTCTGAACCCGCAGCCCGGCGGCATCCTGTGGCAAAGCATCGCCAAGAAACTGCTACTGGCACTGCTGATCACCCTGATGGTGCTGCGCTACTTCTATCTGCAACACCAGTGGCAACAACAGCAGGAGGCCGAAATGCAGGCCCGGCTCACCTCCCTGCAGGCCCGTATCCAGCCCCACTTCCTGTTCAACAGCATGAACACCATCGCCAGCCTGATCGACAGCCACCCCGAACTGGCCGAGGAAGCCGTACTGGACTTGTCCGAACTGTTCCGGGCCAGCCTGAGAACCACCGAACAGCTGGTCCCCCTGAGCCGCGAACTGGAACTGTGCCAGCGTTACCTTGCCATTGAAGGGCTCAGACTGGGCGAACGGCTGGCACTGGACTGGGCCATCGGGCCCGGGCTGGAGCAACAGGCAATCCCGCCGCTGACCCTGCAACCCCTGGTGGAAAACGCCATTTACCACGGCATACAACCCAGGGCGGAGGGCGGCACCGTGCGGATTGAAGTTTCCGCCAAGGATCGGTTTGTCTATCTGCTGGTACAGAACCCGGCCCCGGAGGCTGGCGAAAGCCGGCACAGCGGCAACCACATCGCCCTGGACAACACCCTGGCCCGGCTCCGGGCCCTGTTCGGGGAGTCCGCCGTGCTCAAGCGCAGCCGCCAAAATGACATTTATACCGTTACACTGAGGCTGCCCAGGCAGACGGTAAGCCAGTACAAACGCCTTGTTTCACGGTGAGACGATGGATTCACAACCGCAGCAAACCATATTGATTGCCGACGACGAGCCCCTGGCCAGGCAACGGATCCGCAGGCTGCTGGAAGACCTCCCCGGTTACCGGGTGTGCGGCGAAGCCACCGACGGCCACGACACCCTGCACAAAATTGCCGCACTGGAACCGGATATCCTGCTGCTGGATATCCGCATGCCCGGCATGGACGGCATGCAGGCGGCCGGCCAGATCAACCAGCTGGACAATCCGCCCGCGGTGATTTTCTGCACCGCCTACGACCACTTTGCCATCCAGGCCTTTGATGTGCAGGCCTCCGGCTACCTGCTCAAACCCGTACGTAAGGAAGCCCTGGCCCAGACCCTCGCCCGGGCCGGACGCACCAACCGGGTGCAGCGCCGCAGCCTGGCCGGACAGACCGGCCAGGACTCCAGCCAGCTGGCGGTTCGCACCCACCGGGGTACCGAGCTGATCGACCTGGACACCATCCTGTACTGCGAAGCCGACCAGAAGTACGTCACCCTGCACCATACCCGGGGTGAAACCCTGTGCGATTACACCCTGAAGGAACTCGAGCAGGCCTATCCGCAGCAATTGCTGCGCATTCACCGCAATACGCTGGTGGGCGTGCGCTTTATCCGTGGGCTGCAACGCAGCAGCGACGGCCACCACAGCCTTGCGCTGAAAGGGCTGCCTGCGGAACTGCCGGTGAGCCGGCGCCATGCCGGCCACGTGCGCCAGTGGTTACAGGAACACCAGCCCTCCCCCTGACGGGGTATGCCGGGGCAACCACGGGACTTTTTTACTGCCACAAGGTAACCTTGGGGCACATTTTCCCGAACGACAGTGAGTGCCATGTCCAAACGAACCCTTCGCATTGCAACCCGCAGCAGCGCACTGGCGCTGTGGCAGGCAGAATTCATCAAATCCGAGCTGGAGCGGCTGCACGACAACGTCACCGTGGAGCTGGTCAAGATCAAGACCCAGGGCGACAAGATCCTTGACGTTCCCCTGGCCAAGATCGGTGGCAAGGGCCTGTTTGTGAAGGAACTGGAAGAAGCCATGCTGGACGGCCGCGCCGACCTTGCCGTGCACTCTATGAAAGACGTACCCATGGAGTTCCCGGAAGGCTTGGGGCTGGTCGCCATCTGTGAGCGCGAAGACCCCACCGACGCCTTCGTCAGCAACCACTACGACAACCTGGACCAGCTGCCCCAGGGCGCCGTGGTTGGCACCTCGAGCCTGCGCCGTGAAACCCAGCTAAGGGCCAACCGCCCGGACCTGGAAATCAAGATGCTGCGAGGCAACGTGAACACCCGGCTAGCCAAGCTGGATGCCGGAGAATACGACGCCATCGTGCTGGCCAGCTCCGGCCTGAAGCGGCTGGGTTTCCACGATCGCATCCGCTACTGCATGCCGGATACCGTCTCGCTGCCGGCCGTCGGCCAGGGCGCACTGGGCATCGAATGCCGCCTGAGCGATGACGAACTGCTGGGCCTGCTGGAGCCACTGAACCATACCGACACCGCAGACCGGGTAAAGGCCGAGCGCGCCCTGAACCGCCGGCTGGAAGGTGGCTGCCAGGTACCCATTGCGGCCTATGCCCTGCTGGAAGACGACAGCACCCTTTGGCTGCGAGGCCTCGTGGGTGCAGTAGACGGCACCCGGATTTTCCGGGTGGAAGGCCGTGCGCCCCGCGCTGAAGGTGAACGCCTGGGCCGGGAACTGGCAGAACAGCTGCTGGCCATGGGTGCCGACAAGGTTCTGGCTGAAGTCTATGGTCACACCCCGAGCTGAAGCCCACCAGGCTCAACCGGAACTTGCTGGCCGGCGGATACTGATCTGCCGGCCGGAGCCGGAAGCCGACCGGCTGGCCGAAGCTTTCCGAGCGGCCGGCGCGCGGGTTCGGGTATTGCCCACCGTGGTTCGCGAACCCTTGCCGGAAACCCCGGAACGCCGCAGCCTGCTGCAGGAACTCGATAACTTCCACCATATCATTGCCGTCAGCCCCTATGCCGCACGGCTGCTGCTGGATGAGGTAGATCAGTGGTGGCCGCAGCCACCGATTGACGTGCACTGGTATGGCGTAGGCGCCGGCACTGCGGCGGCGTTTGCCGAAGCAGGGCTGCCGGCCGAGAAGCCGGATGACGGCTGGACCAGCGAAGCCTTGCTGGCGCACCCGTCGCTGCAGCACCTGGAACACGAAAAGGTTTTGCTGGCCCGGGGCGAGCAGGGTCGGGAGCTGATTCGCCAGACCCTGGAGCAACGGGGAGCCCGGGTAACGGTTCTGCCACTGTACCGACGCCTCCAGCCGTACTATCCTGCAGATAAGTTAAGCGAGATTTTTACCGGGTTCCGGCCCGAAGCGGTGATCGCCCTGTCCGGCGAAACCCTGAACAATCTCAAAGACATGGCCCGGGAATACCCGCATGCCCTGGACACTGCCCTGGTGGTTGTCCCGGCCGACCGGGTGGCCGAGCAGGCCAGGGCGACCGGATTCAGCAACCCGGTGGTTCCGGATGGCCTGTCCGACCGGGAACTGGTGAATTGCGTGGCTGTGCGGCTCGGGCCGCAGGCCGGTAACAACGGATAACCAAGTAAGGATGCCCGTGACTGAAACAACAGAACAACTACCCGCCACCATCGAGCCCGACAACAACGCCGAAAAACCGCGCCTTTGGCCCATCTGGGTGGTCGCCGGTATTGCCCTGCTCATTACGCTGATACTGGCCCTGTGGAGCTGGCAACAGTGGAACAACCACCAGGCCACCCTGCAGGTGATTACCGACCTGCGCCAGGATACCGCCCAGCTGGAAGACCTCTACGGCAGCCGGGGCAGCGAGCAGAGCCAGCGCATGCAGGCCATGGAGCAGAAGCTGGCCGAACAGCGTGAACTGATTGCCACCCAGCAGCGCCAGATTGACCACAACGCCCGGGAACTGCTGGAAGCCGGAAACCGCACCCGCACCGACTGGTTGCTGGCCGAGGCCGAATACCTGCTGCGCATTGCCAACCAGCGCCTGCTGATTGAAAAAGACATCAAGGGTGCCCTGTCGGCCCTGGAGTCTGCCGACGAAGTGCTGGCAGAGTCTGACGACATCGGCGTGTTCCCGGTGCGACAGCAACTGGCCAAGGAAGTGTTGTCCCTGAAAAGTATCGAAGGGGTCGACCGCACCGGCCTGTACCTGAAACTGGAAGCCGCCATTGCCAGCCTGCATGACCTGACCGACCAGGCCCTGATCCACGACCGTGCGCCCGGGTTCAGCATGGTCGGAGACGACCAGGCCCCGGAAGACGGCAGCAATATGCTCACCCGCGGCTGGAACCGGTTCGCCGATACCATGAAACAGGTGGTTGTGGTGCGCCGGCTGGACGAACCGGTCAAACCGCTGTTGTCTCCTGATCAGAGCGCCTGGGCCCGGCTGAACCTGCAACTGATGCTGGAAGAAGCCGAAATGGCGGTCTTGCGGGGTAACCAGCCGCTGTACGAGCGGGCGCTGAACAAGGCCATCAGCACCGTCAACGACTGGTATGACAACACCAACCCGGCTATCCAGGGCATCAGCGGCACGCTGACCGAACTGGCTGACCGGAATGTGGATCCCCGGTTGCCCGATATCAGCAAGTCCCTGGACCTGCTGAAAGAGCGCCTGGCCGGACGCACCGCTGCCGGCAGCAACGGAGGCGATGAATCATGATCCGCCTGCTGCTGATCCTGCTGATTGCCCTGCTGGTGGGCACCGGGCTGTCGCTTGGGCTGGCCTATGATCTCGGCTATATCCGTGTCAGCCTCGGCAACTACCTGATCGAAACCAATTTCTGGGTTGGCCTAGGGCTGATCGTTGTCCTGGTGATGCTGAGCCTGTTCCTGATCGGCCTGCTGAAGCGGTTCCGCCAGGGTACCGGCCTGATGGCCACCTGGGTCAGCCGCGGCAACGAACGCCGTGCCCGCCGGCGCACCACCAAGGGCCTGCTGGCACTGGCCGAAGGCAACTGGCCACGAGCCAGGAAACTGCTGGTGAGCTCCGCCAACCACGCCGACACACCGCTGATCAACTACCTGGCGGCAGCCCAGGCCTCGTTCGAATCCGGTGACCACGACTCGGTCGACCAATTACTGCGCCAGGCCTTTGAAAGCACCCCCGGCTCCAGCCTGGCGGTCGGTTTGACCCAGGCCCAGCTGCAGCTGGCGGGCAACCGGCTGGAACAGGCCCTGGCCACCCTGCTGCGCCTGCGCAAAGAAGCACCGCACCATCCGTTCGTGCTCAAGCTGCTGAAGAACACCTACCTGCGGCTGGAAGACTGGCGGGAATTGTCAAAACTCCTGCCGGACTTGCGCAAGCGCAGCGTGCTGACTGAAAAAGAACTGGATGACCTGGAAAGACAGGTATGGCACAACCTGCTGGAACAAGCCGCCGCCGACTGCGAACGCCGGCGCAAGGAAGATCCGGAAGCGACCCTGGAACCGCTGACCCGGCTATGGGACGAACTGCCACGCTTTGTACGCCGCGACGAGTACACCATCCGGGACTACGCGGGGTTACTGGCCCGGCTGGGCGATGAGGGGCAGGCCGAAACCCTGCTGAGAAAAGTGTTGCGCAACCACTGGAGTGACGAGCTGATCAACCTCTACGGGCGGCTTGAGGGCCACCAGCCGGATGAGCAGTTAATCATTGCCGAACAGTGGCTGAAAGACCGCCCGAACAATCCGGAACTGCTGCTGGCACTGGGCCGCCTGAGCCTGCGCAATGAACTGTGGGGCAAGGCACGGGAATATTTCGAAACCAGCCTGCGCCTGAAACGCAGCCGTGAAACCCTGGCGGAACTGAGCCGCCTGAATGCCCATATGGGCCATGAAGAGGCCAGCATCAAGTTGCTGATGCAGGGGCTGGAGACCGACAACGGCCTGCCCGAGCTGCCGATGCCCCGGGCCTGAGCCTTCAGCGCACAATATGAGCCCTCAGCGCCACAACATAAGCCATCAGCGCCGAACTCTGAGAGAGTCAGGCTAAGCAGCAATCAGGCCCTGGGGGCGTACTCCAGCACATCCGAGAAAAACGCCTGCGCAGGCAGGCCTTTTTCCAGCAGTGCATCCATCAGGGTATACACCATGGTGGGCGAGCCACTGGCATGCACTTCCACGTTCTGCCAGTCGGCCCCGGACGCCAGCACAGCCCGCACCAACTGGTCATGGTGACCACCCCAGTCATTATCCTCGTCATCCCCGACGACTGGCACAAAGCTGAAATTGCTCCGGTCTTCATGCCACTGTTGCGCCAGCGACCTCAGGTACATGTCCTCGTGCTTGCGCACGCCCCAGAACAGGGTCACGGGGTGGCTGTACCGGGTTTCCTGAAGGAATTCCACCAGGCTTTTCATCTGGGCAAAGCCTGTTCCGGCCGCCACCAGCAGCAACGGCTTGTCCGGCGCCGCAGCCAGGCAGGCCTTGCCACTGGGCAGTTCCACCGTTACATCCTGGCCGGAGGTGAGCGCATCAATCACCTTGCGGGCCGAAACCCAGTCCGGGGAAGCCTGGATGTGCAATTCGATATGCTCGGCGGCGGGGCTGCTGGCGATGGAGAAATAACAGGGATCTTCCCCCGGCAGGATGACCGAAAGATACTGACCGGCATGGAAGGCCACATCGCGGCGCCTCGGCAGCTTCAGCTCAACCCGGAACACATCGTGACTGATCAAGCGTACATCAACTACTTTGGCTGCATACTGACGGGGCGGATGGTTCGCAGTTGCCATAATGGCAGGTATCTCCAGTTTCAGGTCGGTCAGGGCAAGCGTCCGGCACATCATCAGCCGATCACCCACCGATAAGGTTTGTTGGTTCCGGGTATTCAGGGCCTGCCCCGTTATCAGGGTTGCCTCACAGATCTCGCAGACACCGTTGCGGCAGGCTGCCGGCGCCTGGATACCCGCAGCCGCGGCAGCGGACAGCAAATCCTCAGCGCCCGCTACGCCATAGCCCAGCCCGGCCGGCTGCAACTCAACCCGGTGTACAGCCTGTGCCTTGTCAGTCGGGGCGGGTGTCACGATTTTCAATACCGAGACTGTCCCAGATCTCATCCACCCGCTGCTTGACCTCATCGGTCATGGTAATGGCAGTACCCCACTCCCGGTCGGTCTCGCCGGGCCATTTATTGGTGGCATCCATCCCCATTTTCGAGCCAAGGCCAGACACCGGCGATGCGAAGTCCAGGTAATCGATGGGGGTATTCTCCACCAGCGTGGTGTCCCGGGCCGGGTCCATACGGGTGGTGATCGCCCATATTACGTCTTCCCAGCTACGGGCGTTCACATCATCGTCGGTCACAATCACGAACTTGGTGTACATGAACTGGCGCAGGAACGACCACACCCCCATCATCACCCGCTTGGCGTGGCCAGGGTACTGTTTCTTCATGGTGACCACCGCCAGCCGGTAGGAGCAACCTTCCGGGGGCAGGTAGAAATCCACAATCTCCGGGAACTGCTTCTGCAGGATGGGTATGAACACTTCGTTCAGCGCCACCCCCAGCACCGCCGGCTCATCGGGCGGGCGGCCAGTGTAGGTGCTGTGGTAGATCGGATCTTTGCGGTGGGTAATACGCTCCACGGTAAACACCGGGAACTGATCCACCTCGTTGTAATAACCGGTATGGTCGCCAAACGGGCCTTCAGGCGCCATATCATCCGGATAGATAAAACCTTCCAGCACAATCTCGGCACTTGCGGGAACCTGCAGGTCGCTCAGGCCGGCTTTCACCAGCTCGGTACGGCTGCCCCGCAGTAACCCGGCAAAGGCGTATTCAGACAGGGTATCCGGCACCGGCGTAACAGCGCCCAGAATGGTGGCCGGATCAGCCCCCAGGGCAACCGCAACCGGATAAGGCTTGTCCGGATTGGCCCGGCGAAACTCCTGGTAATCCAGCGCGCCACCGCGATGGCTGAGCCAGCGCATGATCAACCGGTTACGGCCGATCAGCTGCTGCCGGTAAATACCCAGGTTCTGCCGCTCCTTGTTCGGGCCGCGGGTAATCACCAGCGGCCAGGTCACCAGTGGGCCAGCATCCCCGGGCCAGCAGTGCTGCACCGGAATCTGGTACAGGTCGACCTTGTCTTTCTCGATCACCACGTCCTGGCAGGGCGCGGAACGGAGCACCTTCGGGCTCATGCGCATCACCTGCTTGAACAGCGGCAACTTCTCGATCGCATCCTTGAAGCCCTTGGGGGGATCCGGCTCCTTCAGAAACGCCAGCAGCTTGCCGATCTCCCGCAATGCCGACACATCCTGCTGGCCCATGCCCATAGCCACCCGCTTCGGCGTGCCGAACAGGTTGGCCAGCACCGGCATGTCGTAGCCCTTGGGATTTTCAAACAACAACGCCGGCCCACCGGCCCGCAGCGTGCGGTCGCAGATTTCGGTCATTTCCAGGTGGGGGTCGACTTCTGCGCTGATGCGCTTGAGCTCGCCCTGCTTTTCCAGCTGGGCAATGAAGTCTCTCAGGTCGTTGTATTTCATGGTCTGCTCCGTTTTGTTAACGGTACTACGGAGTTCGGGGCGATCCGGACTGCCCCTGGAGTTGTTACTTTTTTTCGGTGCTGGAACAAGGCCGGGAGGAGGTGCCAAAACGGAAAACAGTGGTTTTCCTGATAGTTTTGGCACCTCCTCCCGGCCTCGTTCTTCGAACTTCGCAAATCACGCCCGCCAAAATCAGGCGCGCGCAGAAACCGGTATCAACGACGCTTCATAGACTGGAAGAACTCGTCATTGGTCTTGGTATCCCGCAGCTTGTCGAGCAGGAATTCCAGAGACGCAGTGTCGTCGTCCATGGAGTGCAGTAGCTTGCGCAGGATCCACACCCGCTGGATTTCCGCTTCGCTCATCAGCAGGTCTTCGCGGCGGGTGCCGGAACGACGGATGTTGATGGCCGGGTAAACCCGCTTCTCGGCAATCTTGCGGTCCAGGTGCACTTCCATGTTACCGGTACCCTTGAACTCCTCGTAGATAACCTCGTCCATCTTGGAACCGGTATCCACCAGCGCTGTGGCCAGGATAGTCAGGCTGCCGCCCTCTTCTACATTCCGGGCTGCACCGAAGAAGCGCTTGGGCTTTTCCAGGGCATGGGCATCCACACCACCGGTCAGTACCTTGCCGGAAGACGGAATCACGGTGTTGTAGGCGCGGGCCAGGCGGGTGATGGAGTCCAGCAGGATGATCACATCCTTCTTGTGCTCCACCAGGCGCTTGGCCTTTTCGATCACCATCTCGGCTACCTGGACGTGGCGGGCCGGCGGCTCGTCAAACGTAGATGCCACAACCTCGCCGCGCACGGTGCGCTGCATTTCCGTCACTTCTTCCGGGCGCTCGTCAATCAGCAGCACCATCAGGTGACATTCCGGGTTGTTGCGGGTGATGGACTGGGCAATGCCCTGCATCAGCAGCGTTTTACCGGCCTTGGGCGGAGATACGATCAGGCCACGCTGGCCTTTACCGATCGGAGCCACCAGGTCCAGTACCCGGGAAGAGAGATCCTCTGTACTGCCATTACCCAGTTCCAGGGTCAGACGCTCCTGGGGGAACAGCGGGGTGAGGTTCTCGAACAGAATCTTGTTACGGGCGTTGTCCGGCTTGTCGAAGTTAATCTCGTTAACTTTCAGCAGGGCAAAATAACGCTCGCCATCTTTCGGCGGGCGGATCTTGCCGGAAACGGTATCGCCGGTACGCAGGTTGAAACGGCGGATCTGACTGGGAGAGACGTAGATATCGTCCGGACCGGCCAAGTAAGAGGCATCGCCGGAACGAAGGAAGCCGAAACCGTCCTGCAGAATTTCCAGTACACCATCACCGTAAATGTCTTCGCCGCTTTTGGCGTGTTTCTTCAGGATGGTGAAGATCACGTCTTGCTTGCGCGAGCGAGCCAGGTTATCCAGGCCCATTTCTTGCGCAATATCGAGCAATTCGGGCACGGATTTCTGCTTGAGTTCAGTAAGATTCATAGTTTGTTGGATTTTCAGGAATGGAAGTAAACGACAGTTGGAATGACAGGGGTGCCCCTGAACGCATTGATCTGATTAAGCTGAAACAAGGTGCTGGCTCGATGGAGCTACCGGTGCAGATGAAATCCGGATTAAGTATGCTGAAGCCAGAGAGTGGGAACAATCGTTCGCCGGGCAAGCGGCATAATCGACCACCTTGAAGCCTGATGTCAAGACCTGTGACCAAAATTAAACCAGCGGCTTGCCCTGCATCAGACCAATGTCGACACCCAAAATCTCTCTGGCGGCCACCCTCTTCCATTTACGAGCGCCAATCCGGATACTGACTCTATTATTGATACAGCCTTCTGGAGTCTTTCCATGAGCAGTGACCTTACCAGCGAACTCAAACCCCTGAACGTCGCCCTGTTAACCGTATCAGACACCCGCGGCCCCGCCGAAGACACCTCCGGCCAGTACCTGGAGGACCAGATTATCGAAGCCGGCCACCGGCTTCTGGCCCGTCGCATATTGCCGGACGACGTCTACCTGATCCGTGCGCTGATGTCCCTGTGGATTGCCGATCCGGAAGTTCATTCAATCATTATCACGGGCGGCACCGGCTTTATGGAACGGGACAGCACCCCGGAAGCCGTTGGTGCGCTGCTCGACAAGGAAATTGTCGGCTTCGGCGAAGAGTTCCGCCGTTTGTCCGCCGCCGAGATCGCCAGTTCCACCATTCAGTCCCGGGCCTTCGGCGGCATGGCCAATAATACAGTCATTTTCTGCCTGCCCGGCTCCACCGGCGCCTGCCGCACCGGGTGGGAAGGCATTCTGAAAAGCCAGCTCGACAGCCGCCATGGCCCCTGCAATTTCTCAGGGCTGACCTTGCGCAAGCCGGATCGTGCCTGCCAGCGGCTGCACGAAGTAATCGGCTCCCGGGCCGAGCGATAAGGAGACGTTATGGCTGGCCAGAAACTGATCTCCCTGGACGATGCCCTGAACCACCTGCTTGACCGGGCCACTCCGGTTACCCGTGCCGAGGCCGTCAACCTGACAGAATGTCTGGGCCGGATCCTGGCGGAAAACCATTATGTACCGGCCGATGTGCCGCCGGCCGACAACAGCGCGGTGGATGGCTACGCGGTTTACCACAGTGATGTACGTGATGGCGAAGCGCTGACCGTGTCTGACCGGGTTCCCGCCGGCACCGCCCCGGCGCCGCTGCAGCCGGGCACGGCAGTGCGCATCTTCACCGGCTCGGAGATCCCCGAAGGCGCCGATGCAGTGGTGATGCAGGAGCGGGTAGAGCGTACCGGCGACAGCATCGTGATCAACGCTACGGTCAGCTCTGGCCAGAACATCCGGCGCCGCGGGCAGGACCTTACCAAGGGGGCCCTGGCCCTGGCCCGGGGTACACGAATCCGGCCACAGGAAATGGGCCTGCTGGCGTCCACCGGTATCAACCGGGTGCCGGTACTGGCGAAGCTGAAAGTGGCCATCCTGACCACCGGCGATGAGCTGGTAGACCCGGGCCAGCCGCTGGCACCGGGGCAGATCTACAACACCAACCGGTATACCCTGCTGGGCCTGCTGGCCGAGGCTGGCTGCGACGTAACCCTGTGTGAAAGCCTGGAAGACACCCGCGATGCCACCCGCCAGACCCTTGCACGGGCTGCGGCAGAGGCCGACCTGATCATCACCAGTGGCGGGGTATCGGTGGGCGAGGAAGACCATGTGCGGGCCGTGCTCGAGGAATCCGGCAAGCTGTCACTCTGGCGCCTGGCAATCAAACCGGGCAAGCCGCTGGCATTTGGCGAAGTGGCGGGCACGCCGGTTATCGGACTGCCCGGCAACCCGGCGTCGGTACTGGTTACCTTTATGGTCGTGGCCCTGCCCTACATCCGCAAGCGCCAGGGCCGCTCCGATATTGTACTGACCGGTGAGCGGTTGCCTGCCGCGTTCGAGATTACCGAGACCTCGGTGCGCCGCGAGTTTGTCAGGGCCCGCAAGGAGAATGCCGGCTCCGAAGTGCAGGTTGCGGCCTTCCCCAACCAGAGTTCCGGGGTAATGAGTTCCGCCTGCTGGGCTTCGGGATTGGCAATAGTGCCCGAGAATACCCGGGTGGCCCGGGGCGACCTGGTTACGTTCTATTCCTTTAACGAATTGCTGAGCTGATGATGACCGAGCCTACCCTGACCGTTCGTTTCTTCGCCCGCCTGCGGGAGGAACTGGATACCGATTCCCTGAGCCTGCCCGCCAATGACGGGCAAACCGTCAACGACCTTCTGAGCCAACTGGCCAGCCGTGGCGGCCGGTGGGCCCAGCTTAAGGGCGACCAGCCGGTTATGGTGGCGGTCAACCAGGCCATGGCAAAACCCGCTACAGTGGTCAAAGCGGGTGATGAGGTAGCGTTTTTCCCGCCGGTAACCGGAGGTTGAGATGATTTCTGTGCAGACCGGGGATTTTGATACAGGCGCAGAATATGCCGCGCTGAGAGCAAGCGGTTCAGGCACCGGTGCCATTGCCACCTTCACCGGACTGGTCCGGGATTCCGGAGACCTGTCCGGCGTAACGGGGCTGTTCCTGGAACATTATCCGGGGATGACGGAGGCGGTTATTCAGGGGCTGATTGACGAGGCTTCCCGCCGCTGGAATGTCCGTGATGCCCGGGTGATTCACCGGGTCGGGCGACTAGCGCTTTCCGACCAGATCGTATTTGTTGGCGTGTGCAGCGCCCACCGGGGTGATGCCTTCGCCGCCTGCTCGTTCATCATGGACGCCCTGAAAACTTCCGCCCCGTTCTGGAAGAAAGAGATGACCTCTGACGGCGAGCACTGGGTGGAACAGAAGGCGTCTGATCGTGAACGGACCCAGGCCTGGTCTTCAGACTGACAGGCTCAAGGCACAAAAAAACCGCCCGTGAAGCGTTGTTCAGGGGCGGTTTTTTCAACAGCAGATCAGAGGTTGCTGTCGAGGAAGGCGGCCAGCTGTGACTTGGACAGGGCACCTACCTTGGTGGCGTCGACATTGCCGTTCTTGAACAGCATGAGGGTCGGAATGCCACGAATGTTGAACTTGGGCGGGGTCTGCTCGTTTTCGTCGATGTTCAGTTTGCAGACTTTGAGCTTGCCTTCGTATTCGTCGGCGATCTCTTCCAGAACCGGTGCGATCATCTTGCACGGGCCACACCACTCGGCCCAGTAATCTACCAGTACCGGAACGTC
The DNA here is from genome assembly GCF_016464245.1 of Marinobacter sp. bablab_jr003. Taxonomy (NCBI): domain Bacteria; kingdom Pseudomonadati; phylum Pseudomonadota; class Gammaproteobacteria; order Pseudomonadales; family Marinobacteraceae; genus Marinobacter; species Marinobacter sp. bablab_jr003. Next base: position 96,045 of record NZ_JADARC010000053.1, read on the forward strand.
GGATTTCAGTACGTCCTGTTCAAAGGAAGCGTCGGTGACATTAACGATATTTCCGCTCATTACCTTTTCCTGATTCAGGCGCTCCCGGGCCGTTCTGGCCGGCCTCGGCGGAGTCGCTGTTGACTGTAGCAAACGGACTTTTCCGAAAGGGAAAATCCCGCCTGCCCGGATTTCGTTAGACGGATACTTTACGCGATTGGCCGCCTGAATGTGAAGCGGGAAGTATCCCGCGCAGGGTTGATTCGTGTCAGTAATGACCGCAGTCCGTTACTGACACACCCCTGTTTCTTCACTTATAGTACGACCAAGTTCACACCACACAGGATTCCTACCAACGTGACGGCCACCCCCAACGCCGAGAACGCAACACCCGCACCGGACATGCTGGCAGCCATTGATATGGGCTCCAACAGTTTTCACATGGTCGTGGCCCGCCTCGTGCACGGCGAGATCCGCACCGTGGAAAAAATGGGCGAGAAGGTTCAGCTCGGCGCTGGCCTGGACCAGTACAACCGCCTGACCGAGGCCGCCCAGCAACGGGCGCTGGAGTGCCTGAGCCGGTTTGCCCAGCGGCTTCAGGGCATGCCTGCGGCGGGGGTGCAGATTGTCGGCACCAACGCCTTGCGGGTGGCACGCAACGCCCACGAGTTTATTGCCCGGGCGGAGGACGTCCTGGGTTATCCGGTGGAAGTAATTGCCGGCAGGGAAGAAGCCCGCCTGATCTATCTGGGGGTATCCCACACCCTGGCGGACGATTCCGGTAAACGGCTGGTGATTGATATCGGCGGCGGCAGCACCGAGTTTATTATCGGCCAGCGCTTCGAGCCCCAGGAACTGGAAAGCCTGCACATGGGCTGCGTATCGTTCCGCAACCGCTATTTCCCGGACGGCAAGATCAGCCGCCGGCAAATGGACAAGGCCATCATCCACGCCGAGCAGGAACTGCAGAATATCCGCCAGCACTACCGGCAGGTGGGCTGGCAAAGTTCCGTGGGCTCTTCCGGGTCGATCAAGGCCATCGCCAATGTGCTGGCCGCCCTGAAGATTACCGATGGCACCATTACCCGCACCGCCATGGAAGAGCTGCGCAAGCGGCTGGTGGATATGGGCAAGGTGGAAAAACTGGCCGAGCTGGGTGTCCGGCAGGATCGCCAGAGCATTTTCCCGGCCGGCTTTGCCATTCTGCTGGCCGCCTTCCGGTCACTGGACATCGACGCCATGACCTTCGCCGACGGCGCCCTGCGTGAAGGCCTGCTGTACGACATCGTCGGGCGTATCCAGCATGAAGATGTGCGGGAGCGGACCATTTCCGCACTGCAGGAACGCTACCATGTCGACCAGGCCCACGGTGCCGCCGTTGAGCAGACCGCCATGGCCGCCTGGGAGCAGGTCGCCGACCAGTGGGGCCTGCGCACCGATGCCGACGAAGATGTGCTGCGCTGGGCCTGCCGGCTGCACGAAATCGGCCTGACCATTTCCCACAGCCAGTACCACAAACACGGCGCCTACCTGCTGCGTTACTCTGACCTGCCTGGCTTTACCCAGCAGTTCCAGAAAGACCTGGCCACCCTGGTGCGCGGCCACCGGCGTAAATTTTCAGCGGCGGTATTTGAAGGCATCGAGCCGGAAGACAAGCCCCGGCTGCGTTACCTGTGTGTGCTGGTCCGGCTTGCGGTGCTGATCCAGCATCCCCGCAACCTGGAACAACCGCCGGAATTTTCCCTGCACGGCCACGAGAACAAGCTGGTGGTGGAACTGCCCCAGGGCTGGCTGGACAACCGGCCGCTGACCCTGGCCGACCTGAAAAACGAGCGGGATTACCTGGCCCGGCAGGATTTCGTGCTGGAGATCAGCGGCCGCTGAGGCCGGCACTCAGCCGGCCAGTTCTGCCTCCAGGTTTTCCACGGTTTCACTGACCTCCAGCCACTCGGCTTCCACATCGTCCAGCTCCCGCTTCAGGCCGGTCTGCTGTGCCAGCAGCTCCTTCAGCTTCACCTTGGCGCTGTCGTCGTAGATAGCCGGATCGGACAACTCCTGTTCGACCCCGGCCAGCTCCTGCTGAAGCTGCTCCATCCGGGTTTCCAGGTTTCCCTGCTTCTTGCGCCAGGGGCTCAGTTTCTGGCGCAGCTCAGCTTCCTGGCGCTTGCGGGCCTTGCGCTCATCGGCGGTCAGGGCGGTGGCGCCGGTGGCAACCTTGTTTTCTGCCGCCTGTTCGACCACCTCACGTTTCGGAGGCTCATCGTCGTCCTTGCGGCGTTCCGCCAGCCAACGCTCGTAGTCTTCCAGGTCGCCGTCGTATTCCTGCACCGCACCGTCTGACACCAGCCAGAACTGGTCCACGGTGTTGCGCAGCAGATGCCGGTCGTGGGACACCACCACAATGGCTCCGTCGAAGTTCTGCAGGGCCATGGTCAGGGCCTGGCGCATTTCCAGGTCCAGGTGGTTAGTGGGCTCATCCAGCAGCAACAGGTTGGGTTTCTGCCAGGCAATGATCGCCAGCGCCACCCGTGCCTTCTCGCCACCGGAGAAAGAACGGATCGGGCTCAGGGCCTCGTCACCGTGGAAATCAAAGCCGCCCAGGAAATTTCTTACCTGCTGCTCGGAGGCCCTTGGGGCCAGACGCTGCAGGTGCAGGAACGGGCTGGCGTCCAGGTCCAGCGATTCCAGCTGGTGCTGGGCGAAGTAACCGATGGCCAGGTGTTCGCCACAGGTTCGCTCACCGGCAAGCAGCGTACCAGTGCCACGCAGTGCATCCATAAAGGTGGACTTGCCGGCGCCGTTCGGGCCCAGCAGGCCGATCCGGGACCCCGGCAACAGGGTGACGTTAATGTTCCGCAGAATGGCGGTATCGCCATGGCCCGCTACGCCGTGTCGAATCGACAGCAAGGGGTTCGATACCTTGTCGGCCATGGGGAAATCGAAGCCGAATGGCGAATCTACATGGGCCGGGGCAATCCGTTCCATGCGCTCCAGTGCCTTGACCCGGCTCTGGGCCTGCTTGGCCTTGGTGGCCTTGGCCTTGAACCGGTCAATAAAGCGCTGGATTTCGGCAATCCGGGCCTGCTGGCGCTCGAAGCCCGCCTGCTGCTGGGCCAGCCGCTCGCTGCGCTGAACCTCAAAGGCGGAATAGTTGCCGGTGTAGAGCACCAGTTTCTTCTGGTCGAAATGCACCAGGTGGGTGGCCACCCGATCCATGAAATCCCGGTCGTGGGAGATAAACAGCAGGGTGCCGGAGTAGCGGCGCAGCCAGTTCTCCAGCCACAGGCAGGCGTCCAGGTCCAGGTGGTTGGTGGGCTCATCCAGCAGCAACAGGTCTGACGGGCGCATCAGCGCCTGGGCCAGGTTCAGCCGGATGCGCCAGCCCCCGGAAAACGCCGATACCGGCCGCTCCGCATCGCTGTCGGCAAAGCCCAGGCCCCGCAACAGGGCTTCTGCCCTCCGTGGAGCAGACCAGGCTTCGTGCAGGTCCAGCTCGCCGTGAGCGTGGGCGATGGCGTGGTCATCGCCCCGGGCTTCGGCCTCGGCCAGTTCCCGTTCCAGCCGGCGCAGTTCGAAATCACCATCCAGGATAAAATCCCGGGCCGAGCGTGCCGAGGCTTCGACTTCCTGCGCCATATGGGCAATCCGGCAACCGCCGGGCAAGGATGCACCACCCTGCTCCGCCGCCAGCTGCCCCAGTAACAGCTTGAATAAACTGGACTTACCGGCGCCGTTGGCGCCCACAATGGCCACCCGCTGGCCGGGTTGAACTGTCAGGTTGACGTTTTCTAGCAACCAGACGCCGCCTCGTTGTAAACTGAGATCGGTTATCGTTAACATAGATTTACTTTATCCATGGAATTCTGCCGGAACGCGCCCTGCCATGACCGCTTGCCAGCCTGAACCGCTGAATCTGCCGGTAACAATGGAACCGGATAACCCACTCTGGCGTTATGCACTGGCCTGTTGGCGAAACCCCGGGCTGGCCCAGGGCTGCCTGGAGCTTCAGAAGCAGGGCTGGAGTGTTACCCGAATTTTATGCGCCGCGTGGCTGGGCGTGAACGGGCGCGTGTTCACCGGTATCGAGGACGCTAAGGTAACAGAGTGGCGCGACCGTGTAACCGGTAGCATCCGGTCGGCGCGAAAATCCATTCCCCGGCACCATGAAGACTGCCGGCAACTGCGGGAAGCCCTGGCCAGCGCGGAATTACAGGCGGAACAAACAGAACTGGCCCTGGCCTGGCAATCCATCATGACCTTGAATCCGGAGACCGGCACCATGCAAGACACCACCGCTGCCATCCTGCGAAACCTGGATGTTGCAGCCCCGGCCCGGACACCGGAGCCCGATCAGATGAATCAATTACACACACTGGCTGCACAGCTGGCCGATACTGCCCGGGGAGACAGCCAGCCATGTTCATGAAATGGCTGATTCGCCTGGCCTTTCCGGCACTGGGCCTGCTGTTGCTGCTGATGTTTTTCGGCCTGGGCGACCCGGAGACGGTATCCAAACCCACGGCAGAGAAAAAACCTGAAGAGGTGCCCCGCTTCGAGGGCCTGCTGCCCTCACCCATTCCGGTAGAGGGCCCCGACATTGTATTCAAGTGGCAGGATACCGAAGGCAACTGGCACTACGCCGACCAGCCTCCGGAGCAGGGCTCCTGGAACGCCCTGGCCATCGACCGGCCGAGCCAGACACACCAGGCCACAGGCGCCGATTCCGCCAACGACTGGCAGGCACCCTACCGCGCACCGTTCAGCCTCAATGGCTCCACCGACAGCAACGGTTCCTGACCTCCCCGGACAACTCCCTTACCACATGTTCAGTGGCATACTGGCGACGAACCCGTTACCTTGTCTTTCTTAACAAATCCAATAGGGCCCGGCGCCCTGATACACGTGTAAAGGACGGAAATATGAAGAAAACCCTGTTAGCTGTTGCCATGACCGGCCTGGTTGCCGGTTGCTCCACTTCCCAGGAACCGGCCAAGGACCCTGCCCTGGAGTCCACTCCGGAAAAGGTCAGCTACGGCATGGGCCTGGTACTGGGCGAGCGCATGGGCAACGACCTGCCAGACCTGCAGATGGAGCAGTTTCTTCAGGGCATCCAGCACGGCCACGCCGGCGATGAAGATGCCAAGCGCCTGAGCCGCGAGGAAATCCAGGAAGCTCTGATGGCGTATCAGCAGGATATGCAGGCCCAGCAGGAGCAGCAGGTCGAGGAACTGGCCCAGAAGAACCAGGCAGCCGGTGAGGCGTTCCTGGCTGAAAACAGCGAGCGTGACGGCGTAGAGACCACCGAGTCCGGCCTGCAGTACGAAGTCATTGAAGAAGGCAATGGCACTCAGCCGACCGCCGAAGACCAGGTGCAGGTGCATTACACCGGCGAGCTGATCAATGGTGAGGTTTTCGACAGCTCCCGTGAGCGCGGCCAGCCTGTCACCTTCGGCCTGAACCAGGTTATTCCGGGCTGGACCGAAGGCCTGCAGCTGATGAGCGAAGGCGCCCGTTACAAGCTGTACATCCCGTCAGACCTGGCCTACGGCCCGGGCGGCAACCAGGCGATCGGCCCCAACGAAGTGCTGGTGTTTGATGTGGAACTGCTGGCAGTGAATCCGGGCGAAGAATAAACAAAGGCCCTGAACAGCAAAAAACCGGCCTGATTGCCCAGGCCGGTTTTTTTAATGATTCGGTTGTTGACCCTGCCCGGATCAGGCGGATGCCATTTTGCCGGCGTGGGCATTGTGCAGGTGTTCGATCAGGAAATCTTCCAGCTCGAACCGGCTCTCAAGTACTTCGCCAAGCTTCGAGACTTCTTCAAACAGGAAGCTCACATCCTGTTCGGTCAGGATGCGGCCATCCACGTTGTCATTGAAGTTCAGCGCCACTTCCGTGGTTTCCTGGATGCGGGGATACACCTTGGCCGCCAGTTCTTCGCCACCGTCGTTGAATTCCCGGGCTTCGCGGATCAGCTGCTCGTAGATTTCAAAATGGCCGGTCGATACATAGTCCACCAGCACTTCGCACAGGCGAATAAACTTTTCCCGGAGCATGTCGGTTTGCGAGTAATCCGTCAGCGCTGACAGCTCACAGTAATGAACCAGCAGTTCCTGGCGCTCTTTCAGCCAACGGTCGATCAGCTCGCTGACGCCACCCCAACGCTCCCTGGCATTCCGGCAATTCTCCAACATGACGCCTGTCTCCCCTCAGTCTTTACGTCAGGCAACCAAGTTACCCCATGGCTGCAGCCTGCCGCAACTGTTTCAGCTATTCACCCAGTTTTTGGGTTGGTAGCTCCGGAACATGACAAACAAGCCAACCAGAATGACCAGGCTGAAGAACACAGCGGTCCAGCCCGGAATACTCAGACCCAGAAAACGCCAGACCACGGCTGCACAGTCTCCGGTGCCTTTGAGGGCGGTCTGCAGCACTTCAAACCAGGGCAGGACTTCGAGCATGTAATCCACTGAGGGGCCGCAGGCTGGCACCTGGTCTTCCGGCAGGCTTTGCAGCCATAACTGCCGTCCGGCTACGCCAAGCCCGGCACCGGCACTGAGCACCATCAGGAAGCCGTAAACCCGGTTACCGAAACCTTTGGGACCATGCAGGAATGCCAGCAAGCTGACCAGCCCGGCACCCATAAAGCCGAAGCGCTGCAACCAGCACAAGGGACAAGGTTCAAGCCCCATCACGTGCTCCATGTAGAAGGCCACCGCAAGCAGCCCGGCGCACACCAGAAATACAAGACCGAAAATCCATCTGCTCGTCAAAACACTACCCCGCATCACAGTTAGGGACTGCACGAAAACTCAGTGAGCAATCCTACCCCATGACGCGGGCAGAGCATAAGCGGTTAAAGCAAAAGGGGAAGAAAAATCGGGGATCAGGCGATGCGGGCAAACAGATCGTCGTCGCCCTGCTGGCCACCGGCCTGCACGGCTTCACCGGCGTCGTCCCAGCCGGCCTCCCAGGCCGCAATCACAACGTCACCGCGATAGGGGCAGCGGGTTTTGTCCATACCCATGGAACCGGCCATGTAACCCTGCCGATACGCCTTGTTCAAGGCTTCCACGTCCCATCCGAGTTTGATGTCTCTTGCCACGGTACAGCCTCCCTTACCTGATGTTAATAAACGTAACAACAGGTAAGGGAGGCGGCAAGCGGCAAAAGCACTTTCTGTGAGTCAGGTCGCTTTCAGGCTTTCAGATAGTCTTCCAGGAATTCGGAGAACGGCTGGGTATCGGCCGCTTCCATCGCCTGCTGCTCCGCCAGCGATTCCCGGGTCATGGCCTGGTAGGCCGACAGCACATCCGGCGCCAGAGTCTCATTACGGAGGGTTTGCTGATGCTGGCGGGACATTTCCAGGGTCCAGTCCCGGTGGCCAAGGCCGGACGCACTCATAGCATCGAGCACCCGGGCAGAAGGTACCGCCCAGTCGGAGCCCTGCAGCTTGTCGCGCTGTGCAGCCAGGGCGTTGCGGTAGGTCTCACCCTGCTCCCAGCCGTCCAGTTGTTCCGCCAGCGGCTGCAGCCGGTCCAGCAGTTCCCGGGCGGCATTGCCGACAGGTACACGCTCGCAGTTTGCCCGGCACAGGGCCAGTTCCTGCCAGCGGCCGGAAGCCACGACATCCTTGTAGTTGTCATCCAGCCGCTCGCATTCTTCGTCGCCAATACGCGGCGAGTCGGTCAGCAGGCAATCGAGCAGGAACAGGTCCAGGAAATCAACCTGCGCCTGGTTCACGCCGACCGGCGAGAAAGGATCGAGGTCCAGGCAACGCACTTCGATGTACTCCACGCCCCGGGCATCCAGCGCCTGTATCGGCTTTTCGCCCCGTTCGGTGGTGCGTTTCGGGCGCACCGCGCTGTAATACTCGTTCTCAATCTGCAGCACGCTGGTGTTGATCTGGATGAACTCGCCATCGCGCTGGGTGCCGATGGCCTCATAGGCCGGCCAGTTGGTGTGGATGGCGCGGTCCAGGGTGCGGGTGTAGGTGGCCAGTTCGTTGAAACAGATATTCAGGGAGGCCTGGGCATTGTTGTGGTAGCCCAGATCGCCCATGCGCAGGGAGGTCGCATACTGGCCGTGCCAGGTGCGGTCGTCGAAGCGGCTGAGATCGTGCTTCATGTTGGCAACGAAGCTGGAATCCAGCGCCGGAGACGCCCCGAACAGCAACATCAGCAGCCAGCTGCGGCGGCGGAAGTTGCGGATCAGCCAGAAGTACTGGTCGGATTTGAAATCCTGCAGGGAATCGCTGTTGCCCGTGACTTCCTGCCACTTCTGCCAGAAGCTGTCGGGCAGCGACAGGTTGTAGTGGGCACCGGCAATGCTCTGCATCACCCGGCCATAGCGCACCGCCAGTCCCTGACGATAAACATGCTTGAGCTGGCCGACGTTGGAACGGCCATACTCGGCGATGGGAATGCTCTGGTCGCCATCGATTTCGCAGGGCATGCTGGCGGCCCAGAACACTTCGTCACCCAGGTTCTGCTGCACATAACGGTGGGTGTCCCGCAGGGATTCCAGCATGGCACCGGTGCTGTTGAACACCGGGGTAATCAGCTCCAGCAGGGCTTCGGAGTAGTCGGTGGTAATCCGCCCGTGGGTCAGGGCAGAGCCCAGAGCCTCCGGATGGGGCGTCTGGGCGATGAAGCCGTTGGCATCCACCCTCAGACCTTCTTTCTCGACACCTTTCAGAAAACCGCTCCAGTCACTGGCGGCAAACTGCTGAAGCAGGGAGTGGCGGGAATCTGCCATGATTGGCTCCTGTTGAAGCGGCTACCCTTTTATGGGATAGCCGCCATTGATTCAAGGAAGTGGTTTAACGGCCGCCTTTACGGGCAGAGGCCAGTGCCTGTGCCAGCGCGCCAGCCATGGCACCCTGCGCGGGCTGGGAACCCTGGCCGCCACGGGGCTTGCGGTCGTTACCGCGGCCACCACTGCGATCGGCGCCACGGGCCGGCTTGGACGACGCCTCGGCACCGGGCTGGTCATCCATACGCATGGACAGGGCAATCCGTTTACGGGGAATGTCCACTTCCATCACTTTAACCTTAACGATATCACCCGCCTTCACCACTTCGCGCGGATCTTTGACGAAAGTATGGGACAAGGCAGAGATATGTACCAGACCGTCCTGGTGCACGCCGATGTCCACGAACGCGCCGAAGTTGGTCACGTTGGTGACGGAGCCTTCCAGCACCATGCCCGGCTTCAGGTCGTTCAGGGTTTCCACCCCTTCCTCGAAGTGGGCAAAGCGGAATTCCGGACGCGGGTCCCGGCCCGGCTTTTCCAGCTCGGAGATGATATCTTTCACTGTGGGCAGGCCGAACTGCTCGGTCACGTAATCCTGCGGGTTGAGGCTGCGCAGGAACGCAGAGTCGCCAATAATGTCGTCCACTTTCTTGCCGTTGCGCTGGGCAATGGCTTCCACCACGCCATAGGCTTCCGGGTGCACAGACGAGCGGTCCAGCGGGTTATCGCCACCGGCAATGCGCAGGAAGCCGGCAGCCTGTTCGAAGGTGCGCTCACCCAGCCGGGAGACTTTCATCAGCTGCTTGCGGCTGACGAACTTGCCGTTCTGGTTGCGGAAATCGACGATGTTCTGGGCGATACTCTGGTTCAGGCCGGACACCCGGGTGAGCAACGGTACAGACGCGGTGTTCAGGTCTACCCCTACCCCGTTTACACAGTCTTCCACCACGGCATCCAGGCTGCGGGATAACTGGACCTGGGACACATCGTGCTGGTACTGGCCGACACCGATGGACTTGGGCTCAATTTTCACCAGCTCTGCCAGAGGGTCCTGCAAACGGCGGGCGATGGAGACAGCACCCCGGATAGTCACATCCAGGTCCGGTAACTCCTTTGAGGCAAATTCGGAGGCCGAGTAAATCGACGCCCCGGATTCATTCACCACAATGCGGGCCAGCTTCAGTTCCGGATAACGCTTGCACAGGTCGCCCACCAGCTTCTCGGTTTCCCGGGACGCAGTGCCGTTACCGATGGCTACCAACTCAATCTTGTACTTCTGGCACCAGGCCGCCAGCTGGGCAATGGAGGACTCCCACTGATTTTTGGGCGCATGGGGGTAAATCGCGCCGTGGTCGACCACCTGGCCGGTGCCGTCAATCACCGCCACCTTCACACCGGTACGCAGGCCGGGGTCCAGGCCCAGGGTCGCGCGCGGGCCGGCGGGAGCCAGCAACAGCAGGTCTTTCAGATTGGCGGCAAACACGTTGATGGCTTCAGCTTCAGCGGCTTCGCGTACCTGGGACATCAGGTCAGTTTCAATCTGGGTAGAGAGCTTCACCCGCCAGGTCCAGCGCACCACCTCGCCCAGCCATTTGTCGGCAGCACGGCCGTTGTCGCGAATGCGCCAGTGGGCCGCAATGCGCTGCTCCGCCGGATGGGGCTGGCGGCGGTCGTCTTCGGCATCACCCATCACAAGGCTGTAGGCCAGGATACCTTCATTGCGGCCACGTAGAATAGCCAGGGCCCGGTGCGAGGGAACCTTCTTCAACGGCTCGATGTGGTCGAAGTAATCGCGGAATTTCGCGCCTTCGTTTTCCTTGCCTTCCACCACGCTGACTTTCAGCTGGCCTTCCTGCCACACGAAATCCCGCAGCGCGCCCAGCAGCTCGGCATCTTCGGCAAAGCGCTCCATCAGGATGTAGCGGGCGCCATCAAGCGCGGCCTTGGTGTCGTCAATGCCGGCTTCGGCATTCAGGTAACCGGCTGCGGTGGTTTCCGGGTCCAGGGTGGGGTCATCAAACAAGGCATCAGCCAGCGGCTCCAGCCCCGCCTCCTTGGCAATCTGGGCCTTGGTGCGGCGCTTGGGCTTGTAGGGCAGGTACAGGTCTTCCAGGCGGTTCTTGGTGTCTGCCGCTTCGATGGCCGTGCGCAGCTCGTCGGTCAGCTTGCCCTGCTCCTCGATGCTGTTGAGGATAGTGCCCCGGCGGTCTTCCAGCTCCCGCAGGTAACGCAGCCGCTCTTCCAGGGTACGCAGCTGGCTGTCGTCCAGGGAGCCGGTGATTTCTTTCCGGTAACGGGCAATAAACGGAACGGTGGCACCTTCATCCAGCAGGGCGACGGTGGCGTTTACCTGCTGCTCACGTACGCCGAGTTCATCAGCAATGCGCCGGGAGATACTGTTCATGCGACCTCTGTTATCTTGCTTACAAAATTAATGGGCAAAGGTACAGCGGCTTGGTGTTGCAGGCAAGCTGGATGCTGCGTGGTGGTGTAGAATAGCCGGACGCAACACTCACCCCGGTTTATTCTCTGGCGTCTTTATCGTGAACAAGCTCAACCCCAGACAGCGCGAAGCGGTTCGCTACGCCGACGGCCCCCTGCTGGTGCTGGCGGGCGCCGGCAGTGGCAAGACCAGCGTGATCACCCGCAAGATCGCCTACCTGATTGAAGAACTGGGCATTCCGGGCCGGCACATTGCCGCCGTCACCTTTACCAACAAGGCCGCCCGGGAAATGAAAGAGCGGGTCGGGCGCATTGTGGACCGGGGCAAGACCCGGGGGCTGATTGTCTCTACCTTCCACAACCTGGGCCTGAACATGATCCGGGAGGAGCATGCCCACCTGGGTTATCACCCCGGCTTCTCCATCTTCGATGCCGAAGATGCCAAGGCACTGCTGCAAGACCTGATGCTGCGCGAAGCCAGCGCCGAGGCCGGTGACGAGCTGAACGATGTGCAGATGACCATCTCGTCCTGGAAGAATGCCATGCGCAGCCCCTCCGAGGCCTACAGCAAGGCGGCAGACGAGCGTGAGCAGCGCATTGCCATCGTTTACAGGCACTACAACGAATACCTGAAAGCCTACAACGCGGTAGATTTTGACGACCTGATCCTGCTGCCGGTGCAGCTGTTCCGGGACAACCCGGAGGTGCTGGCCAAGTGGCGCCGGAAAATCCGCTACATGCTGGTGGATGAGTACCAGGACACCAACGTGTGCCAGTACGAACTGGTGAAACAGCTGGTGGCCGAGCGGGCCGCGTTTACCGTGGTGGGCGATGATGACCAGTCCATCTACGCCTGGCGCGGCGCCCGGCCGGAAAACCTGGCCCAGCTGAAGGAAGACTTCCCGAGCCTGAAAATCGTCAAGCTGGAACAGAACTACCGTTCCACCAGCCGGATCCTGCGCTGCGCCAACACGGTGATTGCCAACAACCCCCACGTGTTCGAGAAAGCCCTGTGGAGTGACCACACCGTGGGTGACGAAATCCGCATCATTCGTTGCCGCAACGAAGACGCCGAAACCGAGCGGGTGGCCACCGAAATTCTCGACCAGAAGCTGAAGAACGGCCTGGATTTCAAGGATTTCGCCGTTCTTTACCGGGGCAATCACCAGGCCCGACTGCTGGAGATGAAGCTGCAGGCCTACCAGATTCCCTACCGCATCTCCGGCGGCCAGTCGTTCTTCTCCAAGAACGAGATCAAGGATGCGATGTCGTACCTGCGGCTGATGATCAACCCGGACGACGATGCCGCCTTCCTGCGGGTGGTGAACGTGCCGCGCCGGGAAATCGGCCCGCGCACCCTGGAGCAACTCAGCCACTATGCCCGCTCCCGCAACGTCAGCCTCTTCAAGGCGCTGGGGGATATGGGTGCGGAAACCCATGTCACCGAGAAAGGCCTGGACCGGCTGCGCCGGTTCGCCCACTGGGTAGACAAGACCTGCGAGCGGCTGTTTTCGGAGAACCCGATTCCGGTGATCAAGCAGCTGTTCACCGACATCGAATACGAGGAGTGGCTGCACCAGCATTCCGGCAGTCCGAAGCAGGCCGAACGGCGGATGGAGAACATCTGGTACCTGGTGGAGTCGATCCAGCGCATGCTGGACGACGGCAAGGGCACGGCCGACGAGATCGGCATCGAGGATGCCATCGCCAAGCTGGTACTGCGGGACATGATGGAGCAGCGTGAAGAGGAAGATGACAGCGACAAGGTTCAGCTGCTGACCCTGCACGCCTCCAAGGGGCTGGAGTTCCCCCATGTGTTCATTATGGGCCTGGAGGAAGAGATCCTGCCGCACCGGAGCAGCATCGAGGAAGGCAATGTGGAGGAAGAACGGCGCCTGATGTATGTGGGCATCACCCGGGCCCGGGAAACCCTGGCGCTGACCTATGCTGCCTCACGCAAGCAATACGGGGAAAAACTGGAGACCATTCCCAGCCGGTTCCTGGATGAACTGCCGGAAGACGATGTGAACTGGGAGGGGCTGGGCGAATCAGACCAGCAGGCCAACCAGAAAAAGGGCAAGGCCACTCTCAGCGCCCTGATTGGCGACCTGGGCCTGTAAAACGACAAAACCCCGCACGAGCGGGGTTTTGTGTCACAAGCCAGGGATTACTGACTTGATTCCACCATGTGTTCAACGGCGGCAACAATTTCTTCATCAGAACAGCTGGCACAGGCACCTTTCGGCGGCATGGCGTTAAAGCCGTTGATGGCATGGCTGATCAGGGTTTCCAGGCCCTGCTCGATGCGGGGCGCCCACTGGTCGGCATTGCCGACAATCGGAGCACCAGCTGCACCAGTGGCGTGGCACGCAGTACAGGCTGCGTTGTACACGTCGCTGCCGGAACGGGCAGCAGCACCGGCGCTGGCTTCCTGGGCAGGCGCAGCTGCGGCTTCGCCACACTCTTCACCCTGCAGGCACACTTCGCCGATCGGCTTGATGCGGTCGCGGATTTCGTCTTCAACACTTGCTACTGCGGCGCCGGCGGCCAGGCCAAAACCAAGCAGAACTACAGCCAGGACTCTCTTCATCTTCACAATGCACCTCGCATTTGAGCGTTATAATCTTTCGGTCGCCGCATTATAGCGACTGTGCCCCGGCAAAAAAACCAATTGGCAGAATCAGAAATTGATTTCAACCATTTTAGTGACAGTTTCGTAGGGTGTATCTGAAATGTTACCGTTTCCGGTTACCATAGCCATCCGACATTCCTCCACCAGGTACCTAGAGCCCGACCATGCCACAGACGCCCGCCCCACGCCCGGATAAACGACGCAAATCCCTGCTGATCCTGGAATTCTCCAGCCTGGCTGTCCTGTTGGTGTCCATGGGCTGGTTCAGCAACCTGTCCAGCGCCGGCAACCCGGTGCATCCGGCCTGGCTGCTGGTTCCTGCGGTGGCCAGCCTGGGTGTTTTTCTCAGCTTTATCGGCCTGATGTACCTGCGCTGGGTAGCCTCGGTCAGCGATGACCGCCGCACCCGGCACCGGATTATTTTTGCGCTTCTGACCTTAACCCTGCTGGGCGTCTGGGTGTATGGCATTGCCAACACCTGGCTCAGCCTGACCGCCAGCCAGTAAGGACACACCATGCACCTGACCGCCCGTTTTCCCCTTACCTTCGTTGTATTTGCGCTGACGGCAAGCCCGGTGAGTTTCGCCCAGGATACCGGCGACAGCTCCGTAAACTGCGCCCTGATCCGGGACGGCGTGCAGCGGCTGGCCTGCTACGACGCCCGGAATGATCCCCAGACAGCCCGGGATAACGCCAGCGAAGAGGCACTGGAAACCTCTGAAGCACAGGCGGAACAACTGGCTGCCGACAAGGAGACCCGCGCGGAGATTGTCGGCAACGCCCTGGAGGATGACCCGGACGAAGGGGTCATGAAGTCACTGGTGAATAATTACCTGGCGGCCGAGCAGGCGGTGTTTTCCTTTGCCGGCAGCCTGGTAACCCACAAGCCCAACTACATCCTTCCGCTGACCTGGGTTGACCACCCCAACCCGAACCCGGTCAGCCCGCGGCTGGGCACCACTGGCTACGACTACTTCCTGGAGAATGAGGAAGCGAAGTACCAGATCAGTTTCAAGGTACCGTTGCTGACCGGCTTCTTTGATAAGCGCACCACGTTCTGGTTCGGCTATACCCAGAAGTCGTTCTGGCAGGTGTACAACCAGGACGAATCAGCGCCTTTCCGAGAGACCAACTACGAGCCCGAGCTGTTTTTCCGGCACCAGCTGGACTGGGATATCGGGCCGGGTACCCTGAACGGGATCACCATCGGCTTCAACCACCAGTCCAACGGCCAGGCGGACCCCCGGTCCCGGAGCTGGAACCGGATTAAGGCGTCCGCCGCCTACAGCTATGACCGATGGCTGTTCCAGGTGGAGCCGTGGTACCGGCTGCCGGAGAGTACCAGCGAGAATGATAATGCGGATATCGAGCGGTATCTGGGGCACGCGAGTTATAACGCGGTGTACAAGCTGACGGAGGATCGGACGTTTTCGCTGAAGTTGCTGAATAATTTGCGGTCGGATAACCGGACGTCGGTGGAGTTTGGGTACAGCTTTCCTATCGGGGAGACGTTGAAGGGGTTTTTCCAGTATTACAACGGGTATGGGGAGAGTTTGATTGACTACAATGAGCGGATTGAGCGGTTTGGTATCGGCATTATGTTGAATGACTGGCTTTGAGTGGGGTGCAAAGCCTTTGTCACGCTAGGCTTGGGTGCAAGGTCTGGGTGAGGGCACCCTCACCCAGCCCCCGAACAATACACTAGGCCTTCCTGCGGCCGCGTGCCTTCCGAAGTGACAGAGGCCTAGAGTCAGGCCCTGTTTAACCTTTCCATTTCCGCCAGAAGTTCTTCCGTTTTCTTTTCCATCAGGGCCTTGTCCGCCCGTGCTTCCACGTTCAGGCGAACCACCGGTTCGGTGTTGGACATGCGCAGGTTGAAGCGCCAGTTGTCGAACTCTACGCTCAGGCCGTCTACGTAGCTGACGTTTTTGGCGCCGGGGCTGTAGAGGGCTTCCATCGCGGCGAGGACTTTGGCGGGGTCGGCTATGGTGCGGTTGATTTCGCCGCTGGCCGGGTAGGCTTTTATTCTGGCGTCGATGAGGGACGACAGGGTTTGGCCGCTCTGGCACAGGCGTTCGGCGATGAGTAGCCAGGGGATCATGCCGCTGTCGCAGTAGGCGAAGTCGCGGAAGTAGTGGTGGGCGCTCATTTCGCCACCGTACACGGCGTCTTCGTCGCGCATTCTTTGTTTGATAAAGGCGTGGCCGGTTTTGCTTTCGATGGCTTCGCCGCCGGCGGCTTCTACCAGGTCCTGGGTGTTCCAGGTGAGGCGGGGGTCGTGGATGACTTTTCCGCCGCCGGTTTTTCTGAGGAACTGGTCCGCCAGCAGGCCGACGATGTAGTAGCCTTCGATGAAGCGGCCGGTTTCGTCGAAGAAGAAGCAGCGGTCGTAGTCGCCGTCCCAGGCGATACCCATGGCGGCGCCGTGTTCGATGACGGCATCTGCCGTGGCGGTGCGGTTTTCCGGCAGGATGGGGTTGGGTACGCCGTTGGGGAAGTGTCCGTCCGGCTGGTGGTGTACTTTGATAAATTCGAACGGCAGGTGTTGTTCCAGTTCATCAATCACCAGACCAGCGCCGCCGTTGCCGGCGTTGCAGACGATGGTCATGGGCTTGAGGGAGCTGGCGTCGATGTAGCCCAACAGGTGGTCTGTGTAGGCGGCCATCACTTCCAGGGTTTCGTACCTGCCCTGCTCCGGCGCATCAAAGAAGGGTTCGCGCACGCGGTCCCGGATGTCGTTCAGGCCGTTATCGGAGCTGATGGGCCGGGACTGGGGGCCGACCATTTTCATGCCGTTGTGGTCTTTCGGGTTGTGGCTGGCGGTGACCATGATGCCGCCGTCCATGCCGTAGTGGCTGGTGGCAAAGTACACCTGTTCGGTGCCACACAGGCCGATGTCGTAAACGTCGGCACCGGCCGCCATCAGGCCGGAGCTGAGCGCCTCGGAGATTTCCGGGCTGGACAGGCGGATGTCATAGCCGACGATGACTTTTTTTGCACCGGTGATTTCCACATAGGCCCGGCCGATTTTTTCTGCCAGGGGCGGGTTCAGCTGGTCCGGAACCCGGCCCCGGAGGTCATAGGCTTTGAAGCAGGACAGATCCATTGTCGGTGATTACTCCGCTGCCGAGGACTGCAGCTGGATGTAGTTCTGGATACCCATCTGGGAAATCATCTCCAGCTGGGTTTCGAGCCAGTCGATATGCTCTTCTTCGCTGTCGAGGATGCTCCGGAACAGTTCGCGGCTGGTAAAGTCCTGAACCTGTTCGCAGTAGATGATAGCTTCTTTCAGGTCGGTGTGTGCGGTGTGCTCAAGCTTTAGGTCGCACTCGATCATTTCCTGAACATTTTCGCCAATCAGCAATTTGTTCAGATCCTGCAGGTTGGGCAGTCCCTCCAGGAACAGAATGCGCTCGATCAGCTGATCGGCGTGCTTCATTTCGTCAATGGATTCTTCGTATTCCTTGGCTGCCAGCTTGGTAATGCCCCAGTCCTTGTACATTCTGGAATGCAAAAAATACTGGTTGATGGCGGTCAGCTCGTTGGCAAGAACCTTGTTCAGATACTGGATGACTTTCTTATCGCCTTTCATAACCAAATTCCTTATGTCGCAGTTGCTTTAATTCACAAGGATAGTCGGTTTACCGGCAATAAAAAATCACGGATGTGAAAGAGGTGCAATTGCAGTATCGGGACAGGTCAGCCCGTCAGGCGGGCTGGGCCAGCATGTTGGCAAGCGCCAGATAATCCGGTGACCGGGCTTCCTTAAGGATCTCCCGCGCGGTGCAGGCGCAGCGACCACACTGGCGGCCGACACCCAGCTCCTTACCCAGCTGGCGCATGGAGCTGACACCATTTTCGGCGGCTTCGCGGATTTCTCTGTCTGTTACCCCGTAACACAGGCAAACGTACATAGGGCGCTCTCACTAACAGCACTAAAGTTAGTGATAATTATTGTCATTAACGAACAGGAATGCAACCCTTTTAACCGCGGAATTTGTTGAGAAAGGTTACCGTTCTGTTTCCCGGGTCAGGTTGCGGGCACCGGAGGCCGTGACCGCCACGTTGTCCTCAATACGAATGCCCCCACAGCCTTGCAGCTCATCAAGCAGGCCCCGGTTCAGGTACTTTGCCTGCGGCCCGTTCAGCACAGGCTCCAGCAGTGACGGAATAAAGTAGAGGCCGGGTTCGATGGTGACCACCATGCCCTCTTCCAGGGTGCGGGTCAGGCGCAGGAACGGCCCGAAGCCCTGAAACACGTAGGTTTGATCATCCCGGTACCGGTAGGGGGCAGCGCCGGAGGCAATCAGCAGGCTGTCGTATCCGTGTTCAGTCAGCGCCTGGTCGTACCGGTTCTGCAGCTCCTGGATGTGGGTGGGCTGCAGGTCGAGGATGTCTTGGTTTGGCATAGATGAAGCAGAACTCCTAGAACGGAAAGGTAAACGGCAGGAACAAAGCCGTAAACACCCCGGTCAGCCCCATACCCAGAGACGAAAAAGCGCCGGCTGTTGGGCTGATTTCAAACGCCCGGGCGGTGCCAATGGCATGGCCATTCAGGCCCAGTGCGAAACCGATAATCCGGTCGTCCCTGATGTTGAGCCAGCGGGCGCACCAGTCTACAAACACCGAGGCCAGCACGCCGGTAATCAGCAAGCCGCCCAGGGTAAGCGACACAGAGCCACCCAGCTGCTCGGCAATACCCATGGCTATGGGTGCCGTCACCGACTTTGGTGCCAGGGAAGACAACACCAGGGGCGATGCCCCCATCAACCAGGCGATCCCCAGGGCATAGACCGCCGCCAGCGTGGCCGCCAGGGGCAAGGTCACCAGGATGGGCTTCCAGAGCGCACGAATGTGGTGCATTTGCTGATACAGGGGCACCCCAAGCGCCACGGTGGCCGGGCCCAGCAACACCGTGAGCCAGCGGGCGCCCTGCTCGTACTCTTCAAAGCCGATGCCGCTGAGGGCCACCACGGCCGCCAGCAACAGCGCAGCAATCAGCACTGGCGGCATCCACAACGGGCGACGGAAGCGGGCAAACAGCCAGTTCGCCGCCAGGAAAGCCGCCAGCGTAAGCGCGATGGAAAGCATCGGGCCCGCCGTCCAGACCGAGAGCAGTTCGGCAAAGGCATTATTCATGGCTCTTCTCCCCCGCACTGCTCTCCGACACCTTCTTCATCAGCCATAAGGTGGTCAGTACACTCAGCAGCGTACCGGCAATCAGGGCGACAATGACCGTTGTCCAGTGGCCGTAGAACTGGTCGACAATAAAAAATACGCCCACCACCCCCGGTGTAATGAGCAGTACCAGAACCGAAATCAGACCCCGACTGGCCTCTGCCAGCTCATCACTGACCTGGCCACGCAGCATCAGGGTAAAGGTGGCCATCACCATCCCCAGCACCCCGCCACTGACCGGCAAACCCGCCAGCACCCGCAGCGCCTCACCCAGCAGGAAGAACACCACCAGAACCAGAAAACCCCGCAACAACACCATGCCGCTATGCACCGCCTCGCTGAAATTGCTTTACACTAATGCCCTGCCCACCAAAACCACAGGACGCTCAATGGCACTGAAAGCCACCATCTTCAAAGCCACGCTCCATATTGCCAATATGGACAGGCACTATTATGCCGACCACCACCTGACCGTGGCACGCCACCCGTCAGAGACCGATGAACGCATGATGATACGCCTGTTGGCCTTCGCGCTGAACGCCAGCGACACCCTGGAGTTTACCAAAGGCCTGAGCACCGACGACGAACCGGAGCTGTGGCAGAAATCCCTGAGCGATGAAATCGAGCTCTGGATTGACCTGGGATTGCCGGAAGAAGACCGCATTCGCAAAGCCTGCAACCGCTCACAAAGGGTGATCCTGTACACCTACGGCGGGCGCGGCGTGCCTGTGTGGTGGGACAAGCACCATAACAAGCTGGAGCGATTTGGCAACCTGACCATTGTCGACCTGGCCGCCGAACAAACCAGCCAGCTGGCCGCCCTGGCAGAACGCTCCATGACCTTTCAGGTATCCGTACAGGACGGCGAAGTGACCTTCAGCAACGACAGCAATCTGGTGAGTATTACTCCCGAACAGAAAATGCCGAAAATCTGAGGGATGAGTTGAGCTCGGGGGCTGGACAGACGCCCCCTGCGCACGTAAGATTGCGCACTCGAAATTGACGAGCAACTCGCGGTTTCGAATGCGCCCGTAGCTCAGCTGGATAGAGCGCTGCCCTCCGGAGGCAGAGGTCAGAGGTTCGAATCCTCTCGGGCGCGCCATATTTTTCAAGGGCTTACGTGAAAACGTAGGCCCTTTTTATTGGTTCATCGCGCTTTACCGGGAAATGCTGCTTTTATCTTCAGAAAGAAGTAGTCGTTATCCCGGTAGCCGTAGGCCACCCGCTTGATCACCTTGATCTTGTTGTTCATTCCCTCCAACACACTGGTGTTCAGCCGGTAGA
>NZ_JADARC010000054.1:0-635 GCF_016464245.1 Marinobacter sp. bablab_jr003
GCTACCAATCCATTTTGCGTCTTTGATGTGAGACCGGGCAAATACCCGGGGTAATCCGGATATTTACGGCGAGGATTTCTAGTAGGCCACCATTAACGTCAGTAGAGTTATCAGGGAGAGATCATGAACGGCTATTCCATTTACACGCTCGACGAGGTGGGGCTGTCCCGGCTGGTGAGTGACTTTTACAGCTACGCCGTCACCCCGGATGGCACACCGGGGGTTCCCCTGGGCAGTCACGTCAACCCCCACACTGCCGGCGGGCTGATCGAGGGCGGATACCTGGGCTTTGCGGAACTGCAATACACCCATATGCCGCTGCCGGGGGAGCGTCTGGTCGCGTTTCTCAGTGATGGGGCATTTGAGGAGCAGCGGGGCAGCGACTGGGCAAGCCGCTGGTGGCGAGCCGAGGACTGTGGCCTGGTGACCCCGGTGATGATTGCTAACGGGCGCCGCATTGATCAACGGTCAACCATTTTTCTGCAAGGGGGGGTGGACTGGTTCCGGCAACACCTGGAACTCAATGGCTTTTACCCCATACTCATTGATGGCCGCGATCCTGCGGCCTTTATCTGGGGCATCTTCGAGGCCGAATCGAGGCTTCAGGCGTGCAGCGAACAGGTCAGCGCCGGCCA
>NZ_JADARC010000055.1:0-1115 GCF_016464245.1 Marinobacter sp. bablab_jr003
GCTACCAATCCATTTTGCGTCTTTGATGTGAGACCGGGCAAATACCCGGGGTAATCCGGATATTTACGGCGAGGATTTCTAGTAGGCCACCATTAACGTCAGTAGAGTTATCAGGGAGAGATCATGAACGGCTATTCCATTGAGGATTCACATCGAATCCAGCAGCGTGCTGCCCAATACCGGCAGCGTTACCCCCAGTTTGCCAACTGGGCAAAAGGGCGCGGGGTGATCGAACATACCGATTTGACCCAGGTGCGCGTGTTCGACCTGTGCCAGGAACTCGTTTGTGCCGGGCGTTATGACTCGCTCGACGATGCCCTGATTATTTTCGAGGCTGCAGACACCCTCACCAACGCGGCCATGTGGCTGGTAGCCCACATGACTTATGCCAGCAGAGTGGACCTGTCCGGACAGCCGCTGGCGGCGGATGACTTCAAGGAAAATCCTCAGGGGCATACCGGTGGTTCGCTGAACATGGTGCCTGCCTATCTTGGCTACACGGCCGCCAACGCGTTGGCGGGGCTGACCCGTAGCTGGCTGATGGGGCAGGGGCACTGTGTGGCGGCTATCGAAAGCGTCAACATACTGCTCGGCAATCTGCATCCAGAACAGCAGGATCGGTACACGCTCGACGAGGCGGGGCTGTCCCGGCTGGTGAGTGACTTTTACAGCTACGCCGTCACTCCGGATGGCACACCGGGGGTTCCCCTGGGCAGTCACGTCAACCCCCACACTGCCGGCGGG
This sequence comes from Marinobacter sp. bablab_jr003, assembly GCF_016464245.1. Lineage (NCBI taxonomy): Bacteria > Pseudomonadati > Pseudomonadota > Gammaproteobacteria > Pseudomonadales > Marinobacteraceae > Marinobacter > Marinobacter sp. bablab_jr003. The sequence continues at coordinate 745 of NZ_JADARC010000055.1, forward strand.
CTGATCGAGGGCGGATATCTGGGCTTCGCTGAACTGCAATACACCCACATGCCGCTGCCGGGGGAGCGTCTGGTCGCGTTTCTCAGTGATGGGGCATTTGAGGAGCAGCGGGGCAGCGACTGGGCAAGCCGCTGGTGGCGAGCTGAGGACTGTGGCCTGGTGACCCCGGTGATGATTGCCAACGGCCGCCGCATCGATCAACGTTCAACGATTTTTCTGCAAGGGGGGGCGGACTGGTTCCGGCAACACCTGGAACTCAATGGCTTTTACCCCATACTCATTGATGGCCGCGATCCTGCGGCCTTTATCTGGGGCATCTTCGAGGCCGAATCGAGGCTTCAGGCGTGCAGCGAACAGGTCAGCGCCGGCCA
>NZ_JADARC010000056.1:0-578 GCF_016464245.1 Marinobacter sp. bablab_jr003
GCGTTAGCCGTCCAGGAGAAACCGATGCGGACATTATTCGTGATTTTTGCGCTCCTATTCTGCTCCCTGGCGAGCGCAAGCGACTCGTGCTTGAACGCGCACAAAGCATGGCGCTCTGACTTTCACGTGTTTATGTCTTTAATGGACTGCGCCTCTGCCGAACTAGCGGCTGCTCAGGATCGCGCATCGTATCTTAGTCAATTGTCGGACGCCTTGGCAGGTGAGGTCGAATGGGTAGGCACCGTTCGAGCTGTTCGAGATGAGCGACTTTATTTCAATGAAAGCTTTGCGTTGATTGAACCAGGCATGAAGGCTGCCCGGGTTATGTACTATTCCACGCCAGCGGATGCCGAAGAATGGCAGGACGTTTCAATAGGGCAGCAAGTAAAATACACCGGTAAAATCGCGGCCACCAAAGTGGATACGTTGGCTTCAAGTAGGCCGCTGCTATACATAGAGCTTGTGGAGGTGCGACCGTCAAATGGCTGAACACTGGCTAACAATCGCGTGAACACGGACAGCCAAAAGTGGCGCCGCTTCGCTCTGCCACTTCCGGCCGCCGGTTACGCGAAGCGTTA
>NZ_JADARC010000057.1:0-15975 GCF_016464245.1 Marinobacter sp. bablab_jr003
GAAATGGTAATGCCGGGTGACAACGTGAAAATGACTGTTACCCTGATCGCTCCGATCGCCATGGAAGATGGTCTGCGCTTCGCGATTCGTGAAGGCGGCCGTACCGTTGGTGCCGGCGTGGTATCCAAGATCATCGAGTAACCTTCGGGTTACTCTTTGTTGTTGCACTGAGTTGTTTCGGTGCAGGCCAGTAGCTCAATTGGCAGAGCAGCGGTCTCCAAAACCGCAGGTTGGGGGTTCGATTCCCTTCTGGCCTGCCATTTTTTAACATCCGGATACATAAGCTGATTCCTATGGAGTCAAAAGCCGTTCAATCGACCAGCCGTTTCGATAGCGTGAAATGGCTGGTTGTTTTCGTTCTGATTGCCGTCGGTGTCGTCGGTAATCAGTATTTCAGTGCAGAGTCTGTGTTGTATCGGGTTCTGGCTCTGGTTGCGCTTGGTCTGGTTGCTGCCTTTGTGGCGCTGCAAACTGACCGTGGTCGCCGTTTTGCGACCCTGTTGAAAGAAGCGCGTGTCGAGATCCGGAAAGTGGTATGGCCCACCAGGCCTGAACTGGTTCAGACCACAATTATCGTTGTGGTGTTTGTTCTGGTTGTAGCGCTGATCTTGTGGGGTATGGATTCACTGATCAGTTGGCTGGTCGCCGGCTTTATCGGTTAACAGGAGTGGGCAATGGCTAAGCGCTGGTACGTCGTTCATGCGTATTCTGGCTTCGAAAAGCACGTAATGCGCACTCTGAAAGAGCGTGTTGCGCTCGAAGGAATGGAAGACAAATTCGGCGAGATCCTGGTTCCGACCGAGGAAGTCGTTGAAATGCGTGACGGGAAAAAGCGCAAGAGTGAGCGCAAGTTCTATCCCGGGTACGTATTGGTCCAGATGGAAATGGACGATGCTTCGTGGCATCTTGTCAAGAATACTCCGCGGGTTCTTGGTTTCATTGGTGGTACCAAAGACAAGCCGGCTCCGATCACCGAGCGCGAAGCAGAAGCAATCCTGCGTCGTGTAGAGAGTGGTGCGGACAAGCCGAAGCCCAAGACCCTGTTCGAGCCGGGCGAAATTGTTCGCGTTGTTGAAGGTCCGTTTGCAGACTTCAATGGCGTGGTTGAAGAAGTCGACTACGAGAAGAGTCGAGTCAAGGTTGCCGTCCTGATCTTCGGTCGATCTACTCCGGTAGAGCTGGAGTTTGGTCAGGTCGAGAAAGACTGAGGCATCCTTCAAGCCTGAAAGCTCGCGCGCTGAAGCGACGCGGGCTTTTTGTGTCTGCTATTTGCAGTTGTTATTAACGGGGAGCCGAAAGGCGTTCGAACCCACAGGAGAGCTATCATGGCAAAGAAGATTGAAGCCTATATCAAGCTTCAGGTTGCTGCCGGCCAGGCCAACCCGAGTCCCCCAGTTGGTCCTGCACTGGGTCAGCGTGGTGTTAACATCATGGAATTCTGTAAGGCGTTCAACGCCAAGACTCAGGGCATGGAACCCGGTCTGCCGATTCCGACTGTTATCACTGTATACAGCGACCGCAGCTTCACGTTCGTCACCAAGACTCCGCCTGCGCCAGTTCTGCTGAAGAAGGCAGCTGGTATCAAGAGCGGTTCTGGCCGTCCGAACACTGAGAAAGTGGGCACTGTTACCCGCGCTCAGCTGGAAGAAATCGCCAAGACCAAAGAGCCGGACATGACTGCTGCCGATATGGACGCAGCCGTTCGCACCATCGCTGGTACTGCCCGCAGCATGGGCCTGAACGTGGAGGGTCTGTAAGATGGCTAAGCTGAGCAAGCGTCAGAAGCTGATTCGTGAAAAAGTAGACTCCACCCGCGCCTACACTGTAGACGAAGCGGTTGCGCTTCTGTCTGAACTGGGTCAGAACGTCAAGTTCAAAGAGTCTGTAGACGTAGCCGTAAACCTGGGTGTTGATGCACGTAAATCCGACCAGGTTGTACGTAGCAGCACCGTTCTGCCTCACGGTACCGGTAAAACCGTACGTGTTGCAGTGTTCACTCAGGGTGGCAATGCCGAGAAAGCCACTGCCGCTGGTGCAGACATTGTCGGCATGGACGACCTGGCTGACGAAGTGAAGAAAGGCAACATGGATTTTGACGTGGTTATCGCGACTCCCGATGCCATGCGTGTTGTTGGTCAGCTGGGCCAGATCCTCGGTCCCCGCGGCCTGATGCCGAACCCGAAGGTTGGCACTGTAACTGCAGACGTTGAAACTGCAGTGAAGAACGCCAAGGCCGGTCAGGTTCGCTACCGTACTGACAAAAACGGCATTATCCACGCTCCGCTGGGTAACGTTGAATTTTCTGCCCAGAACATCAAGGAAAACCTTGAAGCTCTGGTGGCAGACCTGAAAAAGGCCAAGCCTGCATCGTCCAAGGGTGTGTATCTGAAAAAGATCACTATCTCTTCTACGATGGGTCCTGGCCTGACTATTGATCAGGGCACTCTGAGCCTCTGATCGGTAGTTACTTTGTAGTCTGGGCGGAAGCCAAGGCTGTCAAAGACCGCAGGCCCCCGAGGCCCTTGGTAACAAGGGTCGCAAGGGTTAAAGCAACGCCTGCGCAGACGGTGTGAAGACGTTCTCTCTGAACCCAAACACCGTTAGGCGTCCTCTTTGAGGACAATGATGGGTTTGCCGGCATAAAGCTGGCGAAATCGAGGAGAAATCCAGTGGCAATTAGACTCGAAGACAAGAAGGCGATCGTCGCTGAAGTCAACGAGACTGCTGGAGCTGCTCTGTCTGTGGTTTTGGCTGACTACCGTGGTGTCACCTCTGGTGACATGACTGCGCTTCGTGCCAAGGCTCGTGCCGAGAATGTTCGCCTGAAGGTTGTTCGTAACAACCTGGCGAAGATTGCTATTAAAGGTACCGAGTTCGAGTGCATCGATCCTGCGCTGGTTGGTCCTACCATTCTGGCTTTCTCTATGGAAGATCCGGGTGCCGCTGCGCGCCTGCTGAAGGATTTTGCCAAAGAGAAAGAGGCGTTCGAAATCAAGGGTCTGGCTGTTGGCGGTGAGCTGATGGGCGCAGAACAGATCGATCGCCTGGCTACGCTGCCGACGCTGCACGAAGCGTTGACCAAGCTGGCCATTGTTACACAGGCACCAGTTACCAAGCTTGCACGTACTCTGAACGATATTCCGGGCAGAATCACACGTGTAGTAGCTGCAGTCCGCGACCAGAAGCAAGAAGCTGCTTGATTCTGTTGAACACCATTTTTTACATTTTCGGAGAAAGTCATGGCTCTGTCTAAAGACGATATTTTGAATGCAATTGCTGAAATGAGCGTAATGGAAGTTGTTGAGCTCGTTGAAGCTATGGAAGAGAAGTTTAACGTTTCTGCTGCTGCCGCTGTTGCTGCCGCTCCGGCTGCCGCTGCTGGTGGCGAAGCCGCTGAAGAGCAGACCGAGTTCGACGTAGTTCTGACCGGTCCTGGCGAGAAGAAAGTAAACGTTATCAAGGCCGTTCGTGAACTGACTGGTCTGGGCCTGAAAGAAGCCAAGGAAATGGTTGACGGCGCTCCTTCTACTGTTAAGGAAGGCGCTAGCAAGGACGAGGCTGAAGAGGCCAAGAAGAAGCTTGAGGAAGCAGGCGCTTCTGTTGAGCTTAAGTAAGAGTCGGCTGTTGATCGACACCGTGCATTAAGCATGGACGGGCTGGTGGCTTCGTGCCACCGGCCTTTTTCTGTTGTATATGCTATAGAGTCTGGTGTGCAATTGCAGGTTGATGTCAGATCTATAACCTACAGCCAGAGTCTTGTTCAAGACGGCGCGATAAGCCGAGCAATTCGGCCCCGAAGCAGAACATTTGATTGCTTCTTGATACCAGGTATCAGGTCTAAAGCTGGGGAATGCAGATGACTTACTCCTACACTGAGAAAAAGCGGATTCGCAAAGACTTTAGTAAATTGCCTTCCGTGATGGACGTCCCCTATTTGCTGTCTATTCAGCTGGATTCGTTCCGGGACTTCCTGCAAATGGAAGCCGCTCCTGAAGACCGCCGGGAAACCGGTCTTCACGCAGCATTCAAATCCGTATTCCCGATTGTCAGTTACTCTGGCAACGCCGCGCTCGAGTATGTGAGCTATCGAATCGGCGAGCCAGTCTTTGACGTCAAGGAATGTCAGCTCAGGGGCGTAACTTACGCCGCGCCGCTGCGGGTGAAAGTCCGCTTGATCATTTATGACAAGGAATCGTCCAACAAGGCGATCAAGGACATCAAGGAACAAGAGGTCTACATGGGCGAGATGCCCCTGATGACTGAGAACGGTACCTTCGTTGTAAACGGTACCGAGCGTGTAATTGTTTCCCAGCTCCACCGTTCACCTGGTGTGTTCTTTGATCACGACAAGGGCAAGACCCACTCATCCGGCAAGCTGCTGTATTCAGCCCGGGTGATTCCTTACCGTGGCTCATGGCTCGACTTCGAATTCGATCCGAAGGACTCCGTGTTCGTTCGTATCGACCGTCGTCGTAAGCTGCCTGCGTCTATTTTGCTGCGCGCGCTGAATTACACCTCCGAGCAGATGCTGGAGATGTTCTTCGAAACCAGTAAGTTCTCGCTGGGCGAAGAAGTGTGCAAGCTCGAGCTGGTGCCAAGCCGTCTGCGTGGTGATATTGCGACGTTTGATATCAAAGACCAGGACGGCAACGTAATTGCCGAAGAAGGTCGTCGTATCACGGCTCGCCATATCAAGCAGCTGGAAAAAGCTGGCATTACCGAGCTGGAAGTACCAACCGAATATCTCTACGGTCGTGTTCTGGCCAAGGACATGATCGATCAGTCTACCGGCGAAGTGCTGGTGGAGTGCAACACCGAACTGACCGAGGAAGTGGTTACCAAGATCCTCGATGCCGGTGTTAAAGACATTGAAACCCTGTACACCAACGACCTGGATTGCGGTCCGTTCATGTCCGATACCCTGCGTATCGATCCGACCCGCACCCCGCTGGAAGCGTTGGTTGAAATCTACCGCATGATGCGCCCGGGCGAGCCGCCCACCAAGGACTCTGCGGAAACCCTGTTCAACAACCTGTTCTTCTCTGAAGAGCGGTATGACCTGTCTGCGGTTGGCCGGATGAAGCTGAACCGTCGTCTGGGCCGTGAAGAGAGCACAGGCGAAGGCATCCTGACCCACGAAGACATCATTGATGTCCTCAAGACCCTGATCGCCATCCGTAACGGCCAGGGCCAGGTGGATGACATCGATAACCTGGGTAACCGTCGCGTACGTTGCGTTGGCGAGATGGCCGAGAACCAGTTCCGCGTAGGCCTGGTGCGGGTAGAGCGCGCGGTTCGCGAGCGTCTGAGCCTTGCTGAAAGCGAAGGCCTGATGCCGCAGGACCTGATTAACGCCAAGCCGGTTGCTGCAGCGGTTAAGGAATTCTTCGGTTCCAGCCAGTTGTCCCAGTTTATGGACCAGAACAACCCGTTGTCCGAAGTCACGCACAAGCGTCGTATCTCTGCCTTGGGCCCGGGTGGTCTGACCCGTGAGCGTGCAGGATTTGAGGTGCGGGACGTACACCCGACCCATTACGGCCGTGTGTGTCCGATCGAGACTCCGGAAGGTCCGAACATCGGTCTGATCAACTCGTTGGCTACCTACGCCCGTTCCAACTCCTACGGCTTCCTGGAAAGCCCGTACCGGAAGGTGGTAGAGGGTGTGGTAACGGATGAAGTGGTTTACCTCTCCGCAATCGAAGAGAGCAACTACGTTATCGCCCAGGCCAGCGCCGCGACTGACGAAGGCAAGCGCCTGACTGACGAGCTGGTAACCGTTCGTCACCAGAACGAATTTACCGTGGCTCCGCCGGAAGCGGTTAACTTCATGGACGTTTCCCCGCGCCAGGTTGTGTCGGTAGCGGCGTCCCTGATTCCGTTCCTGGAGCACGACGATGCTAACCGGGCCCTGATGGGTGCGAACATGCAGCGTCAGGCGGTTCCGACTCTGAAATCACAGGTTCCGCTGGTAGGAACCGGTGTAGAGCGCACCGTAGCCCAGGATTCCGGTGTCTGTGTAACAGCCCGTCGTGGCGGTGTGATCGAAAGCGTTGACGCAGCCCGTATCGTGGTTCGTGTAAACAACGAAGAAACCGAAGCCGGTGATGCAGGTGTGGATATCTATAACCTCACCAAGTACACCCGCTCTAACCAGAACACCTGTATCAACCAGCGTTCCATCGTGCGTCAGGGTGATGTGATTGCCCGTGGTGACGTTCTGGCGGATGGTCCGTCTGTGGATCTGGGTGAGCTGGCGCTGGGCCAGAACATGCGCATCGCGTTCATGCCCTGGAACGGTTACAACTTCGAGGACTCCATCCTGATCTCCGAAAAGGTGGTTCAGGAAGACCGTCTGACCACGATTCACATCCAGGAACTGACCTGTGTGGCCCGTGACACCAAGCTGGGTAGCGAAGAAATCACTGCGGATATTCCGAACGTGGGTGAAAGCGCGCTGTCCAAGCTGGACGAGTCCGGTATTGTTTACATCGGTGCAGAAGTAGGCCCCGGCGACATTCTGGTGGGCAAGGTGACTCCGAAAGGCGAAACCCAGCTGACACCGGAAGAGAAGCTGCTGCGTGCCATCTTCGGTGAGAAGGCGTCTGACGTAAAAGACACTTCCCAGCGCGTTCCGACCGGTACCCGCGGCACTGTTATCGATGTGCAGGTATTTACCCGTGACGGTATCGAGAAAGATGCCCGTGCGCAGTCCATCGAAAAAGAGCAGCTCGACAAGTACCGTAAGGACCTGAAGGACGAGTACCGTATCGTTGAAGGTGCCACTTACGAGCGTCTGATGGTTGCCCTGAAAGACCAGGAAGTAATCAGCGGCCCGGGCCTGAAGAAAGGCGCGAAGCTGGATGAAGCCTACCTGGCCGAACTGCCGCGTCCGGACTGGTTCAAGCTGCGCATGAAAGACGAAGCTTTGAACGAATTGCTGGAGAAATCCGAGCAGGGTCTGGAAGAGCGCAAGAAAGAGCACGAAGCGCGCTTCGACGACAAGAAGGGCAAGCTGCAGCAAGGGGATGACCTGGCTCCGGGCGTTCTGAAAATCGTCAAGGTGTACCTGGCGATCAAGCGTCGCATCCAGCCGGGTGACAAGATGGCGGGTCGTCACGGTAACAAGGGTGTTATCTCTGCGGTTATGCCGATCGAGGATATGCCTTACGACGAGCACGGCACCACCGTGGACATCGTACTGAACCCGCTGGGTGTTCCGTCGCGGATGAACGTTGGTCAGGTTCTGGAGACCCACCTGGGCGCAGCCGCCAAGGGTCTGGGTGAAAAGATCAGCCGCATGCTGGACGAGCAGCGCAAGATCCTCGAGTTGCGCAAGCTGCTGGACGAGATCTACAACCACTCCGACGAGGTGTTCAAGGTTGACCTGGATAGCCTGTCCGATCAGGAAATCCTGGAGCTGTGTAACAACCTGCGCGGTGGTGTTCCCATGGCAACACCGGTCTTCGACGGTGCCAAGGAAGCTGAGGTCAAGCACATGCTGGCCCTGGCAGACCTGGATACCAGTGGTCAGACCAAGCTGTACGATGGCCGTACCGGCGACGCATTTGACCGTCCGGTGACTGTGGGCTACATGTACATGCTCAAGCTGAACCACTTGATCGACGACAAGATGCACGCTCGTTCTACCGGCTCTTACAGCCTGGTTACCCAGCAGCCGCTGGGTGGTAAGGCTCAGTTCGGTGGTCAGCGCTTCGGTGAGATGGAAGTCTGGGCTCTGGAGGCATACGGTGCCGCCTACACCCTGCAGGAAATGCTCACTGTTAAGTCTGACGACGTTAACGGCCGGACCAAGATGTACAAGAACATTGTCGATGGCGATCATCGCATGGAGCCGGGCATGCCCGAATCCTTCAACGTTCTTGTCAAGGAAATCCGCTCGTTGGGTATCGACATCGAGCTGGAATCCGAGTGAGCCGAATTGTTTTTGGCAGCGTGAGCGGGCACCCCGTGTGCCCGCCCGAGATTAACGCCATCCGGAGCTTTAACTGATGAAAGATTTGCTGAATCTTCTCAAGAGCCAGAATCAGAGCAAGGAATTCGACGCGATCCGTATTGGTCTTGCGTCGCCTGACATGATTCGTTCCTGGTCTTTTGGCGAAGTAAAAAAGCCTGAGACCATTAACTACCGTACCTTCAAGCCGGAGCGTGACGGTCTTTTCTGTGCCAAGATCTTCGGCCCGATCAAGGACTACGAGTGCCTGTGCGGCAAGTACAAGCGCCTGAAACACCGCGGTGTTATCTGCGAAAAGTGTGGCGTTGAAGTTGCACTGGCCAGCGTTCGCCGTGAGCGCATGGGTCATATCGAGCTGGCCAGCCCGGTTGCCCACATCTGGTTCCTGAAGTCTCTGCCGTCCCGCATCGGCCTGATGCTGGACATGACCCTGCGCGATATCGAGCGGGTTCTGTACTTCGAGAGCTTTATTGTTATCGATCCGGGTATGACCACCCTGGAGAAGGGCCAGCTGCTGAACGACGAGCAGTACTACGAAGCCCTGGAAGAGTTCGGTGACGAATTCGACGCCCGTATGGGTGCCGAAGCCATCAAGGAACTGCTGGAAGATATCGACCTGCAGGCAGAAGTTGACGGCCTGCGTGAAGAAATCCCGCAGACCAATTCCGAAACCAAGATCAAGAAATTCAGCAAGCGTCTGAAGATTCTTGAGGCGTTCCTGTACTCCGGCAACAAGCCGGGCGACATGGTAATGACCGTGTTGCCGGTTCTGCCGCCGGATCTGCGCCCGCTGGTTCCGCTGGACGGTGGCCGTTTTGCCACCTCTGACCTGAACGACCTGTACCGTCGGGTAATCAACCGGAACAACCGTCTCAAGCGCCTGCTGGAGCTGAATGCTCCTGACATCATCGTACGTAACGAGAAGCGGATGCTGCAGGAAGCGGTAGATGCCCTGCTGGATAACGGTCGTCGTGGCCGTGCCATCACCGGCACCAACAAGCGCCCACTGAAGTCCCTGGCCGACATGATCAAGGGTAAGCAAGGCCGCTTCCGTCAGAACCTGCTGGGTAAGCGTGTGGACTACTCTGGCCGTTCGGTCATCGTAGTGGGTCCGTACCTGCGCCTGCATCAGTGCGGTCTGCCCAAGAAGATGGCCCTGGAGCTGTTCAAGCCGTTCATTTTCTCCAAGCTTGAGCACCGTGGCCTGGCGACCACCATCAAGGCCGCCAAGAAAATGGTTGAGCGCGAAGAAGGCGTGGTCTGGGATATCCTCGACGAAGTTATCCGCGAGCACCCGATCATGCTGAACCGGGCGCCGACCCTTCACCGTCTGGGTATCCAGGCGTTCGAGCCGGTACTGATTGAAGGTAAGGCTATCCAGCTGCACCCGCTGGTGTGTGCGGCCTACAACGCTGACTTCGATGGTGACCAGATGGCGGTACACGTACCGCTGACCCTGGAAGCCCAGCTCGAAGCCCGTGCGCTGATGATGTCTACCAACAACGTGCTGTCGCCGGCCAACGGCGAGCCGATCATCGTGCCGTCCCAGGACGTTGTTCTTGGCTTGTACTACATGACCCGTGAGCGCCATGCGGCGCTGGGCGAGGGCATGGTGTTTGCCGATATCAAAGAGGCGCATCGTGCCTACGGTGCCGGCAAGGTAGACCTGCAGGCCAAGGTGAAAGTGCGTGTTAAAGAAGTGGCGATTGCTGAAGACGGCACCCGCTCCGAAGCCTACCGCCTGGTTGACACCACGGTCGGTCGTGCGCTGCTGTTTGATATCGTTCCTGACGGCCTGCCGTTCGAGATCGTGAACAAGCCGATGGTGAAAAAAGCGATTTCCAACCTGATCAACACCTGTTACCGGGATGCTGGTCTGAAGGACACCGTTATCTTTGCCGACCAGCTGATGTACATGGGTTACCACTACGCAACCCGTTCCGGTATCTCTATCGGTTTCAACGACTTCGAGATTCCCCCGGAGAAGTACGAGCTGGTTGACGCGGCTTCTGACGAAGTAAAAGACATCGAGAACCAGTATGCGTCCGGTCTGCTGACCCAGGGCGAGAAGTACAACAAGGTTATCGACATCTGGTCCCGCGCTAACGACAAAGTGTCCAAGGCGATGATGGAGCGTCTGTCCAAAGAGCAGGTTATTGGCCCCGATGGCCAGCCGGTGAAGGGCGAAGACGGCGAAGACCTGATGCAGGAGTCTTTCAACTCCGTTTACATGATGGCCGATTCCGGTGCGCGGGGTTCCGCTGCCCAGATTCGTCAGCTGTCCGGTATGCGTGGTCTGATGGCCAAGCCGGATGGTTCCATCATCGAAACGCCGATCACCGCGAACTTCCGTGAAGGCCTGAACGTACTCCAGTACTTCATTTCCACTCACGGTGCTCGTAAGGGTCTGGCGGATACCGCCCTGAAGACCGCGAACTCCGGTTACCTGACTCGTCGTCTGGTAGACGTATCCCAGGACCTGGTGGTTACCGAAGAAGACTGTGGTACCGACGAAGGCCTGCTGATGACGCCGCACATCGAAGGCGGCGACGTGGTTGTGCCTCTGGGCGACCGTGTTCTGGGTCGTGTTACCGCCCGTGACGTGTTCACCCCGACTGACAAGGACAACGCCGTTGTTCCTGCCGGTACACTGCTGGACGAGAAAACCGTCGAGATGGTGGAGCGTGCCGGTGTTGACGAAATCTGGGTGCGCTCTGCGATCACCTGTGATACCCGTCACGGTATCTGTTCCAAGTGTTACGGCCGCGACCTGGCCCGTGGCCATCGCGTAAACGTGGGCGAGGCAGTCGGTGTTATTGCTGCCCAGTCCATCGGTGAGCCGGGTACCCAGCTGACCATGCGTACGTTCCACATCGGTGGTGCCGCAAGCCGGGCGTCTGCAGTGGATAATATCCAGGTCAAGCATGGTGGTACCGTACGCCTGCATAACCTGAAATCCATCGAGAAGACCGACGGTTCCCTGGTTGTGGTGTCCCGTTCCTCTGCATTGGCGATTGCCGATGAGCAGGGTCGTGAGCGCGAGTGGTACAAGTTGCCGTATGGTGCTGTGCTGTCCGTGAAGAACGGCGACCTGGTTGAAGCCGGTGTCGTGGTTGCCAAGTGGGATCCGCACACTCACCCGATCATCGCGGAAGCGAAGGGCACCGCCAAGTTCGTCAATATGGAAGAGGGCATTACTGTCCGCACCCAGGCTGACGAGCTGACCGGTCTGTCCACCATGGAAGTGATTGACCCGAAAGAGCGTCCGGCTGCTGGTAAGGACATTCGTCCGGCTATCCAGTTGATTGACGACGCAGGTGAGGAAGTGGAGCTGCCGGGTGGTGGCGCCGCAATCTTCTTCCTGCCGGCGAACGCACTGGTGACCATGGCCAACGGCGCGAATGTGGAATTGGGTGACGTTGTAGCCCGTATTCCGCAGGAAAGCTCCAAGACCCGGGATATCACCGGTGGTCTGCCGCGGGTTGCCGACCTGTTCGAGGCCCGTCGCCCGAAAGAGTCTGCCATCCTGGCTGAAATCAGTGGTGTGGTCTCCTTCGGTAAGGAAACCAAGGGCAAGAAGCGTCTGGTGATTACACCGAAAGACGATGATGCCTACGAGGTTCTGATTCCGAAGCACCGTCAGCTGAACGTGTTCGAGGGTGAAACGGTTGAGAAGGGTGAGGTTATCTCCGATGGCCCGTCCAACCCGCACGACATCCTGCGCCTGCTGGGTGTGGTAGAACTGGCGAAGTACATCACCAACGAAATTCAGGACGTTTACCGTCTGCAGGGTGTTGTCATCAACGATAAACACATTGAGGTTATCGTTCGCCAGATGCTGCGCAAGGTGGAAATCACCAATCCGGGCGACACTACGTTGCTGTCCGGCGACCAAGTGGAAATCACCCAGGTTCTGGAAGAGAACGAAAAGGCTGTGGCTGCAGATAAAGATCCGGCAAGGTTCGAGCGTCTGCTGCTGGGTATCACCAAGGCATCGCTGGCAACAGAATCGTTTATCTCTGCTGCCTCGTTCCAGGAAACCACCCGGGTTCTTACCGAAGGTGCGGTTACCGGAAAACGCGATTACCTGCGTGGTCTGAAAGAAAACGTTGTAGTGGGTCGACTGATTCCGGCTGGTACCGGTCTGGCTTATCACAGCGAGCGTCGTCGCAAGCGTGACCTGGAAGAACAGGGCATTACTGCAGCCGACGTAGAAGAAGCTCTGAGCGCTGAACTTAATCGCGAAAGCTGATTGAGGCGCGCCACTCTCCGGGTAGATACCTATCCGGAGAGTGGTTAAAAAGAGAACAGTCATCTTGACTGAATCGGGGCGCAGGCTTACACTTGCGTCCCTTAAATTTTACCCCCTGCACAGGGGGTAAGTTTCATTGGTATGGTTTTTGGAGTTTGCTTACATGGCAACGATTAATCAGTTGGTGCGTAAGCCTCGTAAGCGCAAGGTAGCCAAGAGCGACGTTCCTGCTCTCCAGGCTTGCCCTCAGCGCCGTGGTGTGTGCACTCGTGTGTACACCACAACGCCGAAGAAGCCGAACTCAGCACTTCGTAAAGTGTGCCGTGTTCGTCTGACTAACGGCTTCGAGGTTTCCTCTTACATTGGTGGTGAAGGTCACAACCTTCAGGAGCACAGTGTTGTGCTGATCCGTGGCGGTCGAGTAAAAGACCTTCCGGGTGTGCGCTATCACACTGTTCGCGGTACTTTGGACACCCAGGGTGTTCAGAACCGTAAGCAGGGCCGCTCCAAGTACGGTGCAAAACGACCCAAGTCCTGATGTCCCGAGCGGGTATCTTTTATCGTTGCTTGTAAGAACGGTAAGAGTAAGGCTGAGTAGCATTTGCTATCTCAGGGGTTCCTGAAGACCTTTTAGATATAAGGGCTTATCGATGCCTAGAAGAAGAGTTGCAGCAAAACGGGAAATCATTCCCGATCCTAAATTCGGCAGTGCACGCCTTGCCAAGTTCATCAACCACGTGATGGAAAGCGGCAAGAAGTCTGTTGCAGAGCGCATTGTTTATGGCGCGCTCGATATCGTTGCCGAAAAATCCAAGGAAGAGCCGATCGAAATGTTCGAGAAGGCCCTGGAGAACATCCAGCCGATGGTGGAAGTTAAGTCCCGTCGTGTGGGTGGTGCTACGTACCAGGTGCCGGTAGAAGTACGGCCTTCCCGTCAGAACGCGCTGGCTATGCGCTGGCTCGTTGAATACTCACGGAAGCGCGGCGAGAAGAGCATGGCTCAGCGTCTGGCTGGCGAGATTCTTGATGCGGCCGACAGCAAGGGCGCCGCAGTGAAGAAGCGCGAAGACGTGCATCGCATGGCAGAAGCCAACAAGGCATTCTCTCACTTCCGTTTCTAACAAGCCGAGGTTTATATCGTGGCACGCAAGACTCCTATCAAACGTTACAGAAACATTGGTATCTGTGCACACGTGGATGCGGGCAAGACTACGACCACCGAGCGTATTCTTTACTACACCGGTCGTAGTCACAAAATGGGTGAGACCCATGACGGCGCTTCCACAACAGACTGGATGGAGCAGGAGCAGGAGCGTGGTATCACCATCACGTCTGCCGCTGTTACAACCTTCTGGCAGGGTATGGACAAGCAGTATCCCGAGCACCGCATCAATATCATCGACACACCAGGCCACGTTGACTTCACTATCGAAGTAGAGCGTTCCCTGCGTGTTCTTGACGGTGCCGTGGTTGTGTTCTGTGGCTCCTCAGGTGTTGAGCCGCAGTCCGAGACTGTATGGCGCCAGGCCAACAAGTACGAAGTTCCGCGCATGGTGTTCGTCAACAAGATGGACCGTGCCGGCGCTGACTTTATGCGCGTGGTTGAGCAGATTCGCCAGCGTTTGGGTGCGACTGCGGTACCCATCCAGCTACCGATTGGTGCTGAAGATGAGTTCGAGGGCATCGTCGACCTGCTGCGCATGAAGGCGATCTACTGGAATGAAGCTGATCAGGGTATGACTTACGAGCTTCGTGACATCCCTGAGAACATGCAGGCAGAAGCCGAGAAGGCGCGCGAGCAGATGATCGAAGCTGCCGCTGAAGCCAACGAAGAGTTCATGGACAAGTACCTCGAAGGCGAAGAGCTGACCTACGAAGAGATCAAGCAGGGTCTGCGTGCTCGTACCATCGCCAACGAAATCGTACTGGCCACCTGTGGTTCTGCGTTCAAGAACAAGGGTGTTCAGGCGGTACTGGATGCCGTTATTGAATTCCTGCCGGCTCCGGATGAAGTTAAAGCCATCCGCGGTGAGGTTGACGACGAAGGTTCTGAAGAAACCCGTCCGGTTGATGACGATGCTCCGTTCGCCGCCCTGGCGTTCAAGATCGCTACCGACCCGTTCGTAGGTACTCTGACGTTCTTCCGGGTTTACTCCGGTAAGCTGGAATCCGGTAATGCCGTTTTCAACTCCGTGAAGGGCAAGAAAGAGCGTGTGGGTCGTATGGTTCAGATGCACGCCAACGACCGGGAAGAGATTAAAGAAGTTCTGGCGGGCGATATCGCTGCAGCGATCGGCCTGAAGAACGTCACTACCGGTGACACCCTGTGTGACGAGAATCACAAGATCGTTCTCGAGCGCATGGAGTTCCCGGAGCCGGTAATCTCTGTTGCCGTTGAGCCGAAGTCCAAGGCAGACCAGGAGAAGATGGGTGTTGCTCTGGGCAAGCTGGCCCAGGAAGATCCGTCCTTCCGCGTTCGCACCGACGAAGAGACCGGTCAGACCATCATCTCCGGTATGGGCGAGCTGCACCTGGACATCCTGGTTGACCGTATGCGTCGCGAATTCAAGGTAGAGGCCAACATCGGTAAGCCGCAGGTTGCCTACCGTGAGTGCATTCGCAAGCCGGTTGACGTTGAAGGCAAGTTTGTTCGTCAGTCTGGTGGTCGTGGTCAGTATGGTCACGTCAAAGTGAAGATCGAGCCGCTGCCGCTGGATGATGAAGATGCAGAAAACTTCATCTTCGTGAACGAGATCGTTGGTGGTGTGGTTCCGAAGGAATACATCCCGGCGGTTCAGCAGGGTATCGAGGAGCAGATGCAGAACGGCTGTCTGGCCGGCTATCCGCTGCTGGGTATCAAGGCGACTCTGTACGATGGTTCCTACCACGACGTTGACTCCAACGAGATGGCGTTCAAAATCGCTGGTTCCATGGCGATGAAGAAGGGCGCACTCGAGGCCAACCCTGCGCTTCTCGAGCCGATGATGAAGGTAGAGGTTGTTACCCCTGAAGATTACATGGGTGACGTAGTTGGCGACCTGAACCGTCGTCGCGGCCTCGTGCAGGGCATGGAAGATGTGCCCGCGGGTAAGACTATCCGTGCAGAAGTTCCGTTGTCGGAGATGTTCGGTTACGCCACAGACCTGCGTTCTGCAACACAGGGTCGAGCGTCTTATGCGATGGAGTTCTCCCGCTATATGGAAGCTCCTTCGAACATTGCCGAAGCGATCATTAAAAAGGGTTGATCCCCAGGACTTAAGAAACAGGAAGAGGTGTAACCGTGTCTAAAGCAAAATTTGAGCGTAACAAGCCGCACGTAAACGTGGGCACCATTGGTCACGTTGACCATGGTAAGACCACTCTGACAGCCGCCCTGACTCGTGTATGTCACGAAGTATGGGGCACTGGCGAGAGCCGTGCTTTCGATCAGATCGATAACGCACCGGAAGAGCGTGCGCGTGGTATCACCATCGCGACCTCCCACGTTGAGTACGATTCTCCGACCCGTCACTACGCTCACGTAGACTGCCCGGGCCACGCTGATTATGTTAAGAACATGATCACGGGTGCTGCCCAGATGGACGGCGCTATCCTGGTTTGCTCCGCAGCGGACGGCCCCATGCCGCAGACTCGTGAGCACATCCTGCTGTCCCGTCAGGTAGGTGTACCGTTCATCGTTGTGTTCCTGAACAAAGCGGACATGGTAGACGATGAAGAGCTGCTTGAGCTGGTAGAAATGGAAGTTCGTGAC
>NZ_JADARC010000058.1:0-45384 GCF_016464245.1 Marinobacter sp. bablab_jr003
ATTGAGCAGTACATTGACTACTATAACCACCACCGGATCCGGCTGACATTAAATGGCCTGACTCCGGTGGAGTACAGAGAGCAGGCTGCCGCTGCAGCCTGATTAAACTGTCCAAGTTTTAGGGGTCACTTCAGTACATTTCGTGTGGCTAAATGTATTGGGGGTCTGACCCCCGCAGTGTGTCGGTTGGGCCAAGGTTTGTGGCGGGGTGGGTTGGTATGTTTACCGGAATAACAAGTTCAATGAGCGGAGTGTGGGTTTTATGAGTCGACAGGTTTTTATTACCGGCGGGGCCAGTGGTATCGGGTTGCAGCTGGCGCGGAGTTATTTGCGCACGGGCGCAGCGGTGACTTTGTTTGATGTGCAGCCGGCGGAGCAGGCGGTGGCGGAGCTTTCGGCGCTGGCCGGGGCGCACAAGGTGCGGGCGTACGCGATGGATGTCACCCGGCCGGAGCAGGTGCGGGAGGTGTTTGCAGAGGCCGCACGGGAGGCTGAGCCCGATGTGATGATTCACTGTGCTGGCATTTGCGTCGCAGCGGATTTCGAGGCGATTGATGACGACACCTACGCCAGGGTGATCAACATTAACCTGGTTGGCACCCGCAATGTGGTGGTGGGGGCGCTGCCTCACCTGAAATCCGGCTCGCAGTTGGTGTTGATTGCTTCCATGGCCGGGTTGGTGGGCTGTTACGGTTATGCCGCTTACTGCGCTTCGAAATACGGTGTGGTTGGGCTGGCGGAGGTGTTGCGGATTGAGCTGGCGCAGAAGGGGATTGATGTAACCGTGGTGTGCCCGCCGGAGGTCGAAACGCCGATGGTGGAAGCGGAGCGGCTGAACAGGCCGAAGCAAACGGAAGCCCTGAAACTGATGGCCGGCACCCTGCCGCTGGATTATGCGGTGCGGCAGATTCGCAAGGGCATTGATGCCCGGCGCTTTATGGTGATCCCGGGCTGGCGGGCCCGGGGGTTGTGGTTCACCAACAAGTTGTTGCCGGGGTTTATGACGCGCCGGTTGGCGGATTTTTTGGTTAGCCGGTGATCGGTGGCGGGTCTGACCCGCCGATAAAAATCCGCTCTGGAGGATAATTTATCGGGGGTCTGACCCCGCATCAGGAGAGGGCCTGGTTGAGGTCGGCGATCAGGTCTTCGGCATCTTCCAGGCCTACGGACAGGCGCAGCATGCCGTCGCCGATGCCGCGTTTGAGGCGTTCTTCGCGGCTCAGGCCGTGGTGGCTGGTGGCGCTGGGTTGGCTGACCAGGCTTTCTACGCCGCCCAGGCTGGTGGCGAGCAGGAAGATTTTCAGGGAATCTGCCACTTTTTCAGCTGCTTGCTGGCCGCCTTCCACTTCAATGCTGAGCATGCCGCCGAAGCCGGTCATCTGCTGTTGGGCCAGGTCGTGGCCTTCGAAGGAGGGCAGGCCGGGGTAGTGCACTTTGGTGATTTTCGGGTGCTGTTCCATGGCTTCAGCTACCGCCATGGCGTTTTCGTTGTGCTGGCGGATGCGCACCGGCAGAGTGCGCAGGCTGCGGGAGAGCAGGGCGGCGGTTTCCGGGGCGATCAGCTGGCCCAGGTTTTTGCGCCAGGCGGCTACCGGTTTGGCCAGTTCGGCTGAGGTCATCAGGGCACCGGCGGTGATGTCGCTGTGGCCGCTGAGGTATTTCGTGGCGCTGTGTAGTACCAGGTCTGCTCCCAGTTCCAGCGGTTGCTGGTTGATGGGGCTGGCGAAGGTGTTATCGACGGCCACTAAGGCGCCGTGTTGGTGGGCGGTTTCTGCGATGGCGCGAATGTCGAGGATGGCCATGTTCGGGTTGGCCGGGGTTTCGAAATACACCAGTTTGCCCGATTCGCCCAGCTCGTGTGCCAGCCGGTTCTGTTCTTCACGGAACAGGAAGGTGACCGGAATGCCCAGGGCCATGCAGTGATTTTTAAGCAATTCCTGGGTGCCGCCGTAAAGGTCCCCCACGCAGACAATTCCCTTGCGACCGTGGGCCAGCAGCGTTGCAGAAATCGCCGCCATACCCGAGCCAAACGCCAGCGCCGCTTCCGCCTGCTCCAGCCCGGCCAGTCCCTGTTCCAGTTCACGGATGCTCGGGTTGGTGCCCCAGCGGGTGTACAGGTTGCCTTCGCTGCGCCCTTCAATCACATCCAGCAAGGCGGCGGTGTTCTCGAACCGGTAGGTGGTGGTGTTGTACACCGGCGAGTAGGGGCTGCCGAACTGATCCTTGTGGCGGCGGTTGTGGATGATGCGGGTGGCGGGGCCTTTGTGGTTCATGGTGGTTCCTGTCACTTTTTAGGGGTCAGACCCCCGATACATTTGATGGCACCAAATGTACCCGGGGTCTGACCCCGGTGGTTTTATTGGCCGGGGAGTAGGCCGCATTGTAGACTGTTGCGTATTGTGACGATAACCGAGTTGCTTCAACCCAAAGAAGGAAGACGCTTTGTCTATCAAGTTGACTGAATTCAGCCACGGCGCGGGCTGTGGTTGCAAGATTGCGCCGGATGTTCTGGACCGGATTCTGCACACCGATATGCCGGATTTTCATGATCCGAAACTGCTGGTGGGTAACAGCAGCCGGGATGATGCCGCGGTGGCCGATATCGGTAACGGGATTGGCGTGATCAGTACCACCGATTTCTTTATGCCGGTGGTGGATGATCCGTACGATTTCGGTCGGATTGCAGCGGCGAATGCCATCAGTGATGTGTACGCCATGGGTGGCAAGCCGGTGATGGCGATTGCGATTCTGGGCTGGCCGGTGAATGAGCTGGCGCCGGAGATTGCCGCGAAGGTGATTGATGGCGGCCGTGCCGTGTGCGCCGAGGCAGGCATTGCCCTGGCCGGTGGCCACAGTATTGATTCGCCAGAGCCGATTTTCGGGCTGGCGGTGACTGGCCAGGTGGCGGTTGATCGCATTATCCGCAACGACACCGCCAAGGCGGGCGACCTGCTGTATCTGACCAAGCCGCTGGGCGTGGGCATTCTGACCAGTGCCTCCAAGAAGGGTAAGGTAACGCCGGAAGACCTGGCCGTGGCGGTGCAGAACATGTCGACACTGAACAAGGTGGGCGAGGTGTTCGCACAGATTGATGGCGTGAATGCGATGACCGACGTAACCGGTTTCGGCCTGGCTGGCCACCTGCTGGAAATCTGCCGGGGCAGTGGCCTGAAGGCTACCGTCAGCCGCAAGGCGATTCCGACCCTGCCAAACCTGCAGCCGTACATTGATGCCGACTGCATCCCGGGCGGCACCCACCGCAACGCCGCGGCGTTCGGCAAGGCGATCTCCGGCATGACCGAGGCCGACAAGCTGCTGTTCTGCGATCCGCAAACCAGTGGCGGTCTGATGGTGAGCGTAGCCGAAAGCAGCCGCGAAGCCTTCGAAGCCAAGGCCCGCGAGCAGGGGCTGGAGCTTCAGCCGCTGGGTCGTCTGGAAGCAGCCGGTTCTGAAGAGAGCCTGGTGTTCATCGAAGACTGATAGCACCCGCAATCAAAAAAGCCGCGCCCGGTACCAAACCCGGCGCGGCTTTTTTGTATCCGGGGTCAGACCCCGAATACATTTTGTGGGTCAAAATGTACCGGGGGTCTGACCCCCATGGAAGATGAGGGGCAGGTGGTTGAAGCCGCCGGTGGGGAACATGGCGCGTTCTGGTTGGTGGCCTTCTGCGCTCTCTACGGCTGATATCTGTTTCAGGAATTCTTCCATGAATACCTGCAGCTCCATGCGGGCCAGGGGGGCGCCGGGGCATACGTGGATGCCGGCGCCGTAGAGCAGGTTTTTGCCGGCGTTCTGGTGCGGGCAGTAGCTGTCCGGGTTGCCGAATTCGGCTTCGTCCCGGTTGGCGGAGGCCCAGAGGATGGTGATTTTCTCGCCGGCAGGAATGGTGCGGCCGCCGATTTCGACTTCGCGGGTGGTTACCCGGCGGTTGGAGATCAGCGGGGCGTCCATACGCAGGATTTCGTCGATGGCTTCGGGCAGCAGCTCCGGTGCGGCTTTCAGGTCGGCCATTAAGGCTGGGTGCTGAGCCAGGTAGTTCAGCAGTATGGAGACGGAGGCGGAAATGGTGGCCAGTTCGCCCACTGTCCAGTTGCGCATCAGGCTGACCAGTTCGTCATCGGTCATGGGCTTGCCGTTTACCTGTTCACGCATCAGCGAGGTGGTGACGTCGTCCGGTGCCTGGTCGCCGGCCTGGCGGCGGGTTTCAAGCATGTCGGTAATGTAGCCGTCGAATTCCTGGGCCACAGCGGCCATAGCATCGCGGTCCCGGGCGAGGGTGGCGCGGTGGTTCTTGCGTACCCATTCCGCCAGGGGTTCGTGCAGGCGCTCGGGCCAGCCCATGAAGGCGCACTGGATATGCAGGGCGAAGGGGCGGCTGAGGGCATCGACCACATCCACGGTTTCCCCCTTGGCCAACTGGCTTACCAGCCCACGGGCAATCTCACGGCAAATGGGTTCGAACCGGGCCATGGGTTCCGGGGCGAAGTAGGGTTCGATCACTTTGCGATAGGGAGTGTGCTCGGGCGGGTCCATGCCGTTGGGAACAGACAGGTGAGCAGACACGGCGTTGCTGAAGGTGTCGTGGTCTTCCAGTACGGCCATGACGTCTGCATGGCGGAACAGCGTCCATTGCTGGTAGTCGCTCCAGGCCACGGGGCAGCGTTCGCGCATGTCGTCGTACGCGCGGATCTGGTCTTTCTGTACGCTGGCGGCTCTTGGGTCCCAGTCTTCGTGGCGCTGTTCGGTCATACGGCCTCCTGATGGTCTCGTTAGCTTGCTTTCAGGCTAACACCGGAGGCCGCTGGCCATTTGGAGAAATGTCAATTTATGACATTTGTAAAGGAAATTGCTTATGCGCCGCGGGTAACGCTCACCACCTTCAGGTGGATGGGCTTGCGGCCTTTCATGGGCCATTCGATGCTGTCGCCGATGCTCAGGCCCAGCATGGCGGCACCGGCCGGGGCCAGGATGGACACCTTGTGGTCTGCATCGCCCACTTCGTGGGGGTAAACCAGCATCATTTCGTGTTCTTTGCCGGCGTCTTCATCCACAAAGCGCACCAGCGAGTTCATGGTGACCACGCCTTCGGGCATTTCTGCCAGGGGCACGAGGTCTGCACGGCTGAGTTCGTCTTCCAGGCCGTCGGCGACGTCGGACTTGCCGGCCATGCGCTCGAGCAGGGTGCTCAGGCGGTTGTAATCTTCTTCGGCAACAGTAATAGAGGGTAATTCAGACATAGAAATCTCCGGAAAAATGGTTCAACAATGTTTGGTTTTAAGCGCTGAATCCGGAAGGGTTGTAAGGTGGATTCAGCGAAATCAGAGGCGGATAGCAGCCCTGCCGGTGTTCGCAGAGGAAGACCGCAGTGCCAAAGAGGATGTGTGAATACAGGAAATCTGGCTGTTCACGTTGTTCGAATCAGTCCGTTATAGGATGCTATAGGCTGAATCTAACCCCCAAAGAGCAAAATGGCAACGGTTAAAAGGATGATGGCATGCCGGTAGTTGTACAGGCCCTGTTTCCGGTTTTCGTATTGATCATGTTGGGCCATGTTTTACGGCGGCTGAACTTCCCGGGTGGGGATTTCTGGCCCCAGGCGGAGCGGTTCACCTATTACATCCTTTTCCCGGCCATGCTGGTGTTCAAGCTGGGGCAGGCCAGGTTGCCGGCCTCGGCCTATGCCGACACCGCGTTGCTGATTGTGGCCATGCTACTGGCGATGACGGCGGTGCTGGTGGCGGTTCAGCTGTTCTGGCGCTGGAGCGGGCCGGTATTTTCCTCGGTGTATCAGGGCGCTATTCGCTTTAACTCCTATGTGGGCCTGGCGGCGGGCGGAATGCTGCTGGGGGATGACGGGTTGTCCCTGACGGCCATCGCGGTGGCCATTATGGTGCCGTTGCTGAACCTGCTGTGCATTTTGATGTTTTCGCTGGTAGCGGGGCAGGAAAAGATCAGCGTGGTGCAGGTGCTGCGGGCGATTGTGACCAACCCGCTGATTGTCGGTTCGGTGCTGGGGGTGCTGTGGAGCTGGTTCCAGATCGGGTTTCATCCGCTGCTGGCGGGTATTCTGGCGCCCCTGAGTAACCTGGCGCTGCCCATGGGCCTGATGACGGTAGGGGCTGGCTTGCAGCTAAGCGCCTTGCGGGGTGCTTCGGCGCCGTTCCTGGTGTCGTCGGGGTTGAAGCTGCTGGCCTTCCCCACCATGGTGGTGGGGCTGGCCTGGGCGCTGGGGCTGAGTGGTTTGTTGGTGCAGGTGGCGGTGTTGCTGGCAGCGTTGCCTACCGCCACCTCGGCCTACATCCTGGCACGCCAGCTGGGCGGTGATGCGCCGCTGATGGCGGGTATCATCAGCGGGCAGACCTTGCTGGCGATGGTCACCATTCCGTTAATGCTGAGCCTGTTCTGGTAGGCATTCCAGTACAGCGTCCGCAATGGATTGCTGGAACTGGATGTAGCCTTCGCTGGTCGATTCGATATCGGTGGCCAGCGGGTCCCAGGTGCTGAAGGTCACGTCCAGGCCTTCGGTGATGGAACGCCACCACTGGCGGTTGAACTGGGGTTCGGTCAGCAGGCACGGCTGGTTGGCCTGGCGCAGTTTGTCCTGCACTTCGGCAATATGCCGGGCGCCGGGGGACAGCTCCGGGTTCAGGGTGAGCACGCCATCCAGCTGCAGTTCATAGTGTTCGGCAAAGCGTTCAAAGGCGCTGTGGTAGGCAAACAGGCTGATGCTGTGAAGCGGTGCCAGGCTGGCTTTGATGTCCCGTTCTGCCGCATTCAGGTCTTGCTCGAACCGGGCCAGGTTGGCGTCCAGTTCTTCTTTATTCATATCCTCCAGCGTGACCAGTCTGGCGTGAATGTCCCGTGCCATGTCCAGGGCCAGTTGCGGGTCTGTCCATATGTGCGGGTCTTCGCCGTCTCCGTGGTCGTGCGCATGGCCGTGGTCATCGTGTTCTTCTTCGTGATGCTCGTCTTCGCCTTCCGGTACTTCGGTAAAGGCCACCACCCTGCCGTCAAATTCATGGCCACCGAGCAGGCGGCTGAGGAAGGTTTCCATTTCCGGCCCAACCCAGAAGATGGCGTCGGCCTGTTCCAGGGCACGGCGCTGGGAGGGTTTCATGGTGTAGTTGTGGGGGCTGGAGCCGGCAGGTACCAGGGTTGAAACCTGCACGCTGTCGCCGGCCACCGCTTTCACCAGCAGTTCCAGTGGCTTGATGGAGGTAACAACGTTGGCGGCAGAGGCCGGAAAGGCGGTAACGGCCGCGGCCATGCCAAGGGCGAGAGAGAGGGTGTTGCGTTTCATGGTACTGAATCCTGATGATTTCCTGAAACGTTATAATATTACATTAACGGCAGTTGGTGCAAAGCCGATCATGCGAAACCGCCCCATGGCCGCTATAATGCGCCCTTTATAAATCGGCCACTTATTTTCAGGATGGTTTCATGACAGTACGCACCCGAATTGCCCCGTCGCCCACCGGCGATCCACACGTTGGTACCGCCTACGTGGCCCTGTTCAACCTGTGTTTTGCACGCCAGCACGGTGGCCAGTTCATTCTGCGCATTGAAGACACTGACCAGGCCCGCAGCACGGCGGAATCCGAGCAGGATATTCTCAAGGCCTTGCGCTGGCTGGGCCTGAACTGGGATGAAGGCCCCGATGTGGGCGGCCCCCACGGCCCTTATCGCCAGTCTGAGCGTAAGCACATGTACGGCCAGTACGCAGAAGACCTGGTAACTGCCGGCCATGCCTTCTATTGCTTCCGCACCCCGGAAGAACTGGACGCCATCCGCGAAGAGCGCAAGGCCCAGGGCCTGAACCCGGGTATCAAGGGTGACCTGGAATTGCCGGCAGACGAAGTGAAGCGCCGTCTGGATGCCGGCGAGTCTTACGTTATCCGCATGAAGGTGCCGGACGAGGGTGTGTGCGAGATCCAGGACATGCTCCGGGGCACCATCGAAATTGACTGGGCCCAGGTGGACTGCCAGATCCTGCTGAAATCCGACGGCATGCCTACCTACCACCTGGCTAACGTGGTGGATGACCATTTGATGGGCATTACCCACGTGCTGCGTGGTGAGGAGTGGATCAACTCCGCGCCCAAGCACAAGCTGCTGTACCAGTACTTTGGCTGGGACATGCCGGAGCTTTGCCACCTGCCGCTGCTGCGTAACCCGGACAAGAGCAAGCTGTCGAAGCGCAAGAACCCCACCAGCATCAACTTTTACGAGCGCATGGGCTTTTTGCCGGAGGCGGTCACCAACTATCTGGGCCGCATGGGCTGGTCCATGCCGGACGAGCGCGAGAAGTTCACCCTGGATGAGATGATCGAGAACTTCGACATCCAGCGTGTGTCTCTCGGTGGCCCGGTGTTTGATGTAGAGAAGCTGCGCTGGCTGAACGGCCAGTGGATTCGCGATGAGCTGAGCGACGAACAGTTCATGGAGCGGATGCATCAGTGGTGGTTCAACCGTGATGACCTGCAAGCGCTGGTGCCGCACATCAAGGGCAGGGCAGAGGTGTTCTCTGACGTAGCCCCCATGGCCCAGTTCATGTTCAGCGGCATGCTGAACCTGAAGCCGGAAGACTTCGCCCACAACAAGCTGGAAGAAGCCCAGGTCAAGCGGGTGCTGCAGTTCACCCTGTGGAAGCTGGAGGCCCAGCGCCACTGGAGCAAGGAAACCATCTTTGCCGACATCAAGGCCCTGGCCAAGGCCATGGACCTGAAGATGGGGGATTTCATGTTCTCGATCTTCGTGGCCATTGCCGGAACGCCCAATTCCTGGTCGGTGATGGACTCCATGGCCCTGCTTGGCCCGGACATGACCCGCGCCCGTTTGCGCACCGCGCTGGACGTGATGGGTGGTTTCTCCAAGAAAGAAACCAAGAAAGTCGAGAAAGAATACGCCGCTTTGGGTATTTAATAAGCGGTTTGCCGGATAATTGAACGATGTGAACAGGGATGTTCAAAAAACTTTAAAAAAAGCGTTTTCAAGTGTTGACGCCCCCGGGGCGGATCCTTAATATACGCATCCGTTGAGGGGCCATAGCTCAGCTGGGAGAGCGCAACACTGGCAGTGTTGAGGTCAGCGGTTCGATCCCGCTTGGCTCCACCAATTTCTAGTCCCCTTCGTCTAGTGGCCTAGGACTCCGCCCTTTCACGGCGGCAACAGGGGTTCGAACCCCCTAGGGGACGCCAATACGGCTTGACGGTTTAGTCCACCGGATAGCCATCAAAAAAACCGCCTTCGGGCGGTTTTTTTGTGCCTAGAATTTGCCCCCGGGGTCAGACTCCCCAACGGGGGTCTGACCCCTTATAGCTCGGAGAATGGGGGTCAGACCCCCGTTGGGGAGTCTGACCCCTGGGAAAGTTTGCCCCCTGGGAGAGTTGGATCCCTAGCGGGCAGCAATCGCTCCCTTGCCCACACCCTCATAAGCCTTCACCCGAATCTCGTCTTCCGGAAACTCTGCCTTCAGCGTGTCCGCAATGTGCGCGGCAATCAGCTCTACGGTGGTGTCTGTGTCCAGCATGTATACGCGGCTTTCCGGCAGGGTGAGGGCGAATTCGCCCTGGTTGGCTTCGTATTCGAAGGTGATGTACGCCGCGCCGTCGTCGCCCACAAAGCGGCGGGTTACGTCTTCTTCGGTGCCTACGTAGATATCCTTCCACAGTTTGGCCCAGCGGTTTTCCAGGTCGTAGTCCCGGTGGCCGTTGCGGTCGATGCGGATGGGGGAGCGGTGGCCGTGGGCGATGCGCTGGCAGTTGCCCAGGTGTTTCTTCAGGCCGTGTACGTAGTGGTAGTAAGCGCCTTCGATCACGTCTTCCCGCAGATTGATTTCCACGGAGGTGACGTTGCCGGGCAGCACTGCCATCAGTTCTTTTTCCAGCAGGGCGGCTACGGCCGAGGGGACTACGCGGTCTGAGGACAGCCACACCACGGCTTCATCCGGTGAGCGGTGTTCGATGCGGCTGCCGTCGGTCAGGTCCCAGACAAAGGTGTCCGGGGTTTCTTCGTCCCAGTGCAGGCCTTCATAGCCACGGGGGATCACCAGGCGGTGGTCTACCCGCTCGTCGATCACCCGTTTGATGGTGCGTTTGACCAGGCTGAAATCGAACACCATGCCCTGATCGTCCAGTTCGCCGCCCAGAACCACGTCTGCAATCCAGCTTTCACCCACAAGGCCCCGGCTTGGGTCCAGGTAGGCGAAGTCAATCACGGTGAGGTTGTCGACAAAGAGGTGGTTCATGAATGGTCCGGCTGATTTGGTTGCATGGTGGCGGAATTCTAGCAAAAATCGCGGGATTCAGCAGTTTACTGCAGCTAACCACGCGATTAAGGAATCCGGCATCTTAACCATCAACCCTTGTTCTCACGATCAGCAGTTTCCGGCATTGGTGCTGGCGGCGGGCCGTGCCTCCCGTATGGGGCATTACAAACAGTTGTTGCGGGTTCCGGGGCGGGGCACGTTGCTGGATAACGCCATTGGCCAGGCCCGGCAGTTGTCGGCGCAGATCACGGTGGTGGCCGGTGCCGGATATCCGCTGGTGCGTTTTCGCTGCCACAGGCAGCCGGCAAGCTGGATTGTGTGCGACAACTGGCAGGCAGGGCTGGCGGAGTCCCTGAAAGCGGGTGTGGCCGCCCTGGGGCCGAAGGCATTGGGCGTGTTTGTGGTGTTGGGGGATCAGCCGTTATTGGATGTTGACGGCCTGAAGCAGCTGGCCCGGCAGGCCCGGGATAACCCGGCAAAAGCCCTGGGTGCCAGTTACGGGCGCAGAACGGGAGTGCCGGCGTGGATTCCGAGGGCCCTTTGGCCGCAGGTATTTCAGCTGGAAGGGGATGCCGGAGCGGGTGTTATCCTGAACCGTGCGGGAGCCGGACGGGTAGAGATTGCCGGGGTGCAACAGGATGTCGACACCCCCGGCGACTGGCGTCAGGTACGTGCGGTGTTAAGCACCGAACAGGCCTGACAGCCAGGCGATACCCACACTGAAAATGCCGAGGCTCACGGCCAGGCCCAGCGTGTACATGCGGGAGTTGGCGGAGCGCTGCTGCGAGACGTACAGGTCGATGGTGCGCTGGGCGATGTCTTCCGCGGTTTCGCGGGAGATTTCGTGGGCCTGCTGAATGGCTTCAGACTGCAGGGTTTGCCAGAACTCGGTGTCGATGGTCTGCACATTGGTGATGTGGTCTTTCAGCTCGGCCATGTGATCAGGGGTAAAGCCGGCGGTTTTCGAGAGTTCTTTCTTCAGGGCCGACAGTTCCCGGCCCAGGTTAATGTTTACCTCGGCGGCTACGTCGTCCCGCAGGTTGCGGGTGCGGTCGTCTACCATGGCAGACAGCGCGTTCAGGCGTTCTTCCAGCTCGGCTTCCTGCTTGCTCCGGGAGTCGTCCAGGGCCCGTTTCAGGTGGTCGTACTGTTCATCAAACAGGTCGCTCAGCAGCTCGTGCAGGCGATTGTTGATGTGGGTTTTAACCGCCGAGCGGGAAATCTGTTCAATCAGGTCGCTGGTCAGCGGCACCACATCGGCACCGGCGTGACCGTTCAGGTTGATCTCGGATTTCGGTTCGACCTCGGCGGATTCCACCTCGGCCGGCGGCTCCGGCAAGGTGCCGTGCTCTACATCGTTGGCCAGCTCCTGCAGGGCGAGCTCCAGGCGGTCGGTCTGGGGCGGCTTGGTAAGGATGCTGTAGATGCCGAAGTTCCTGGCTTCATCCGTGAAATCGGAGGATTTCTTGGAGGTGCACATGATAATCGGAATGCCGGCGGTGTCCGGGTTGCCCTTGATGGCCTTGGTGGCCTCTACGCCGTTCATGCCGGGCATCAGGTGATCCATGAAGATCACATCCGGGCGGCCGTTGTTTTTCAGGAAGTCCAGGGCTTCCTCGGCAGAGCTTGCCATGTTCACTTCCATGTCACGACTCTCGAGCAGTTTGCTGAGGGCAAACCGGGCTACCTTGGAGTCGTCCACAAGCAGAGCATTCTTGATTGGCATGTCACTTCCTCAACCTGTTACTGCTGACGCGTGGGTGCTGCGACCGGGTTTTTGATTACCAGCCTTCCAGTTGCGGGCACTGGGTGGCCCGATAGCTTTTCTCCCGATAACACACACCGGGTTCCGTTGAGCGGGCGGTAAATATTTCGCCGGCTGCGGTTGTCAGGCGAACCTGTCCGTAGGGTTCACCGTGGCGGAAAGTGGCTTCGATGGAGCTTCCGTTGGGGTTGCGCAGCAGCCCCTTGCCATGGAATTTTCCTTCCATGTATTGCCCATCGTACTTCTTCCCGTCTGCAAAAATTTCTGTGCCCTGGCCGTGGAATTCACCATTGGAGAATTCGCCTTCATAGGTGCGGCCATCGGGGTAGGTGAGTGCGCCCTGGCCGTGGAACTCGCCATTGCGGAAGCCGCCCACATAAAGCATGCCGCCGGTGGTGGTCAGGGAACCCTGTCCGTGCAGGTTGCCCTGGGCCCAGTTGCCGGTCAGGGTGTCGCCGTTGGCCCGGGCCAGGGTGCCCTTGCCATGGAATTCGTTGCGTTCGAAAAGGCCGTTGTAGCGGCTGCCATCCGGATACCAGGCGGTGCCTTCACCGTGGAACTTGCCATCGATAAAGTGGCCTTCGTAACGCAGGCCGGTATCGTCTTCGTATGTGCCATCGCCGGTTTTAACACTACCCAGCCACTGGCCGTTGCGGAATTCTACGCGGGTGAGTTCTTCGAGCTGGCCAACCAGGGTCATCTGCTGGCCGGCTTTCAGGGCCACCGAATTGGTCCAGGGCTGGTAGCCGGGCTTGGCAATGGTGACGTCGTAACGGCCGGGGTCCAGTTCCAGATCCAGGCGGGTGGCGCCATAGTTGCGGCCGTTAATGGTGACCACATCGCCCACCACGTTGGAGCGCAGTACCAGCTTGCCGGTGGTGGCCGGTTCGGGCTCCGGGGCAGGTTTGGCGGCAGTTTCGGGTTCGGCCTTTGGTGCCGGCGTGGCAGCCGGGGCTGAGATTGCAACTACGGGCTCGGCCATGGCAAGCATTTCCGGCTCTTCGGCCATGGGTTCAACCGAGAAGGGTTCGGCAATCAGGGGCTGTTCGGGTTCCGGGGCCGGCTCGGGTTGAACCTGCGGGGCAGGCTCTGGTTCGGGCTCAGGTTCGGGTTCTGCATCGGCAAAGACCGGTTCCGGGGTTTCGGCGGGCTCCGGGCCTGGCTCTGCACTGGCTTTGGTAATGACGGCTTCCACCTCGGACGCCTGGACTACGGGCAGGGTGATGTCTTTGCGTACCGAGGCAAATCCGGCGGTAACCAGCAGCATTAGGGCAAGCGCGTTGATGAACAGCAGTGGTCTGAAATCGACCATGATGAAACCTCGTGATCCATACGTTCCGGATGCTTTTGTTATGGTTTCATCTTAACCACTGTCTGCAACGTTATGTAACAGAAACCGCCTGTAGTTGGTCAGAATGCTGGCCAAATCACACTTTGTCCGGAAGCGGGTCATGGTTAACCTGCTCCCACGCCTTCATGTACACATCGGCTTCATATTCATAGGGTGACCGGAACGGGGTCAGAACGAAGTCGAACACCAGGAAAAAGCTGCCGATGGACAGCCAGGCGATGGTCAGGGTGCTCAGGGTGGTGGCCTGTTGTTCCGGGTTGGAGGCAACGAACTCCTGCAGCATGGGGATCAGGCTGTTGGCCATAACCACCGGGTTGAAGCTGGACAGTACAAAGGGCAGCCAGAAGGCGATCACCACGGGGAAGAAACCGTAACACCACAGGGCGCGGCGCAGCAGGTAGAGGGCAACTTCCTTGCGAAACTGCTGTCTGAGTTCCGGTGTTTTGCGGATCTGCTCCAGGTACCGGCGGCGTTCGGCCCACCAGGCGGCTACTTCAGGAGAGTCTATGTGCTTCTGGGTATGGTCTGTCATAAATCGGCAGGCTACCTTGTTGAGTCCGTTCCGTGCATCATATCCGATAGTACGTGTTACCCTGTAATTCTCCAATTGTTCAATACACAGGATCGTTTTAATGGCTGCAGCGACAGACAACGCAATCCATCCGGCTTTCGAGAAAATTCGCAGTCACCGGATTGGCACCCTTAACCTGGAGGTTGAGGAGTATCGCCACAAGAAAACCGGTGCCCGCCATCTTCACCTGGCGGCAGATAACGACGAGAACGTGTTTTTCGTAGCCCTGCGTACCTTCCCGATGGACTCCACCGGTGTTGCGCACATTCTCGAGCATACGGCACTGTGCGGCAGTGAGCGTTATCCCGTTCGCGACCCGTTTTTCATGATGATCCGGCGTTCCCTGAACACCTTTATGAACGCCTTTACCAGCAGCGACTGGACCGCCTACCCGTTCGCCAGCATGAACCGCAAGGACTTCGACAACCTGTTGTCGGTGTACCTGGATTCGGTGTTCTTCTCCAAGCTCGACCCGCTGGACTTTGCCCAGGAAGGCCATCGCCTGGAGTTCGACAAGCCGGACGACCCGTCCAGCGACCTGGTGTACCGGGGCGTGGTCTATAACGAAATGAAGGGGGCCATGAGTGCGCCCACTTCCCAGCTGTGGCAGAACCTGACCAGCCACCTGTTCCCGACCACCACCTACCACTACAACAGTGGCGGTGAGCCGGACCATATTGTAGACCTCAGCTACGATGACCTGGTGAAGTTCTACAAGCACCACTACCACCCGAGCAACGCGATTTTTGCCACCTACGGCAATATTCCCGCGCACGAGCACCACGAGAAGTTCGAAGAGCAGGCCCTGAAGCGGTTCGACAAGCTGGATATCGAGCTGCCGGTGCGGGACGAAAAGCGCATGTTCGCCCCTATGCGGGTAGAGCAGGGCTATGCGGTGAATGACGGCGAAGGCACCGAGAACAAAACCCACATTGTGATGGGCTGGTTGCTGGGCCACAGCTTTGACCTGCAGGAAAACCTTGAAGGCCAGCTGCTGTCTTCCGTTTTGCTGGAAAACAGTGCATCACCGCTGATGCGGGCGCTGGAAACCACCGATCTGGGCCACGCGCCATCGCCCATGTGCGGGCTGGAAGATTCCAACCGGGAAATGACCTTTGTATGCGGTATTGAGGGCAGTGAGCCGGAGCGCCGTGCCGAGCTGGAGCAGTTGGTGGAGTCTACCCTGCAGAAAGTGGCCGATGAAGGCATCAGCCAGGAGCGGCTGGAAGCCATTCTGCACCAGTTGGAACTGCATCAGCGGGAGATCGCTGGCGACAGCTTCCCCTATGGTTTGCAGCTGATCATGCACGCGATTTCACCCATGGTGCACGGCGGGGATCCGGTGGAGCTGCTGGACCTTGAGCCGGTACTGGCTACCCTGCGTGAAAAGATCAAAGACCCGGACTACGTGCCAGGCCTGATTCGTCGCAAACTGTTGGATAACCCGCACCGGGTAACCCTGACCCTGCGCCCGGACGAAAACCTGGAAAGCCAGCATCAGAAGGCGATCCGGGAAACCCTGGCCAAGCGCAAGGCCAGCCTGAGCGAAGAGGAAGTGCAGCAGATTGTCGAGCGGGCACAGGCGCTGGAAGAGCGCCAGCTGCGCAAAGACGACGATTCCATTCTGCCGAAGGTAGGGCTGGACGATGTGCCCCTGCAGATGCCGGAGCCAGTCGGCAGTTACGATGCTGAAATTGGCGCTACGGTTTATGCCCGCGGCACCAACGGCCTGGTGTACCAGCAGGTTGTGCTGCCACTTCCGGCCCTGAGCAAAGACGAACTGCTGCTGTTGCCT
Organism: Marinobacter sp. bablab_jr003; assembly: GCF_016464245.1. NCBI lineage: Bacteria > Pseudomonadati > Pseudomonadota > Gammaproteobacteria > Pseudomonadales > Marinobacteraceae > Marinobacter > Marinobacter sp. bablab_jr003. Next base: position 15,750 of record NZ_JADARC010000058.1, read on the forward strand.
TACTACACCACCCTGATTTCCGAGCTGGGTTGTGGCGACCTGGATTACCTGCAGATGCAGGATCGTATTTCCGCAGAATCCGGCGGCATTGGCGCATCCTTCACCGCCAAGGGCCGGATTGACGACGTACAGGCTATGTCCGGCTACCTGATCTTCAGCGGCAAGGCCCTGGCCCGCAACAGCGCGGCGCTGACCCGCCTGCTGAAAGATGTGTATACCGGTGTGCGGTTTGACGAGCATGATCGCATTCGCGAAATCGTGGCCCAGGCCCGTGCCCGCCGCGAACAGGCGGTCACCGGCAGTGGCCACGCACTGGCCATGGGTGCTGCCGCCCAGGGTCTGAGCGCCGGCGCCTGGCTGACGTTCCGGTTGGGTGGCCTGGAAGGGATTCGGGGTACCAAGGCCCTGGACAAGTCCCTGAAAGACGAACAGGCCCTGAAGGATTTCTGTGCCAGCCTGGCCGCGCTGCATGACAAGATCCGCAACCAGGGTCGCCAGTTCCTGCTGATTGGCGAAGATGGCCAGCTGGCGCCTATGCTGGACGACCTGAAAGCCTGCTGGCAGAACGACAGCGGTGAAACCAGCGAAAGCTGGAGCATGGAGCCGGTGAACTACAACACCCGCGAAGCCTGGCTGACCTCTACCCAGGTGAACTTCTGCGCCAAGGCTTACAGTACTGTTGCCGTGGACCATCCGGATGCAGCAGCGCTGACGGTATTGGGTGGCTTCCTGCGTAACGGTTACCTGCACCGGGCTATTCGTGAGAAGGGCGGCGCCTACGGTGGTGGTTCCGGGCAGGACAGTGTGAACGGTGTGTTCCGGTTCTTCTCGTACCGCGATCCACGCCTGGCGGAAACCCTGGACGATTTCGATGCGGCGCTCGAATGGCTGCGCACCGAACAGCATGATCACCAATCCCTGGAAGAAGCTATTCTGGGCGTAATCGGCCAGCTTGACCGGCCCCGGTCTCCGGCCGGTGCGGCCCGCCATGCGTTCCATAACGGCTTGTTTGGCCGGTCACCAGAGCAGCGCGCCCGGTTCCGTGAACGGGTGCTGGGCGTGACGTTGGATGAGCTGCGCCGGGTGGCAGACACCTGGCTGAAGCCGGAAAACGCCAGCGTGGCGGTAGTCACCAGCCCGGACAACCGGGAAGTTGCCGAAGGGCTGGGGCTGGCTATCCAGGAGCTTTAACGGTGACGTTTCAACCCGGTGGTTACCATAATCCGGGTTGAAATCTCTTCCACCGAGTAGGCCGTGGTGTTCAGGTAGGGGATGCGTTCCCGCTTGTACATCAGCTCGATTTCTTCGATTTCGTGCATGCACTGCTGGATGGACGAGTACCGTGAATTGGGCCGCCGTTCGTTACGGATGGTGGCCAGCCGCTCCGGGTCGATGGTCAGGCCGAACAGCTTTTCTTTATGGGGCCGCAAGGCCGCCGGCATTTTCTGGTCGTCCAGGTCTTCTTCGGTGATCGGATAGTTGGCGGCCTTGATGCCGTACTGCAGGGCCAGGTACAGGCAGGTAGGTGTTTTGCCACTGCGGGACGCGCCTACCAGGATCAGGTCTGCTTCGTCGTAGTGGCGGGTACGTGCGCCGTCGTCGTTATCCAGTGCAAAGTTGACCGCATGGATGCGCCGCTCGTAGCTGCCTTCGTTGTTGATGGAGTGGGACTTGCCCACCGAGTAGGACGACGACGAACTCAGTTCCTGCTCCAGCGGGCTCAGGAAGGTGCCGAAGATATCGATCATGAAGCCTTCGGCATCGCTGATAATCTCGCGGATGGTGCTGTTCACAATGGTGTCGAACACCAGGGGCCGTTCGCCATCCACTTCAGCGGCCTTGTTGATGCGGATGACCATCTCGCGGGCTTTGTCTTCGTCGTCAATATAGGGCACGGTTACCCGTTCGAAATCGATTTTTTCAAACTGTGCCAACAGCGCGTGGCCCAGTGCTTCGGCGGTCAGCCCTGTGCCGTCCGAGATAAAAAAAGCCGTTCTTTTCATGATTTCTTTCCGTTCAGTTTTAGGCTAGTCCCTAGGTAATTCCCGCAGCTTACAGTATCATAGCCGCCATATTCGAGACTCCGCGCCACACAGACTCAAGGGAGACCACGCTTTGGAAGATTACATTATCTGGTTTGACCACCTGGGAATGTCCGATGTTGACCGTGTTGGAGGCAAGAACGCTTCCCTCGGTGAAATGATCAGTAATCTCGCCAATGCAGGTGTTACCGTTCCTGGCGGTTTTGCAACAACTGCACACGCCTACCGGGAATTCCTGGCCACCGATGGCCTGAAAGACCGCATTGATGAAGCCCTGGATGCCCTGGACGTTAACGATGTTAACGAACTGGCCCGGGTTGGCGCACAGATTCGCCAGTGGGTGATCGACACCCCGTTCCCCAGCGTTCTTGATAATGCCCTGAAAGAAGCCTACGCGAAACTCCGGGATGGCAATGAGTCCATGGCGGTTGCTGTTCGTTCTTCTGCGACTGCGGAAGACCTGCCGGATGCATCTTTCGCTGGCCAGCAGGAAACCTTCCTGAACGTGGTTGGCCTGGAGCAGGTTCGTGTTTCTGTCAAAGAAGTATTTGCCTCCCTGTTCAACGACCGTGCGATTTCCTACCGGGTTCACCACGGCTTTGACCACAAGCTGGTGGCGCTGTCTGCCGGTATCCAGAAAATGGTGCGCAGTGAAACCGCTTCCAGCGGCGTAATGTTTACCCTGGATACTGAATCCGGTTTCCGTGACGTGGTGTTTATCACCTCTTCCTATGGCCTGGGCGAGACAGTGGTACAGGGCGCGGTAAACCCTGACGAATTCTATGTACACAAGCCGACCCTGGAAGCGGGCCGTCCGTCTGTGCTGCGCCGTAACCTGGGCAGCAAGGCCATCAAGATGGTTTACCATTCCGAGCCCGGCGAAGGTAAGTTTGTGGAGACCGTGAAGGTAGACCACGACGAGCGCAACAGCTTCTCCATCACCGACGCGGAAGTAGAAGAGCTGGCCAAGCAGGCCATGATCATCGAAAAGCACTACCAGCGCCCGATGGACATCGAGTGGGCCAAAGACGGCGATGACGGCAAGATCTACATCGTTCAGGCCCGCCCTGAAACCGTCAAGAGCCGTGCGTCTGCCAACGTTATGGAGCGCTACCTGCTGAAAGAAACCGGCAAGGTGCTGGTGGAAGGCCGCAGTATCGGCCACAAGATCGGCAGTGGCCCGGTGAAAATTATCACCAGTATTAACGAAATGGACCGTGTGCAGCCCGGCGACGTGCTGGTAACAGACATGACCGACCCGGACTGGGAACCGGTTATGAAGCGCGCGTCTGCCATTGTGACAGACCGTGGCGGCCGTACCTGCCACGCGGCGATCATTGCCCGTGAACTGGGTATCCCGGCGGTCGTAGGCTGTGGCGATGCCACCGAGCTGCTGAACGATGGCCAGGAAGTGACTGTGTCCTGCGCCGAAGGCGACACCGGCATGATCTACGAGGGTGCGCTGGACTTCGAACTGCGTGAGAACACCGTCGATTCCATGCCCAGCATTCCGTTCAAGATCATGATGAACGTGGGCAACCCGGACCGTGCCTTTGATTTCCAGGCGCTGCCGAACGAAGGTGTGGGCCTGGCCCGCCTCGAGTTCATCATCAACCGGATGATCGGCGTGCACCCGAAAGCACTGCTGAACTACGACAACCTGCCGCGGGATATCAAGCAGACCGTAGACAAGCGCATTGCCGGCTACACCTCGCCGGTGGACTTCTACGTGGACAAGCTGGTTGAGGGTATTTCCACCCTGGCCGCAGCCTTTGCGCCCAAGAAGGTGATTGTTCGCCTGTCTGACTTCAAATCCAACGAGTACGCCAACCTGATCGGCGGTACTTTGTACGAGCCGGACGAAGAGAACCCGATGCTGGGCTTCCGTGGTGCGTCCCGCTATATTTCCGAAACCTTCCGTGACTGTTTCGAGCTGGAATGCCGTGCCCTGAAAAAGGTGCGCAACGAGATGGGCCTCACCAACGTGGAAGTGATGGTTCCGTTTGTGCGCACGGTAGGCGAAGCCGAGCAGGTGGTGAACCTGCTGGCCGAGAACGGCCTGAAGCGCGGCGAGAACGGCCTGCGGGTGATCATGATGTGCGAGCTGCCGGCCAACGCTCTGCTGGCGGATCAGTTCCTGGAGCACTTCGATGGCTTCTCTATCGGTTCCAACGACCTGACCCAGCTGACCCTGGGCCTGGACCGGGATTCCGGCATCATTGCCCACCTGTTCGATGAGCGGAACGATGCGGTGAAGATCCTCCTGTCCAACGCTATCCAGGCCTGCAAGAAGGCCGGCAAGTACATCGGTATCTGTGGTCAGGGCCCGTCGGATCATCCGGACTTGGCCAAGTGGCTGATGGACGAGGGTATCGATACGGTATCCCTGAACCCGGATTCTGTACTGGATACCTGGTTCTTCCTGGCCGACGAAAAGATTGACTGATTACGAACCTTCGGAAAAGGAGAGTAGCAAGGTGAGCAATATTATTACGCCGGATCTGTGCGACGAGTTTCCGGAAGTACAGGTGGTGGAAGCCGGTTTCAACAACTACGGTGGTGTTCGCCAGTTTGGCGGCGAAATCGTAACGGTTAAGTGCTTCGAAGATAACTCCATCGTAAAAGAGCAGGTTGGCCTGCCGGGCAACGGCCGGGTGATGGTGGTTGACGGTGGCGGCTCAAAGCGGAATGCGCTGCTGGGCGATATGCTGGCCGAGAAAGCCGCTGAGAACGGCTGGGCCGGGCTGGTTATCTATGGCTGCATCCGCGATGTAGACGAGATCGGCAAGACCCATCTGGGTGTTCAGGCGCTGGGTACCATTCCGCGCAAGACCGAGAAGCGTGGTATTGGTGACCTGAACATTCCGGTGACCTTCCACGGGGTGACGTTCCACCCGGGGCAGTATGTCTATGCCGATAACAACGGCATCATTGTTTCCGAGAAGCCCCTGGTGTAATTCCGGGGCAGGAAGCAAAACTAAAAACGGCGGCCATCTGGCCGCCGTTTTTGTTTGCAGGACTGGAACTTGAAGGGCCGGTGATCAGGCCCAGTTGTCGGTCTTGCGGGTAGGCTTGAGCATGGGCACCAGAAGTGCCAGCAGCACGCCGGCAAACACCAGGCCTGCGCCCAGCAGCATGAAGTCGGATTCTTTGCCGGCTTCCAGGCGCTCGTTTTCGGCGGTCAGTACTTCCAGGTCGTTACGCAGTTTCTGGTTGTCTTCCAGCAGCTCCCGGTTGCGGCGCTCCAGGTTGATGGAGTCGGCGGCGATGTTCTTGATGCGCTCCAGTTCTGTCTGCAGTTGCTGGGACCGGCTGGACAGGTTGCTTTCGGCACTCTCCAGTTCGTCGCGCTCGGAGGTAACGGCATTGAGCTGTTCCCGGGCCTGGGCCAGTTCTGTCCGGGCGGTTTCAAGGTCTCGGGTTGCCTGTTGCAGGCGGTCTTCGGCGATAGGCTGGTTGCTCAGATACTGGCTGGCTACCCAGCCTTCGTTACCCTTGGAGGTGCGTACCCGGGTGTAGCCGTCTCCGGTTTCGAGCACTTCCATGCGGGTGCCGCTGACTGCGTTCTCGATAATGCGGAACTGGGAGCCGGCGCCGGTGCGGACAGGCAGGTAAACTTTGTCGTCTACCCAAACCGTTCGGGCCTGGGCCACGGCAACCGAGCTGATGATAAGCAGTAAGCTGAGAAATAAACGAAACGGTGTCACGGGCGGGTTTCCCTGAGTTTGACGGTTGTTGCTTTAGTTTGCCTGAAAATCAAGGCGCCAATTTTGTCACAGGATGGCCGTGGTTCAAAAGCGCCCGAGGGTTACAATCCGCTCATGCTGCTCAGGGCAGGGCGACCTTGTAGGGCTTCACTTTCACTTCCTTGTAAACACCGGCATCCACATACGGGTCGGCATCGGCCCAGGCCTGTGCCTGCTCAAGGGATTCAAACTCGGCAATTACCAGGCTGCCGGTAAAGCCGGAATCGCCCGGTTCCGGTGAGTCGATGGCCGGGTGCGGGCCGGCAACCAGCAGGCGGCCCTGGTTTTTGAGGTCTTCAAGCCGGGCCAGGTGGGCCGGGCGCGCCTGTTTGCGCAGGGCCAGGCTGTCCGGGATGTCTTCACTGATAATGGCGTAATACATGGGTGCTCCGGTTATCGTGGGCCGGGGTAACGGCCCGCAGGCCAAGGCTGATACACTGTGGCCACGTTTTATGACAGGAATGCCCGTGACTATACCCCAACACCAGAATCCATGCATCGACCTGCATTGCCACAGCACCGCGTCGGATGGCGCATTGGCTCCCGAGGAGCTGGTTCAGCGCGCGGCAGAGCAGGGCGTTACCCACCTGGCCCTGACTGACCACGATACGATCAACGGCCTGGAGCCGGCGCGACAGGCGGCTGCAGGGCACGGGATGACACTGGTTAACGGCACTGAGCTGTCCTGCGTATGGCGCAGCCAGACCATTCATATCGTCGGGCTGGATTTTGATCACGAGGATGCCGATTTCCTGGCAGCGCTGGCGCGCCAGCATGACAACCGCTGGCAGCGTGCCCGGTTGATCGCCGACAAGCTGTCCAAGCTGAAAGTGGATGGATTACTGGAAAAGGCCACCGCCCATGCCGGTGGGGATGTTCCGGGCCGCCCCCACTTTGCCCGGGTGCTTATTGATGAAGGTGTAGTATCCAGAATGGATGCCGCCTTCAAGCGCTATCTGGGTACCGGCAAGCCGGGTGATGTGAAGGCCTGCTGGCCGGAACTGGACGAGGTGGTTGGCTGGATTGAACGAGCCGGGGGCATCTCTGTGCTGGCTCATCCCCGCAAGTACAAGCTGACCGCGACCAAGTTGCGGGAGCTGACGGCGGATTTCCGCAGAGCCGGGGGGCGAGGTATCGAGGTGTCTGTTTCCGGGCAGTCCAGTGGTGACCTGGGCTTTGTGGCGGAACTGGCCAGGCGGGAGAAGCTGTTGGCGTCGCAGGGCAGTGATTTCCACTTTCCCGGTGCGCCCTGGTGCGAGCTGGGCAAGATAACAAAAATGCCAGAGGGGCTGGAGCCCGTCTGGCATCATTTCAAGCAGCCGGTCAGCGCCGGGGTTTAATCCGGCGCGTGGAACAGCAGGTACAAGTCGGTCAGTGAATCCGGGATGGCTTCTGCCATCCGGCTGGCCAGTTTCTCGTCGTTGCGGACTTTCTGGAAGTCTTCATCGTCGAACAGGCCAGACAGTGTCAGCATGGGCACCATCAGGTCTGCCACTTCTTCTTCACCGGCGGCTTCGAGCCATTCTTCCTCGTGATCCAGGAAGGTGTCTACGAACCCTGCGCACCAGTTTTCCAGTGCGTTCATGGGGTCGCCGTCTTCCGGCTCCGGGAGTTCCAGCGACTGGCCCATATCCAGCAGGTGGGCCATTTCCCTGGAGAGTTCGTTCACGCAGTGAGCGAAGATCTCGGGTACCCCGCCATCGGGCAGGTTATCTGCGCCGGTGGCAAGGCGGAAGATATCTTCCGCCCCGAGGCTGACCGGGCCAACGACGCTGGCGCATACCACCCCGTGCAGTCCGAAGAAGTCCAGGGCGTCGTCACCCCAGGGCTCGGCGAAGAGGATGTCTTCCAGCGCTTCGATGTCCGAATTGGTCAGCATAATCAATTACTCCCGGCCTGCTTTTCAGCATCGGCCTTTTTAGCTTCTTCGGCCGCTCGCTGACGCTTGCGGACCTCTCTTGGATCATTGTAAGCGCGGCCCGGAGTTACCGGTACGTCTTCCGGCTTGGCCCGGGCTTCGGGAGCTGGCTCTTCCGCCTTCTCGGCCTTTGCTTCCGGCTTTTCTTCGGCCTTCACTTCAGGCTTGGGCTCAGGCTTGGCTTCAGCCTTTTCCTCAGCCTTGGGCTCGCTTCTCGCTTCAGGAGCCTTGGCAGGCTCAGCCGCTTCAGCCGGCTTGCTGGTGGCTTCCGGAGCCGTTTCTGCCTTGTCGGCTTGTTCCGGCTTGTCAGCGTTATCCGCCTTGTCTGCCTTGTCTGCCTTGTCTGCCTTCTCTGCTTTTTCTGCAGCCTTGGGCTTGCGCGGGCGGCCGCCGGAGCGTGGTTTGCGGGCCGGCTTGTCTTCGCTGGCTTGAGGCTTTTCCTCGACCTTGGCTTCCGCTTTGTCCTCGGCCTTGGCTTCGGTGCTTTCAGTCTGCTCAGCTTTCGCCTCAGCCTTTTCCGCTTCTGGCTTGGTCTCTTCAGCCTTGGGCTCTGCAGGCTTGGTTTCTTCAGCCGCCGGAGCCTTCTCGGGCTGCTTGGCAACCTCTTGCTTTACCTCGGCCTTGGCTACCTCAGCTTTTTTCACCTCGGCAGTATCCTGCTCGACGGCTTTTTCCGGCTGGGTGTCTTTCTGGTGCTTTTCGCTACGCTCGGCTTTACGCTCAGCCGGAGTAGACACCGGAGCCTCGGCCGGAGAACCGTCCCGGTTACGCTGACGACGCGGCTTGCGGCGCTTGTCATCGGCTGCCGGCTTGTCGCTGGCCTGCTGGGGCTGCTGGTTGTCAGCCTGGTCGCGGGTTTCCTTCTGGTCCTTCTGGTCCTTCGGATCCCGCTGCGGACGGTTACGGTTCTGGCTGCGGTTCTGGGAATCCCGGCGGTTATCGCGACGGTTGTCGTTTCCGCGGTTATCCGCGCCTTTGTTGTCGGCAGACTTGTCCTGCTGACCCTGGCGACTGCCGCTGCTGCGGGATTGGTCATCGCTCCGGTTGTTGCGGTTACGGCTGCGGTTGTCGTCGCTGCGGTTCTGGGAACCGCCCTGACGGCGATCGTTGCCGTTGCGGTTACTGCTGCCACCGCCACTGCGCTGATCATCACGGGCTACGCGGGTTTTCCGGCGATCCTGGCGGGCCTGGGGCCGACGGTCGTCAGTACGCTCGCGGGTGGTGCTGCGCTGGTTGGTGGTGCCTTCGCTTTCCGGCTGGTCGCCGCGGAAGAAACAGGCAATTTTCTTGCCCAGTTTGCGGAACAGGCCTTCTTCCTGCTCGCTGGCTTCCTGGCTGGCTGGCGCCGCTGCCGGAGTGGGCGCAGGAGCCGCCGGGCGAATGGCTTTTACAGCGGCCTGTTCGCGTACCGGCTTTTCGGTGCCGGGCATTTCAACAACGGCTTCTTCCTCGCGCTCGTTGTACTGCTGGGCAACCTGGTGGCTGGAAACGTGTTCCGGGGTGGCTTCATCCTGGCGCAGGCGAATGATTTCGAAGTGCGGGGTTTCCATGTTGGGCACCGGGGCAACCACAACAGAGACTCCCTGGCGGGCTTCGATATCGGCCAGCTGCTTGCGCTTCTCGTTGAGCAGGAAGGTGGCCACAGAGACCGGCACCATGGCGCGGACTTCGGCGGTTTTTTCCTTAGAAGACTCTTCGTAGATCAGGCGCATGATGCTCAGGGCCAGGGATTCGATACCCCGGATGGTGCCCTGGCCTTCACAGCGAGGGCACACTTCACTGCGGGTTTCACCCAGAGACGGGCGCAGGCGCTGCCGTGACATTTCCAGCAGGCCGAAGCGGGAGATCTTGCCAACCTGAACGCGGGCCCGGTCGATTTCCAGGGCTTCACGCATTTTATGCTCGACTTCACGCTGGTGCTTGGCCGGGGTCATGTCGATGAAATCGATCACGATCAGGCCACCCATGTCGCGCAGGCGCAACTGGCGGGCGATCTCTTCGGCCGCTTCCAGGTTGGTCTGCAGGGCAGTCTCCTCGATATCGTGGCCCTTGGTGGCCCGGGAGGAGTTGATGTCGATGGATACCAGCGCTTCGGTCGGATCGATCACGATGGAGCCGCCAGACGGCAGTTTTACTTCGCGCTGGAATGCGGTCTCAATCTGGCCTTCAATCTGGTAACGGCTGAACAGTGGGATTTCATCCTTGTACAGCTTGATCTTGTTTTCGAAGGTGGGCATGACGGCGCGAACGAAGCTCAGGACGTCTTCGTACACGCTTTCGGCGTCGATCAGGACTTCGCCGATGTCCTGGCGGAGGTAGTCGCGCACGGCGCGGATGATCACGTTGCTTTCCTGGTGAATCAGGAACGGAGCCTTGCGCTCACCGGCCGCCTGGGTAATGGCTTCCCAGAACTGCACCAGGTAGTCGAGGTCCCACTGGAGCTCTTCGGTGGTACGGCCGATGCCGGCAGTACGCACAATGATGCCCATAGACTTGGGCACCTGGACGCCGTTCATGGCTTCTTTCAGCTGGGCCCGCTCTTCACCTTCGATACGGCGGGAAATGCCGCCGGCACGGGGGTTGTTCGGCATTAGCACCAGGTAGCGACCGGCCAGGGAGATGAAGGTGGTCAGGGCTGCGCCCTTGTTGCCACGCTCTTCTTTATCGACCTGTACGATGACTTCCTGGCCTTCGGAGACCACATCCTTGATGTTGATCTTGCCTTCGATCTGGCCCGGGGATTTCTTGAAGTATTCCTTGGAGATTTCCTTCAGGGGAAGGAAGCCGTGGCGGTCGGCGCCGAAGTCGACAAAGGCAGCTTCCAGGCTGGGCTCTACGCGGGTGATGCGGCCTTTGTAAATGTTGGATTTTTTCTGTTCGCGGGTGCTGGATTCGATATCCAGGTCAAACAGCCGTTGGCCGTCTACAAGCGCTACGCGCAACTCCTCGGGGTGAGTTGCATTGATCAGCATTCTTTTCATGGAAAGAAAGGGTTCCTGTCGTTTGTTAGTGACAGAAAACCGGAGGGTTCGCATCAGCGAAGCAGGATGTGCGTGCCGCAGGCCCTGTTACAGCAGGGAGGGGCCGGCGGCCAGACGGATCATACCCTTATGGGGTGAGATCCTGTAAGTCTGAGACCACCGCCTGTGATTCGCCTGCCTGTGGGCAGGGAGAGTTCGTTCAGGTTGAGTGTCTGTTGACGCATAATATCCGTTTTCAGGTTCACACAAACTCCTGGGTCTCACGTCGTATTGGTTTGCAGACGGCCCGGGTTCGCGTGGCAATGATTCTTCGCGATGTCGCCCGACGGTTTTCCGTTCGGTTGTTTCAGCTCCCGGTCAGGTGCAGCCTCTCTGGGTCTGGCCTGTGAGTCCGGAAGTTTGTCTCCCGCCGTGCCCGGTAATGATTGGGCTTGCGGCGTTCAATCTCTTAATCAGTGTCGGTATACTGCTGCCGCTCCGGCTTCTGACCAGAGTTCGTCAGGCCGTAGACAAACGGCAGAGCACGCCGGAATATAACAGTAAAGGGCTGATCATTCAATCCTGCATTCATCCACCGCAAAAGGTTTCCCATGGCGCGTAATTCTGGTTCCCGTAACAAGCCGTCCAGGGCTGGCAAACCGGGCCGGCCGGGCTCTTCCCGGGCAGGGCAGGGCAGGGCTGCGGCACCTGCGCCGGCTGCCGCGCCGGCGGAGCGCACGGTGCAGAAGGGGGTGCAATGGATCAGCGTAGATGAGGATATGGCCGGCCAGCGGGTGGATAACTTTCTGATGGCCCGCTTGCGGGGTGTGCCCAAAAGCACGGTGTACCGGATTGTCCGCAAGGGCGAGGTGCGGGTTAATAAAGGGCGCGTGAAGCCGGATACCCGCTTGCAGGCCGGTGATGTGGTACGTATTCCGCCCATGGTGCAGCAGGCGAAAGCGGAGCAGCCAAAGCCCGGTGACCGGGTGCAGGGCGTCATGGAAGCAGCCGTGGTGTTTGAAAACGACGATATGCTGGTGGTGAACAAACCCTCCGGTATTGCCGTGCACGGCGGCAGCGGTTTGAGCTTCGGGCTGATCGAAGTGCTCCGTTCTTCCCGGCCACAGGCGAAGTTCCTGGAACTGGTGCACCGGCTTGACCGTGATACTTCCGGGCTGGTGATGGTGGCGAAGAAACGATCAGCCCTGCGTTTTCTGCAGGATGAACTGCGCCACAAGCGGATACGTAAACACTACCATGCGCTGGTGGCGGGCACCTGGCCGGAAAAGCTGGCGCGGGTGGCCGAGCCGCTGTTGCGTTACGAGATGCCTAACGGCGAGCGCCGGGTGAAGGTGAGTGGCGAGGGCAAGGAATCGCTCACGCTGTATCGGTGTTTGCAGCGGTTTGAGGGTTATTCGCTGGTTGAGGCTTCGCCGGTTACCGGCCGTACCCACCAGATTCGCGTACATTGTGCCTGGGCGGGCCACCCGATTGCCGGAGACGACAAGTATATGGATGACGCCAGCCTGAAGGCGTTCCGGGCCGTGGGTGGTGAACGGTTGATGCTGCACGCCCGGGCACTGGAGTTCACATTGCCCGGTTCCGGTGAAGCAATGCGGCTGGAAGCTCCGTATGATACCCCTTTCGGCAAGCTGGTTGATGCGCTTGCCCGTCGCAGTAAAGGTAAGTTCTGATGAATGTAAAAGTAGTGATTTTTGACTGGGACGGAACCTTGATTGATTCCGTAGACCACATTGCTGACAGCCTGCACCAGGCCGCCACCGAGCTTGGGTATCCGGAACTGGAGCGTGAGGCCTATCGGGATATCATCGGCCTGGGCATGATCGAGGCACTGGAAAAACTGTATCCGGGGCTGACCCGCGACGAAATGCAGCGCATCCGCGATGGTTACGCAGGGTATTTCTTCCAGAAGGTGACCACCCCGCAGAACGTATTTGACGGTATGGCTGACGTGGTTACCGATATCCGGCGTTCCGGGCGCGGCTGCTCTGTGGCGACCGGCAAAAGCCGGCGCGGCCTGGCGAGGGCCCTGACCTCCAGTGGCTTGGGCCCGCACTTCGATATCACCCGGTGTGCGGACGAAACCCGTTCCAAGCCGGATCCGCTGATGCTGGAGGAGATCCTGGCGTTCTACGGCTATGAGCCGGAAGAGGCGGTGATGATTGGTGATACCCGCTACGACCTGGATATGGCCCGGCGTATCGGTATGCCGTCCATTGGCGTTGAGTGGGGTGTGCACCAGCGGGATGTGCTGCAGGAATACGACCCCCACGCGGTCGTCACGTCGGTAGACGAATTGCGTCGGGTTCTGGGGCTTTAATGGTTTTGTTACCGCATTGATCGGTTAAGGGATAGCGGATGAGCGAGTGGGATTCGGACAAGCAGCCCGGCTGGGGCGATGAGCCGGCGCAACCTGAAGAAAAGGGGCAGGGTGCGTCTTCCGGTAAGAAAGGCTGGTTTGGCAGGAAGCAGCCGGCTATGCCGCCGGAGTCTGGCCGGGACTGGCGGCTGATCGAGAAGCTGGTGATGTCGTTGCAGGCGGAGCAGCGACGCAGCCGGCGCTGGGGCATCTTTTTCAAGTTTCTGACCTTCGGTTACCTGTTCGCGTTGCTGTTCCTGATCCGGTCTCCTATCGGTGATGGCATGGCGGGTGCCACCGGTGCCCACACGGCATTGGTAGAAGTGAATGGCACCATTGCGGCGGATGAGCTGGCCAGTGCCGACAACCTGGTGGGTGCGCTGCGCTCGGCTTTCGAGGCCGAGAACTCCAGGGCGGTTGTGCTGCGCATCAACAGCCCGGGTGGCAGCCCGGTGCAGTCCGGGTATGTCTACGACGAGATCAAGCGCCTGCGGGAAGAGTACCCGGATAAAAAGCTGTATGCGGTGATTTCCGATATTGGGGCTTCGGGTGCCTATTACATTGCCGCGGCGGCTGATGAAATCTACGCCAACCGGGCAAGCCTGGTGGGTTCTATCGGCGTGGTTGCCGGTGGTTTCGGTTTCACCGGCCTGATGGAGAAGCTGGGTGTTGATCGGCGGCTTTATACCGCTGGCGAAAACAAGGCGTTCCTGGATCCGTTCTCACCCGAGCGTGAAGGCGAGGTTGCCTTCTGGCAGAGCGTGCTTGAAAACACCCACAAGCAGTTCGTGGAAGCTGTTAAGGCTGGCCGGGGTGACCGCCTGGCGGATAACGAAGAATTGTTCTCCGGCCTGGTGTGGAGCGGCGAGCAGGCGCTGGAGCTTGGCTTGATTGACGGGCTGGGTAGCACCTCCTGGGTGGCTCGCCAGCTGGTGGGCGAAGAAAAACTGGTTGATTACAGTCGCAACCGTTCGCCGTTCCAGGAACTGGTGGACCAGCTTGGTGTTGCGGTGGGTGAGGGCGTGGTCAGCCGCATGCTGGAGTCCCGCCTGGAGATTCGCTGAGCCAGGCTTTTCGGGTGAAGCAGTCCTGGTCCGGCTTGATCAGGGCTGCAGCAGCGGATTAACGCCCAGTTCCCTGAGCAGGTCGATCAGCGCAATCAGTGGCAGGCCGATCAGGCTGTTCGGGTCTCGCCCTTCCATGCTTCGGAACAGGGCAATACCGAGCCCTTCCATCTTGAAGCTGCCGGCGCAGTCGTAGGGCTGTTCCTTATTCAGGTAGTTTTCGATTTCTTCAGCTGTCAGTTCCCGGAAGTGGACCTCGAAAGGTTCGCACCGGGTTTTCAGGGTGCCGGTGCGGGTGTCCAGTACTGCAAGCCCGGTCAGGAATCTCACGCTGTTGCCGCTGCTGAGGTCTAGTTGTTCCCGGGCCTTCCGGTGGCTGCCGGGTTTGTTCAGTAAGGTGCCGTCCGGTAGTGTGGCCACCTGGTCGGAGCCGATGATGATTGTGTCCGGGTAGTGTTCTGCCAGCGCCCGGGCCTTGCCGGTGGCCAACCGGAGCGCGAGTTGTTCGGCGGATTCGCCGGGAGCCGGTGTTTCATCAATGTCCGGGCTCGCACTGTTAAAGGGTAGCCCCAACCTTGCCAGCAGCTCTTTGCGGTAAGGGGAGGATGAGGCGAGCAGCAGGGGCGGTTGGTTCATGAATACCTTCTGGTTCCGGTGTATGGTGCGGTGATTCAGGTGGAAACGCCGGAGGTTATCGTAAAATACCCCTACTTAAACGGGAAGGGGTGGGTTAAAAGCGATTAAGTCTTTGACAGCAGGCGGTCTCGCCCCTAAAATTGCGCGCCTATGTCTGAAGCACCGAATGCTCAACTGCCAAAATCCGTAGACCCTAACCGGTTGGCGGAGCAGAACACGACCCTGGAGGGAGTTATTCCGCTCGCGGGGCTTGTTCGTTTCTCCGAAGCGGTTCCGGGGTTGCCGGAAGGCAGCGAGTGCCACGTTAAGCTTTCCTTTTATATGGATAGCGAACGTCGCCGGTTGGTGTCGGGTGAAGTATCCGCACCGGTGATACTGGAATGCCAGCGTTGCATGAATAACATGCAGACAACGCTGGAATCCCGTTTTGATTTGGGGCTTGTGCTCAACGATGAGCAGGCTCAGAGATTGCCCAAGGCGTTGGAACCCTTCCCGATGGAAGACTACAACGCAGATTTGTGGGCCATGGTGGAAGATGAACTGTTGCTGGTTCTGCCGCCGTTCCCCCTGCATGAACGCCAGGATTGCCCGGCGAGCAAGGAACTGGAAGCACTGGAACCAAAGCAGGCCGCCGAGAAGCCCGAGGCAAAGAAACGCGAGGATAACCCGTTCAGTGTTCTGGCGGGCCTCAAGAACACCAAGCACTAACGTTTTCGTAATCAGGTCAGGAGCATAATCATGGCTGTACAGCAAAATCGCAAGACCCGTTCCAAGCGCGGCATGCGCCGTTCACACGATGCCCTGAGCACTGCTGCTCTGAGCACCGACGCAACTACTGGTGAAGTACATCGTCGTCACCACGTATCTCCGGACGGTTTCTACCGCGGCAAGCAGGTTGTTGAAGCTCGCGACGAGTAAGATCGTCGGGAAACTCTTCTGACCTGTGTCGCATGGACCCGTGGTGAGTAAACCAGTCACCATAGCCATTGATGCCATGAGCGGTGATCGTGGCGCTTCAGTGGTGGTCCATGCAGCGCTGGAAGCAGTGCGCGAAAATGAGGCCTTGAGTCTCGTTCTGGTAGGTATCCGGAGCGAGCTCGAGGCCTTGTTGCGTGATGGGCATGCCAGAATCCGCATTGTTGAAGCGGCGGATGTAGTGCGCATGAACGAGCGCCCTTCCCATGCGCTGCGACACAAGAAAAACTCCTCTATGGCCATTGCGCTCTCCCTGGTGCGCGACGGCGAAGCCCAGGGCTGTGTCAGTGCCGGAAATACCGGTGCGTTGATGGCTTTCGGGCGATCTATTATCCGCATGTATCCCGGCATTGAGCGGCCGGCCATTGCCAAGCTGGTTCCCTCGTTGCGGGGCCGCTGCCACGTGCTCGACCTTGGCGCCAACGTGGATTCCAGCGCCGAAAACCTCTACCAGTACGCCTTGATGGGGTCGCTGATGGCCACCGCCATCTGTAGCCTGGCCGAACCTCGCGTGGCCCTGCTGAACGTGGGTGAGGAAGAGATCAAGGGCAACGAACAGGTTCGCCTGGCCTCCCATATGCTTGCCCAGTGCGACACTCTGAACTACATAGGGTATGTCGAGGGCAACGACCTTTTCCGTGATGTGGCCGATGTTGTAGTGTGTGACGGCTTTGTAGGCAATATTGCCCTGAAGACCGGTGAAGGTGTTGCGGGGTTGTTGATTGAGCTGCTGGAGCAGGCGTTTACCCGTTCGCTCTGGGGCCGCTTTGTGGGGCTCCTGGCCAAGCCGATTATCGGCCGGCTGTTGCAGCTGATGGACCCTTCACGGCATAACGGTGCCAGTTTGCTGGGGCTTCAGGGAGTCGTTATCAAGAGCCACGGCAACGCCAACGAGCGTGCGATGCTGGCGGCAATCCGGCAGGCAGTTCGCGAAGTGGAGCTGGAAGTGCCCCGTCGCATCAACGAACGGCTCGATGACCTGATTTTATAGGTCGCCAACGGCTGCTGAGACTAAAGTCTGCCCGCATTTGCGCCCTTATTCGCGGATAATTGGCCTGAGTTGTACTATTGGCTAATCTCCACCCACCCTTCAATGACGATAAGATTCCGCCCATGAAATCAGCGTTTATTTTCCCCGGACAAGGCTCCCAGTCGGTAGGCATGCTTTCTGCTGCTGCCGAGGCGTGGCCTATGATCAGTGAAACCTTTGATGAAGCGTCTAATGTTCTGGGCTATGACTTGTCCCACCTGTGCCAGCATGGGCCGGCTGAAGAGCTGAATCAGACCATGGTAACCCAGCCTGCGTTGCTGACCGCCAGTGTCGCCTTGTGGCGCCAGTGGTGCGTGTCTGAAGGTCCGCGCCCTGACTTCGTGGCTGGCCACAGCCTGGGTGAGTACAGCGCTCTGGTGGCTGCTGAGAGCCTGGACTTCATTGAAGCTGTTAAGCTTGTTCAACTGCGCGGCGAGCTGATGCAGGATGCCGTGCCTGCCGGTGAAGGCAAGATGGCAGCTATCCTTGGCCTGGAGGACGCCGATGTGGTTGCGGCCTGTGAAGAAGCCGCCCAGGGCGACGTGGTTGCAGCAGTGAACTTCAACGCACCCGGCCAGGTGGTGATTGCCGGTTCCGCTGCGGCGGTAGAGCGCGCAATTGAGGTTTGCAAGGCAAAGGGTGCCCGCAAGGCCATGCCGCTGCCGGTGAGCGTGCCTTCCCACTGCTCCCTGATGAAAGGCGCTGCCGAGCAGCTGGCTGAAGCACTGGAAGATGTCCGCTTTAACGATGCTGTCATTCCGGTGGTTCAGAATGTGAATGCAGCCGTGGTTAAAGATGCCGATACGCTCAAGGCAAACCTCCTGAAGCAGTTGTATTCTCCGGTGCTTTGGACAGACTCTGTGCGGGCGTTGGTTGCCGAGGGCGTTAACGTGTCGGTTGAGTGTGGTGCCGGCAAGGTTCTGGCCGGGCTGGCCAAGCGCATTGACCGCCAGTTGGCGGTGAACAGCATCGAAGATCCCGATTCTCTGGCAGCCGCCCTGAAGGCGTTTGGCCAGTCCTGATAAACGGAGTTGTTTATGTCTTTGGAAGGCAAAGTTGCACTGGTAACCGGTGCTACCCGGGGGATTGGCAAGGCCATTGCCCATGAGCTGGCCCGGCAGGGTGCGGAAGTTGTGGGCACGGCTACCAGTGCTGAAGGTGCTGAATCCATTACCGAAGGCCTGAAGTCTGCTGGCTTCAAGGGCTACGGTATTGTGATGAACGTAGCCGATGCCGACAGCATCGAGGCGGGCCTTAAGCAGCTGACCGAACAGTCTGGTGCTCCGCAGATCCTGGTCAACAATGCGGGTATCACCCGTGATAACCTGTTGATGCGCTTGAAAGACGACGACTGGACGTCTGTGCTGGAAACCAACCTTTCCAGTGTTTACCGTACCAGCAAGGCCGTTTTGCGTGGTATGGCCAAGGCCCGCTGGGGCCGGATTATCAATATCAGTTCCGTGGTTGCCGGTATGGGCAACCCGGGGCAGGGCAATTATTGCGCTGCCAAGGCCGGGGTTGAGGGCTTCACCCGCAGCCTGGCCAAAGAAATGTCTAACCGTGGCATTACCGCTAACTGTGTAGCGCCCGGTTTTATTGACACCGATATGACCAAAAAACTGGACGACAAGCAGCGTGACGCTATGCTGGAAATTATTCCGGCAGGGCGTTTGGGCGAGCCGGAAGAAGTAGCTTCTGTGGTGGCTTTCCTGGCCTCTGAGGGCGCAGCTTACGTTACCGGAGAAACCATTCATGTGAATGGCGGCATGTACATGGGTTAAGCCCGTTTCGGGCTGTAGTGCAACCCCTTGTCGCACAACATGTTTAACTGAATCCCTGCTTGTTTGCAGGTAGGGTTTAAACTAAACTGGCAGCCATTGAGTTGCTTGGTTGACACTAAAGTGAGGACATTATGAGTACAGTTGAAGAGCGCGTGAAGAAGATTGTTTGTGAGCAGCTGGGCGTTAAAGAGTCCGAAGTTCAGAACACATCTTCTTTTGTAGAGGATCTTGGCGCTGACTCACTGGACACTGTTGAGCTGGTTATGGCCCTGGAAGAGGAATTCGAAACTGAAATTCCTGATGAAGAGGCTGAGAAGCTGGGCTCCGTTCAGGACGCAATCGACTATATTGTCGCGCATACCTGATACTCAGTAGATCAGATAGCCAGGCTAAAAGCCGTCCTTTAGGCTTCTTGAAGGACGGCTTTTTTATTGGCTGAATATCAGCATTTCGGTTAAAAACGACACGGAATATTCAGGTGAGTGGGGTTATGAGCAAGCGACGGGTTGTCATTACAGGCATGGGGATGTTGTCCCCGGTAGGGAACGATGTCAGTACCTCCTGGAACGCAGTGTGTGCCGGGCGCAGTGGCATTGGCCAGATCGACCGGTTCGATGCCAGTGAATACGGCAC
This sequence comes from Marinobacter sp. bablab_jr003, assembly GCF_016464245.1. Lineage (NCBI taxonomy): Bacteria > Pseudomonadati > Pseudomonadota > Gammaproteobacteria > Pseudomonadales > Marinobacteraceae > Marinobacter > Marinobacter sp. bablab_jr003. The sequence goes on from NZ_JADARC010000058.1 coordinate 34,915, forward strand.
GCGTATCGGCGGGGCGGTGAAGGACCTGGATATCGAACCCTGGCTGTCTTCCAAAGAAGCCCGCAAGCTTGACGCTTTCATTCACTATGGCCTGATTGCCGCCCAGCAGGCGGTGGACGACAGTGGCCTGGAACAGTTCGACAAGCTCGACAAGGAGCGGGTGGGCATTGCCATCGGTTCCGGTATTGGCGGCCTGGAGTACATCGAAAAGAACATTATCCAGATGGAAAAGGCCGGCCCCCGCAAGGTATCTCCGTTCTTTGTGCCGGCGTCTGTGATCAATATGATTTCCGGTAATGCGGCTATCCGGTTTGGCTACAAAGGCCCGAACATCGCCATTGTGACCGCCTGCACCACCGGTACCCACAATATTGGCTATGCGGCCCGCACCATCGCCTATGGCGACGCTGACGTGATGCTGGCCGGTGGTGCCGAAATGGCCACCACCCGTTCCGGCATTGCGGCATTCTCTTCCGCCCGTGCCCTGTCGACCCGCAATGATGAGCCGGAAAAGGCCAGCCGCCCCTGGGACAAGGAGCGCGACGGCTTTGTGTTGAGTGATGGGGCTGGCGTGCTGGTCCTGGAAGATCTGGAACATGCAAAAGCCCGTGGCGCGACGATTTACGGCGAAGTGGTCGGCTTTGGCATGAGCGATGACGCCCACCACATTACCGCACCCCCTGCAGACGGCGACGGCGCTGCCCGGTCCATGGCCAATGCCTTGCGGGATGCGGGCCTGAAGCCGGAAGAAGTGGATTACATCAACGCCCACGGCACATCGACCCTGGTGGGTGATGTAGCCGAAGTGGCTGCTGTTAAATCGGTATTTGGTGGCCATGCGCAAAAGCTGGCCATGAGCAGCACCAAGTCCATGACGGGCCACCTGCTGGGCGCTGCCGGTGCCGTTGAGGCCATTTTCTCGGTGCTGGCCCTGCGCGACGGCATTCTGCCGCCAACCATCAACCTGGATAACCCGGATGAAGGTTGCGACCTGGACTTCGTGGCCAATCAGAGCCGCAAATCCGATGCCCGGGTAGCGCTGTCTAACTCCTTCGGCTTTGGCGGTACCAACGGTACGTTGATTTTCCGCCGTTACGAAGGCTGAGACCTCTGTGGTAAAGCGCTTCTGGGCAGATGAAACCGGTTTGCCGGCGGCAGACCGGGGCCTAGCCTACGGCGATGGCCTGTTTGAAACCATTCGTGCAGAAGGGAGCTCAGCCCCCTGGCTGGATTACCACCTGGCCCGACTGGTGCGGGATGCTGCCCGGCTGGGAATTGAGGTGCGTCAGGACGAACTGCTCGCGGCCAGCCGCGAAGCCCTTGAGCGTTACGGAAGCCCCGGGAAGGTGTGGATCCTGAAGTTGATCCTGACCCGTGGTGCGGGTGGGAGAGGCTATCGCCCGGGGGGCGGTATGGAGCCCAACCTGCTGGTTTCCTGTTCCGATGCGCCGCCGATGCCCGATTCTGCCGGCGTGGTGGTGGAGTTCTCATCAGTACCCCTTACGGTCAATCCCTTGCTGGCCGGTATCAAATCCCTCAATCGCCTGGAACAGGTGATGGCGGCCCGGGAGCTCTCCGGTGACTGCTTTGAGGTGCTGATGGCAGATGCCGCAGGGCATATTGTCGAGGGCACCCGAACCAATCTGTTTGTACTCACCGATGAAGGCTGGATAACACCCCCCGGGAATTCGGTGGCCGTGGCTGGTGTTATGCGCCAGCTGGTTATCGAGCGCTTGCAGCAGGCCGGGGAGCCGTTCCAGGAAGCACCCATCACCAGGGAACAGTTGCAGCCGGAAGTTTGCCGGGGCCTGTACCTCACCAACAGCGTGCTCGGGGTAGTGAGGGTTCGCAACCTGGCGGGCCAGGATTTGCCTGCAGAGCGGTGCCTTGCGACAATCTGCCGTCTCTCCACAACTTTGGAATAATGCGTGTGTTCAGGAAGTTACTGATTCTGATTGTGGCTCTCGCGATCCTGGCGGCTGCTGGCGCCGGTTTGTGGCTATGGCAGGGCCTGCAGACCCTGAAGCAACCGGTTGCCCTGGATGAGCCGGTGTTGTTCAGTGTAGAGCAGGGCACCTCCTTTGGCCGGCTGGCGCAGAAGCTGTCGGACGACGGCCTGGTCAGCGATCCGCTCTGGTTAAAGCTATACGGCCGCCTGAACCCGGAACAGACCCGTATCAAAGCCGGTGACTACGAACTTCAACCGGGGATGACGCCACTGGCCATGCTCGACACCATGGTACAGGGCAAGGTGAAACTCTGGTCCGTCCAGTTTATTGAGGGCTGGACCTTCTCTGACATGAGAACCGCCTTGGCCAACTCCAGACGGCTCCGGAAAGAAACCACAGACTGGACTGACGAGCAGGTTATGGAAGCCGTTGGCGCCGAAGGCCAACACCCTGAGGGTTGGTTCTTCCCGGATACCTACATGTTCAGTGGCAGCGAGACCGACCTGGATATCCTCAAACGCGCCTATAAGCGGATGACGGCTGTCCTTGAAGAAGAGTGGGAGAACCGGGAAGAAGGCTTGCCCTATAGCTCCCCCTACGAAGCATTGATCATGGCCTCGATTGTCGAGCGGGAAACCGGTGTAGCCTATGAGCGGCAGCAGGTGGCCGGTGTGTTTGTGCGCCGCTTGCAGAAAGGCATGCGCCTGCAGACCGACCCGACGGTGATCTACGGCATGGGTGACAGCTACGATGGCCGTATCCGTACCCGGGACCTGCGCGCCTACACGCCCTATAACACCTACCGGATTGACGGCCTGCCACCCACGCCCATTGCCTTGCCCGGCCGGGATTCGGTACATGCCGCCTTGCACCCGGACGACGGCGACGCCCTGTACTTTGTGGCCCGTGGTGACGGCAGCCACACGTTCTCCCGCACCCTGGCCGAACACCAGAAAGCGGTCCGGGAGTTCCAGCTGAACCGCAGAGAAGATTACCGATCCTTCCCGGCACCGGATGCCGGCGCAGATGACAACGAGGAAAACTGATGGCTGCCAGAGGCCGTTTTATTACCTTTGAGGGCACCGAGGGGGTTGGTAAATCCACCCAGTTGCAGAACGCGGCAGACACGCTGACATCGCTGGGAATTGATGTGGTGGTTACCCGCGAACCGGGTGGCACGCCCATGGCGGAAAAGATCCGGGAGCTGTTGCTGGCCCCCAGGGAAGAGCCGGTGCATGAAACTACTGAACTGCTGCTGATGTTCGCCGCCCGTGCCCAGCACCTGCATAACCGGATTCTGCCGGCCCTGGCCGCAGGCAAGTGGGTGCTGTGTGACCGCTTTACCGATGCCACTTTCGCCTATCAGGGCGGGGGCAGGGGAGTGCCTGAGGAACGCATAGCGCTGCTGGAAACCCTGGTGCAGGGCGATGTGCGGCCGGACCATGTTGTCCTGCTGGACGCACCGGTAGAAACCGGCATGGCCCGTGCAAAGAAACGGGGCGAACTGGACCGGTTCGAGCAGGAAGAGCTGGCCTTTTTCCAGCGGATTCGAGATACCTACCTGGCCCGGGCGACCGCTGCACCCATGCAATACCATGTTGTGAATGCCGCCTTGCCCCTGGCGCAGGTTTCGGAAAGTGTGACGGCATTGCTGTCGGCCCTTGCCCGCGTTGATAGTTGATTTCGTGCACTTTCTGTCGCGATCTGCTTTAATTGCAACACATTCTCGATTAAAGGCGTGCAGCTTGAATGCTTGACGCAAAGCTTCTGAAACTGCCGGTCAATTCACACCAACACCATCACGAACATCACCAGATTGTGGTGGGCGTGCGTGGCGCTGCCGAACTGAGTGTCGACGGCGTGGGTTCGTTTCTGGACACCTGGAAAGCCTGCCTGGTGCCAACCGAAGCCCGGCACGACTACTGCGGGGACCACGAGAACCACGTGCTGGTGATTAACCTGGACCCGCTGAGCCCTGTCCTGGATTCCCCGGCCCATGCCGACTACGAACGCATGGCCGGGGTCTTCGAGAAGCCCCGCACTATCCAGATGGACAACCGGCTGCAGGGCCTTGTGCAGTTTGCCGCCGGAGAATTCGACCGCTCCCCGGATAACGAACCCCTGCACCGGCACCTTGCGGCCAGTATCCTGTATTCCATGGCCGACCGGATTGTAGACGGGCAGGCCACCCGTGCCAGCCGGCACAGCATCAGCCCGGACGCCATTCGCCGGTATATCGTCGATAACCTGCACCGGAAGATCACCGTGCAGGACCTGGCCCGGGAAGCCTGCCTGAGTACCAGCCGTTTCCACGAAGTGTTCCGAGAAGTGTCGGGCATTACCCCGCATCAGTTTCTGATACAGACCCGACTCGACCAGGCCGTGCGCCTGTTGTCGTCAACGTCCCTCTCGGTGTCTGAAATCAGTTACCGGACCGGCTTTTCCTCCCAGAGCGCACTTACCAATGCCCTGCGCAAATACAAGGGAACGACCCCGTCCCGGTTACAGATTGGTGACCGGGTAGCCTGATCTGCCCGTAAAGCCGACAGTCCCGTAGGATTGTGCAAAACAATCGTAGGATTTTGTAAGCCGGGAATCCGTAGTAATACTAACTTATAGCGTCTGTATTCCCGCCTTGCGGAAGCAGGGTAGGCGATTGTCGCAAACCAGCGGCGGTCGACTATAGTGAAGGAGTATCCGTGCGGGTAAGTCCCGCTCCAGTCAGGAAGATTTCAGGTAAACAAGAAAAACAGTGCAGTCCGCAGGCCGCGTGCCGGCGCTGTGCTCTGAGAGCGGACCGAGGTCCGACTCACTTAAACCGGAGGAGCCTTATGGCTATTGGCGTTTGGATCAGTCTATTTGCGTACTTTGCAATCATGATTGCCATTGGCATTTATGCAATGCAGAGATCTACGTCTTCATCTGAAGATTACATGCTCGGTGGGCGGGCACTCAGCCCGAAAGTAGCGGCACTGTCTGCCGGTGCTTCCGATATGAGTGGCTGGTTGCTTCTGGGTCTGCCCGGGGCATTGTATGTATCCGGTCTGGCTTCAGCCTGGATCGGTATCGGCCTGTTTGTGGGCGCATTCTTTAACTGGGTTCTGGTGGCACCCCGCCTGCGGGAACAAACCGTTCACTACGGTAACGCCATCACCATCCCGTCTTTCCTTGCAAACCGGTTCCCGACTCAGGCTCTGTCCCTGAGAACCGTGTCTGCCATTGTTATCGTGATCTTCTTTGCGGTTTATACCGCATCCGGCCTGGTTGCCGGCGGCAAGCTGTTTGAAAGTGCCTTTGCCGGCATCTTCAACTTCGGCGGCCTGAGCGATTATGCAGTGGGTATTGTAATCACCCTCGGCGTGGTTCTGGCCTACACCGTAGTAGGCGGTTTCCTGGCAGTGAGCATGACCGACTTCGTGCAGGGCTGCATCATGATGCTGGCACTGGTGATCATGCCGGCGGTGGTTCTGTTCGGTGAAGGCGGTGGCGGCTTCGCCCAGGCTTCTGAAACCCTGAACAGCGTCGACCCGACCCTGCTGTCCTGGACCGAAGGCCTGACCTTTATCGGTTGGCTGTCAGCGGTTACCTGGGGTCTTGGCTACTTTGGCCAGCCGCATATCATTGTGCGCTTTATGGCTATCCGCTCCCTGAAAGACGTTCCGACCGCCCGTAACATCGGTATGGGCTGGATGGGTATCTCCCTGATCGGTGCCATCTCACTGGGTATCTTCGGCCGTGCCTACGCCGTTCGTAACGGTATGGACATCGCAGACCCGGAAACCATCTTCATCATCCTGTCTGACCTGCTGTTCCACCCGCTGATCACCGGCTTCCTTTACGCAGCCCTGCTGGCGGCGGTCATGAGCACCATCTCCAGTCAGCTGCTGGTATCGTCTTCCTCACTGACTGAGGACTTCTACCGCCTGTTCCTGCGCAAAGAAGCGACCGACAAAGAGTGCGTAAACGTCGGCCGTGCCTGCGTTGTAGCCGTTGGCCTGGTAGCGGCAGTTATCGCCTCTGACCCGGACTCACAGGTCCTGGCCCTGGTCAGTAACGCCTGGGCAGGCTTCGGTGCCGCCTTCGGCCCGCTGATCCTGCTGTCCCTGATGTGGTCCCGCACCAACGGCGCCGGTGCCATTGCCGGTATGGTCGTGGGTGCTGCGACTGTAATGATCTGGATCTCCCTGGGCTGGAATGGCAGCTTCATGGGTGGCCCGGGCGTATATGAAATCATCCCTGGTTTCGTTGCCGCCTTCATTGCCATCGTAGTGGTCAGCCTGGCCACCAAGGATTCTGGTGAGTACCAGCATATCCAGCGGTAACAGAATCCACTGATTCACATCAGTGTTCTGACAAGGGCTCCCCAAGGGGAGCCCTTTTTTGTACCTGAAACCCACACATGGTTCTGCGCTGGCCACGGGGTGGGGGAGCCTTTTCTGCAGGGAAAAAGATGTCTGAGCGAAGCGAGTTGTTTTTCCCGGAAGAAAAGACTCCCCCGCCGCGGGGCCGGCAAAACTCCCGAGCCTGAGTTTAGGGCCGGTAACAGCGGCACCGGATTTCCTGAAAAACAATTATTTGGGTAAACCTGGGGCATAAAAAAACGCCAGCCCGAAGGCTGGCGTTTCAGATCAGAGGTAAAGCTACCTCAGAGGATCTCAGGCTACGGAAGCCTCAGATGCCTTCTGGGTGTACTCTTCCATCTGGTCGAAGTTGAGATACTTGTAGATCTCTTTGGACATGCTGTTCAGGTCCTTGGCGTACTCCATGTACTCCGCCGGAGTCGGGAGTTTGCCCAGTACCGCGCCCACAGCTGCCAGTTCCGCAGAGGTCAGGTACACGTTGGCACCATCGCCCAGACGGTTCGGGAAGTTACGGGTAGAGGTAGACAGAACCGTAGACTTGGCAGCTACACGTGCCTGGTTACCCATGCACAGGGAGCAGCCCGGCATCTCGGTGCGAACACCGGCGGTGCCGTAGGTGTTGAAGTAGCCTTCTTCCATCAGCTGCTGCTGGTCCATCTTGGTGGGCGGAGACATCCACAGACGGGTCTTGAGCGGCTCTTTGTTCTGCTCAAGCAGCTTGCCGGCAGCGCGGAAGTGACCGATGTTGGTCATGCAGGAACCGATGAACACTTCGTCTACCTTGTCGCCAGCCACTTCGGACAGGAACTTGGCATCGTCAGGGTCGTTCGGGCAGCACACGATCGGCTCTTTGATGTCGGCCAGGTCGATTTCGACCACGTGGGCGTATTCTGCGTCTGCATCAGCACGCATCAGCTTCGGATTGGCCAGCCACTCTTCCATCTGCTGGGCGCGACGCTCCAGGGTACGCGGATCGCCGTAACCTTCGGCAATCATCCAGCGCAGCATCACGATGTTGGAGCGCAGGTACTCGGCAACAGACTCTTCAGACAGGTTGATGGTACAACCGGCAGCAGAGCGCTCAGCAGAAGCGTCAGACAATTCGAACGCCTGCTCAACGGTCAGGTGCTCCAGACCTTCGATTTCCAGGATGCGGCCAGAGAACTCGTTGATCTTGCCTTTCTTCTCAACGGTCAGCATGCCGTTCTTGATGCCGTACAGCGGAATGGCATGTACCAGGTCACGCAGGGTGATGCCCGGCTGCATTTCGCCTTTGAAGCGAACCAGAACGGATTCCGGCATATCCAGCGGCATAACACCGGTGGCTGCCGCAAACGCTACCAGGCCAGAACCGGCCGGGAAGGAGATGCCCATCGGGAAACGGGTGTGGGAGTCACCACCGGTGCCCACGGTGTCCGGCAGCAGCATGCGGTTCAGCCAGGAGTGGATGATACCGTCGCCCGGACGCAGGGAAACACCGCCACGGGTGCGGATGAAGTCCGGCATGGTGTGCTGCATTTCAACGTCAACCGGCTTCGGATAAGCGGCGGTGTGGCAGAAAGACTGCATAACCAGGTCAGCCTGGAAGCCCAGACACGCCAGGTCTTTCAGCTCGTCACGGGTCATTGGGCCAGTGGTATCCTGGGAACCAACGGTGGTCATGTGCGGCTCGCAGTAAGTGCCCGGGCGCACGCCCTGGCCTTCTTCCAGGCCGCAGGCCTTGCCGACCATCTTCTGGCCCAGGGTGAAGCCCTTGGTGCCGGCTTCCGGATCTTTCGGCAGGCGGAACAGGTCTGTCGGGCCCATGCCCAGTGCAGTACGCGCCTTGGCGGTCAGGCCACGGCCGATGATCAGCGGGATACGGCCGCCGGCCTGAACTTCGTCTAGGATGACGTCAGACTTGAACTTGAATTCGGAGATGGTCTCGCCGGCTTCGTTCAGGATCTTGCCTTCGTACGGGCGGATTTCGATCACGTCGCCCATGTTCATGTTGTCTACGGGTGCTTCGAAAACCAGGGCGCCGGCATCTTCCATGGTGTTGAAGAAAATCGGGGCAACCTTGTTACCGATACACACACCGCCGGCACGCTTGTTCGGCACGCCCGGGATGTCGTCACCGAAGAACCACAGAACAGAGTTTGTGGCAGACTTACGGGAAGAACCGGTACCGACTACGTCACCTACGAAGGCAACCGGCAGGCCCTTGGATTTGATTTCTTCAATCTGGCTCATCGGGCCAGTTACGCCGGGCTCTTCCGGCTTCAGGCCGTCGCGCTCCATCTTATAGGCGGCGCGGGCGTGCAGCGGGATGTCCGGGCGGGACCAGGCATCCGGAGCCGGGGACAGGTCGTCGGTGTTGGTTTCGCCGGTTACCTTGAACACCACCATCTTGGTGCTTTCGGGAACCTTGTTCTTGTTGGTGAACCACTCGGCGTTGGCCCAGGACTCAACAACAGACTTGGCAACGGCGTTGCCGGCGTCCATCTTTTCTTTAACGTCGTTGAACGCGTCGAACATCAGCAGGGTGTGCTTGAGTTCTTCACCAGCCAGTTCGGCCAGCTCGCTGTCGTCCAGAAGGTCGACCAGGGTAGCGATGTTGTAGCCGCCCTGCATCATGCCCAGCAGCTGGACAGCCTTCTTCTTGTCGATCAGCGGGGAAGCAGCTTCGCCTTTAACGATCGCGGTCAGGAACGCAGCTTTTACGTAAGCAGCTTCGTCCACTCCCGGCGGAACGCGGTTTTCCAGCAGGTCAACCAGGGTGGCTTCTTCACCGGCCGGCGGGTTCTTCAGCAGCTCGATCAGACCAGCAGTCTGCTCGGGGTTCAGGGGCTTGGGCGGGATACCCAGGGCTTCACGTTCAGCAACGTGTTCACGATAGGCTTCTAACACGATATGGACCCTCATCAGTTGGAATGTTCCGCGCTGTGGGCGTGGTGCCCGGCGGGAGTTTTTTGGCGAAAAGGCCGCAGGAGCCTCTGAATAAGGCCTCAAATCACCGATGGGGTTTCAGGATTTATTCAGAGACTCCTTGATCTGGCGCTGCATTCTATAGGAAAGCCCTTATAAAGTTAAGTTGGACAGAGGTCGGAGAGTTCTGTTAGGTGCGTTATACTCCCGCGCTTGTTGAACCGGACCGTTGGCAAAGCCATGAACGAAGCCCTGCAAGAGATACACGATTTCCTGCCCTGCCGAACGCCATCGCGCTGGATCGAGAATGCCCTGGCCAACCAGGACCTGATGCTGATTGACCACGCCCATTGCGAAAAGAAAGCAGCCTCCACGGCCCTGAGCCTGATGTACCGGTATGTGGACAACACCGACCTGCTGAACAAAATGTCCCGCCTGGCCCGGGAAGAGTTGCGGCACTTCGAGCAGGTGCTGGCGATCATGAACAAGCGGGGTGTGGCCTACACCCACCTGACGCCGGCCCGCTACGCCGCCGGCTTGCGCGAAGCCGTGCGCAAGGACGATCCGGGCCGCCTGGTGGATGTGCTGATTGTCGGTGCCATCATCGAGGCCCGCTCCTGCGAGCGCTTCGCAGCCCTGGCACCGCACCTGGATGAGAAGCTGGCGGAGTTCTACAACAGCCTGCTGAAATCCGAAGCGCGGCATTACCAGGATTACCTGAAGCTGGCGGTACAGGCCAACGGCGGCCCGGTGGATGAGCGGGTAGCGGATTTTATGGCTATTGAACAGAAGTTGATTGAAGAGCCGGATTCGGCGTTCCGGTTTCATAGTGGGCCTTTGGTTAACTGAAATTTTTTGCCACGGAATCCGCGGAAGGACACGGAAAAGGAAAAAGATTTGCCACTAAATCCACGAAAGAACACGAAAAAATAAGAACTATTTTGCCACGGACACTCACGGACGCTCACTGACAACAGATAAAATTCTCTGTGTTGTTGTCCGTGTAATTCCGTGAGTGTCCGTGGCTAAAAATCTTTAAAGCTTTTCTTTTCGTGTCCTTTCGTGGATTTAGTGGCAAAAAATTCTTTAATCTTTTCTTTCCGTGTTTTTCAGAGATGGGATGGTCTCCTCCCCACTCCAAATCGGCGTCGCAATGCGCCAGGATAGAGGTTGCAGACACTATCCAAGAGTTAAGGAGGAGACCATGCATCAGAATACCGTGATCGGCATCGACCTGGCAAAAACCTCTTTTG
>NZ_JADARC010000059.1:0-37888 GCF_016464245.1 Marinobacter sp. bablab_jr003
CCAGGTCGATGCCGATCACGGTATTCTGATGCATGGTCTCCTCCTTAACTCTTGGATAGTGTCTGCAACCTCTATCCTGGCGCATTGCGACGCCGATTTGGAGTGGGGAGGAGACCATCCCATCTCGGAAGGACACGGAAAGAAAAGACGAAAAGATTATTTTTGCCACGAAATCCACTAAAAAACACGAACAAAGATGACGGATAAAAACTAAAAAATTCTTTGTCTTTCCTTTCGTGTTCTTTCGTGGATTTCGTGGCAAAACAGTCTTTATCTTTTCATTTTTCCGTGTCCTTCTGTGTCTTCCGTGGCGAATCAGTAATTTTTAACAAACTCCACAATCCGCCGTGCCGCCTCCACACACTCCTCCAGCGGTGCCACCAGCGCCATGCGCACTCGGTTTTCGCCGGGATTGTGGCCATCTACGGTTCGGGAGAGGTAGCGGCCAGGCAGTACGTGTACGTTCTGCTGGGCGGATAGTTCACGGGCGAAGGTTTCGTCGCTCATGGGCGTTTCCGGCCATAAATAGAAACCGGCATCCGGGAAGTCTACGTTCATCACTTCGCGCAGGATGGGTACCACGGCCTCGAACTTGGCCCGGTAGGCGGCACGGTTCTCCCGTACGTGGTCTTCGTCGTTCCAGGCAGCGATGCTGGCTAGCTGGTTGTGAACGGGCATGGCGCAGCCGTGGTAGGTGCGGTATTTCAGGTAGCTGGCCAGTACCTCGGCGTCGCCCGCCACAAATCCGGAGCGAAGGCCCGGCAGGTTGCTGCGCTTGGACAGGCTATGGAACACCACGCAGCGTTTGAAGTCGTGCCGGCCGATGGCGGCGCAGGTTTGCAGCAGGCCTTCGGGCGGGTTGGCTTCGTCCGGGTAGAGTTCGGAGTAGCATTCGTCGGAGGCGATCAGGAAATCGTGGCGGTCGGCCAGTTCGATCACTTTCACCAGGGTTTCCCGGGGAATCACGGCACCGCTGGGGTTGCCCGGGGAGCACAGGAACAGAATCTGGCAGTCCTTCCAGACAGATTCCGGAACCGCATCGAAGTCCGGAATAAAGCCGTTGCTTGCGTCGCAGGGCAGGTAGACCGGATCGGCACCGGCCAGGAACGCTGCGCCTTCATAAATCTGGTAAAACGGGTTTGGGCTGACCACGGTTGCTGGCTTGCTGGAATCTACAACCGCCTGCACCAGGGCAAAGATAGCCTCGCGGGTACCGTTAACCGGCACCACGTGTTTTGCCGGGTCCAGTGTGCCCTCGGCCAGCTGGAACCGGCGGCTGGCCCAGTTGGCGATGGCTTCGCGCAGCTCGTCCAGGCCTTTGGTGGTCGGGTAGTTGGCGAGTTTGTCCAGGTTGTCGGCAATCACCTGTTTAACAAAGGCGGGTGACGGGTGTTTGGGTTCGCCGATGCCCAGTGAAATCGGTGCAAGGTGCTCCGGCACGCTGATGCCGGCTTTCAGTTTGGCCAGCTTTTCAAAGGGGTAGGGGTGCAGTCTTTCCAGGTTTGGATTCATTGAATATCGTCCAGCATTTTACTCATGTGCTGTTGTAGGGCCTGGCATACGTTCGGGTCGCTCAGGGGTTTACCGTGTTCGTCGGTAATAAAGAAAACGTCCTCTACCCGTTCGCCCAGGGTGGCAATCTTGGCGTTGGTCAGGCGCACCCGGTGTTCCAGTAATACCTGGCCAATCCGTGCCAGCAGGCCCGGACGGTCGGGGGTGATGACTTCCATCACCGTGCGCTGATTAATGGTGTCGTTGGAGAAAGTCACTTCGGTAGGAAATGCGAAGTGCTTCAACTGGCGCGGAGTGCGCCGGTGGATGATGTCGGGGTAGTCTTCCGGATCGTCCAGTTCTTCGATCAGCCGCTTGCGAACCCGCTCTTTGCGGGCAGGGTCAACACCCAGGGGTTGGCCCTGCTCGTCCAGTACCACGTAGGAGCTGATGGAGTAGGGGCCTTCACTGGAGTTGATGCGGGCGTCGACAATGTTCAGGTTCAGCTGTTCCAGTACCGCGGTGGTGGCGGCAAACAGGGCAACCCGGTCTTTCATATAGATGATGATTTGCGAATAGCCGTCTGTGGGGCCACCCCGGGTGTCGCGGATCAGTACCAGCGGGTCCGGGTTGTCGCCGTGGCGGATAATCGCGGCGGTTTGCCAGGCGATATCCACGGTGGAATCCTGCAGGAAATATTCCTCATCGACCGTGTCCCAGATTTTGTCGATCTGTTCGTTAGTCATGTTCTGGGCGCGCAGGATTTCCCGGGCCTCTTCGCGGGTGGCGTCTATCCAGGCCTGGCGGTCTACCGGGGTATCGATACCCCGGCGCAGGGCTCGCTTGGCTTCGATATACAGTTGGCGCAACAGCGAGGCGCGCCAGGTGTTCCAGAGTTTCGGGTTGGTGGCACTGATGTCGCACACCGTGAGGATGTACAGGTAATCCAGGTGCGCCTGGCTGGGCATGGCCCGGGCGAAGGCCTGGATGATATCCGGATCGGAAATGTCCTTGCGCTGGGCGGTCATGGACATGAACAGGTGGTTCTCCACCAGCCAGGAAATCAGCTGGGTATCCCGTTCGCTCAGGTGATGACGCTGGCAGAAGGCCTCGGCATCAATAGCGCCCAGTTCGGAATGGTCACCGCCCCGGCCCTTGGCCACATCGTGGTACAGGCCGGCAATGTAAAGGGTATCCAGCTTGGGCAGCCGATGAATCAGGCGCGAGGCCAGGGGGTATTCGCTCTGGGCCTCGGTGCCGGTCAGTCGCACCATGTTGCGGATTACCCGCATGGTGTGGGCATCCACGGTATAAATATGGAACAGGTCGTGCTGCATCTGGCCGATGATCTGGCCAAACTCCGGCAGGTAGCGGCCCAGCACGTTGTACTTCTTCATGGCGGACAGGGTCTGGTCCAGTGCATGGGGCGTGCGCATCAGTTCCATGAACAGGGTAGTGACAGCCAGGTCGTTACGGAAGGCATCGTCAATCAGGTGCCGGTGCGCCCGCAGTGAACGGATGGTGGTGGCGCGAATGCCCTTGATCTCCGGGTGCTGCGCCATCAGCACAAAGATTTCCATGATGGCGTAGGGGGCGTAGGCGAATACCTGGTTGTTGATGGCTTCTATATACAGGTTGCGCATCTGGAAGCGCTTGTTGAGCGGGCGGGTTTCGTCTTCCGTGCCGCTGCCGATAATCGCTTCGTCGTAATACTGCAAAAGCACATCGGTGATTTCGGCCAGGGCCAGCACCGTACGGTAGTACTGTTGCATCATCAGTTCGACGCCCAGCCGCTTGTCCTGGTCCTGGTAGCCCAGCATCTGGGCCAGTGCCCGCTGGTGGTCGAACAGCAGCCGGTTCTCGTTTCGGTCGGCTATCAGCTGCAAGCCATAGCGCAGGCGCCACAGGAAGGTTTCGCCTTCGTGCAGAATCTGGTGCTCTTCCTCGGTGAGGATGCTGAAGCGGGTCAGGTCGGCGATGCTTTGCAGGCCGAAGTGGCGCTTGGTAATCCAGCCGATGGTCTGGATGTCCCGCAGGGCGCCCGGGGAGCCTTTTACGTTGGGCTCCAGGTTGTACTCGGTGTCGCCGTATTTATTGTGGCGTTGCTGCTGCTCTTCCCGCTTGGCCACAAAGTAGGCCTTATCGGAACTCACCTCGTCGGAGTAGGCCTGTTCGCTCAAGGCTTGCCGCAGGCTGTCTGGCCCGGCAATGGTACGGGTTTCCAGCAGGTTGGTAAGTATCGAGATATCTTCCCGCGCGGCGGAGATGGATTCGTCCATGCTGCGCACGCTGTGGCCGATATCGAGTTTCAGGTCCCACAGCAGGGTAATGAAGGTGCCCAGATCGTCCTGCCACTCGGGCGCCATGCCCTCGCGGGTGAGGATCAGCAGGTCAATATCGGAGTGGGGGTGCAATTCGCCCCGGCCGTAGCCACCGACGGCAATCAGGGCGATGTCTTCGGAGCGGGCGAACGGATATCGATTCCAGATCAGCCGGAGTACGGTGTCTACGGTGTCGGCCCTTGAGCGAACCAGGGCCCGGACGTCTGCGCCCTCGCGGAATGCATCGGCATCGGCGTCGTAACTCTCCCGCAGTAATTGCCGGGCCGCGGAGACCGGTGAGCGGTCGTTACAGATGCGGGACTCCAGCTCACTCCGGTCCACTTAGAAGGACTCTTCCGATCGCTTGGTCAGTACTTCGTGGCCATCGGCAGTTACCAGGATGGTGTGTTCCCACTGGGCGGACAATTTGTGGTCCTTGGTCACGGCGGTCCAGCCGTCGGCCAGCATCTTGGTGTGGTACTTGCCCTGGTTCAGCATGGGTTCGATGGTGAAGGTCATGCCTTCTTTCAGTTCCAGGCCGGTGCCGGGCTTGCCGTAATGCATCACCTGTGGCTCTTCGTGGAATACCGCGCCAATGCCATGGCCGCAGTAATCCCGAACAATCGAGTAACGGTGTTTTTCGGCATGCTGCTGGATCACGTGGCCGATGTCGCCCAGGCGTGCACCCGGCTTGACCAGTTCGATACCTTTATAGAGGCACTCCTGGGTAATCTGGATCAGTCGCTCGGTGCCGGGCTTGGGCTTGCCGACAACCCACATCTTGCTGGTATCGCCGTGGTAGCCGTCTTTAATAACTGTCACGTCGATATTAATGATGTCGCCGTCTTTCAGTACTTTCTTGTCTGAAGGGATGCCGTGGCAGACAACGTGGTTGACCGAGGTGCAGATAGACTTCGGAAATCCCTTGTAATTGAGCGGGGCCGGAATGGCTTTCTGCTCGTTCACAATGTAGTCGTGGCAGATGCGGTCGAGTTCCTCGGTGGTTACGCCGGGCTTTACATGCTCGTCGATCATCTCCAGAACTTCAGCAGCCAGGCGGCCGGCTACGCGCATCTTTTCGATTTCTTCGGGGGTCTTGATAGATACCTGCATCGGACTTCCTGTTGATTTGCGTCAAACAGCCATTTTAAGGGGCATGGGGGTAAGGTACAAGGCGGGGTGGTGCTATGGATGCCATAGCTCCCGGTTAAGTTGCGGGGCAAAAATAATGGCGTGCGGCAGGTGCTTTGTGGTATAAACGCGCCCGCTGGAAACGAATCCGGCAAATTCACACACGTGTCAGCACGTTGTCCCAGGGTGCCGGTACCTGCTAGCAGCTCACATAATGCGCTTGCAGAGACTGGTTGGGGCAATCGGACGCGTGGAGGTCTAACCCGAAGCTAAAAGGTAAATATCATGGCTCAGGTAAATATGCGTGACCTGCTGAAAGCAGGTGCTCACTTTGGTCACCAGACTCGTTACTGGAACCCGAAAATGGGCAAGTTCATTTTCGGTGCCCGCAACAAGATTCACATCATCAACCTGGAGCAGACTGTTCCGGCCATGAATGAAGCCCTGAACTTCATTCAGTCCCTGGCTGAGAACAAGAACAAGATCCTGTTCGTTGGCACCAAGCGTGCTGCCGCCAAGATCATCAAGGAAGAAGCCGAGCGTTCTGGCCAGCCGTTCGTTAACCACCGCTGGTTGGGTGGCATGCTGACCAACTACAAGACCATCCGTCAGTCTATCCGTCGCTACCGTGACCTGGAAACCCAGAGCAAAGACGGTACTTTCGACAAGCTGACCAAGAAAGAAGCCCTTGAGCGTACCCGTGAAATGGACAAGCTCGAGCGCTCCATTGGTGGTATCAAGGATATGGGCGGCCTGCCTGACGCGCTGTTCGTTATCGACGTAGACCACGAGCGTATCGCCATCAAGGAAGCCAACAAGCTGGGCATTCCTGTAATCGGCGTTGTTGATACCAACAGCGATCCGGACGGCGTTGACTACGTGATCCCGGGTAACGATGACGCCATCCGCGCCATCCAGATCTACGTGAAGGCTGTTGCTGATACCTGCCTGGAAGCTTCCCAGTCTGCAGGCGGTGCTGACGAGTTTGTTGAAGTCAGCGAGAACGCCGAAGGCGCTGCTCCGGCTGCCGAGTAACACTTAAACTTCACGTTTGAGTTGTAAGGTATGCCCGCCTGTTTATCCGGGCATACCTCCCCACCGAATTCGGAAACGATTTAAGAGGATTGAACATGGCTGCAATTACCGCTGCAATGGTCAAAGAGCTGCGTGAGCGTACCGGCCTTGGCATGATGGAATGCAAAAAGGCACTGGTTGAAGCTGGTGGCGACGTTGACGCTGCAATCGAAGAGCTGCGTAAGTCTTCCGGCCTGAAAGCCGCCAAGAAGGCTGGCCGTACCGCTGCTGAAGGCGTGTCTCTGGTAAAAGTGTCTGACGACAACACCGTTGCCTACATTCTGGAAGTGAACTCCGAGACTGACTTCGTTGCTCGTGACGACAACTTCATGGGCTTCGCTAACGACGTTCTGAACGTTGCTTTCGAAAAAGGCGAAACCGACGTTGCAGCCCTGATGGCTGGCGATCTGGAAGCCAAGCGTGAAGCGCTGGTTCAGAAGATCGGCGAGAACATCACTGTTCGTCGTATCATCAAGGTTGAAGGCCCGGTTGTAGGTGGCTACGTTCACAGCAACAACAAGATTGCTTCTGTTGTAGCTCTGAGCGCCGGTAACGAAGAGCTGGCCCGCGACATCGCCATGCACGTTGCTGCTGTTAACCCGCGCGTTGGCAAGCCGGACGAAATGCCTGCCGAAGAGCTGGAAAAAGAGAAGGAAATCATCAAGGCCCAGCCGGACATGGAAGGCAAGCCTGCAGAGATCATTGAAAAGATGATGGGTGGCCGTATCAAGAAGTTCCTGGCTGAGAACAGCCTGGTTGAGCAGCCGTTCGTCAAGAACCCTGACCAGAAAGTGGGTGATCTGATCAAGGCCGCCGGTGGCGACCTGGTTGGCTTCGTTCGCCTGGAAGTGGGTGAAGGCATCGAGAAAGAAGAAGTGGATTTCGCCGCTGAAGTGGCTGCTGCCGCTGGCACAGGCAAGGCCTGATCCCTCTTCCCGGCCCGGTCGCGCAAAGCGGCAGGGCTACCTGAGTCTGCCACGTCAGCCGGGTTTTCCCGGCTTTCGTGGCGGGCTTGTATCTGAGATCCCCCTTTTTCGAGGAGTATGTCAGATACAAGCCTGCAGCGGGTTTGATACCGGATAGCCAACAGACGAGAAGGGGATCACCATGTCGACATCTTCAAAAACCCAGCCCAGATACAAGCGCGTTCTGCTCAAACTCAGTGGTGAAGCCCTGATGGGCGAGCACGATTTCGGTATTGATCCCAAAGTTCTTGACCGCATGGCCCTGGAAATCGGTGCC
Organism: Marinobacter sp. bablab_jr003; assembly: GCF_016464245.1. Lineage (NCBI taxonomy): Bacteria > Pseudomonadati > Pseudomonadota > Gammaproteobacteria > Pseudomonadales > Marinobacteraceae > Marinobacter > Marinobacter sp. bablab_jr003. The sequence continues at coordinate 7,260 of NZ_JADARC010000059.1, forward strand.
CTGATAGGCATTGGTGTTCAGGTGGGGCTGGTGATTGGTGGTGGTAACCTGTTCCGTGGCGCCGCACTGAGCGCTGCCGGCCTGGACCGCGTAACCGGCGACCACATGGGTATGCTGGCCACGGTGATGAACGGCCTGGCCATGCGTGACGCCCTGGAACGCTCCAACATTCGTACCCGCGTTATGTCTGCCATCCCCATGAGTGGTATTGTTGAACATTACGACCGCCGCCGCGCCGTGCGCGACCTGAAAGAAGGCGACGTGGTGATCTTCAGCGCCGGCACCGGTAACCCGTTCTTTACCACGGATTCGGCGGCCTGCCTGCGCGGTATCGAGATCGAAGCAGATGCGGTGCTCAAGGCCACCAAGGTGGATGGCGTATACTCTGCCGATCCCAATCTTGATCCTACCGCAGTAAAATATGACCACCTGACCTACGATGAGGTTCTGGAAAAGAAATTGGGTGTGATGGATCTGACAGCCATCGTCCTCGCCCAGGACCACGGTATGCCGCTGCGGGTTTTCAACATGAACCAGCCCGGCGTTCTTACCCGCATTGTGACGGGTGAGAGAGAAGGCACACTGATTGAATAACGAATTGAGGATTTTTACGTGATTAACGACATCAAAGCAGAAGCCGAAAAGAAAATGAAAAAGAGCCTGGAGGCTCTGGGTTCGGCGTTTAACAAAATCCGTACCGGCCGTGCCCATCCGGCCATTCTCGACAGCGTAATGGTGAACTACTACGGCCAGGAAACGCCCCTGAAGCAGGTGGCAAGCGTGAACGTAGAAGATAACCGCACCCTGTTGGTGGCGCCCTGGGAAAAGAACTTGGTACCGACCATCGAAAAAGCCATCATGATGTCTGACCTGGGCCTGAACCCGTCCACCAATGGCGACGCCATTCGCGTACCTATGCCCATGCTGACCGAAGAAACCCGTAAGGAAATGGTCAAGCAGGCCAGGGCCGATGCCGAGCACGGCCGGGTTTCTATCCGTAACGCCCGCCGGGACGCCAACAGCATGCTGAAGGATTTGCTGAAGGACAAGGATATCAGCGAAGACGACCAGCGCCGTGGCGAAGAAGAAATCCAGAAGCTGACCGACAAGCACATCGCTGAAGTGGACAAGCTGCTGAAGGTGAAGGAAGAGGACCTGATGGCGGTATAATCGCCCGGGTCTGTTCAGAGCAGAATGAGCGGCGGCTGGATGTCCGCCGCGCAGAGGATTTCATGACGGGACAAGTAACCGCAGAAATTCCGGTGGAGGCAGACAGCCGCCCCCGGCACGTGGCCATTATCATGGATGGCAATAACCGCTGGGCCAAGGCGCACCGGCTCAAGGGAGTGGCAGGCCACAAGGCCGGCGTGGATGCGGTGAAAGCCGTGGTAGAAACCTGTGCCCGGCAAGGCGTGGAAGTGCTCACCCTGTTTGCGTTTTCCAGTGAGAACTGGCGTCGTCCGAAAGACGAGGTTTCGGCGCTGATGCGCCTGTTCCTGATTGCCCTGGAGCGGGAAGTCCGCAAGCTGCACAGGAATAACATTCGCCTTCGCATTATCGGCGACCGCTCCGCGTTTAATCCGACCCTCCAGGAACACATGGAGCGGGCTGAAACGCTCACCCGTGACAACACCGCCATGACCCTGGTGATTGCCGCCAATTACGGCGGCCACTGGGATATTACCGAGGCCACCCGGCAAGTGGCCCAAAAAGTGCGCGCTGGCGAGCTGGAAGCTTCAGATATCACTGATGACCTGATCCAGCAGCACCTGAGTATCGGTGACCTGCCCATGCCTGACTTGCTGATCCGTACGGCTGGCGAGCAGCGCATCAGCAATTTCCTGTTGTGGCACCTGGCGTACACCGAGTTCTATTTCTCTGAGGTGTTCTGGCCGGACTTCAAGGCCGATCAAATGCAGAAGGCGCTGGAAGCCTACGCCGGGCGCAAGCGCCGGTTCGGGCAAACCGATGACCAGATTGCCGCCCGCGCCACAAAACAATAACGATATAGCGACCAACACCGTGTTAAAAACCCGAATTATTACCGCGCTTATCCTGGCTCCTATCGCGATCGGCGGGATTTTCTTCCTGCCTCCGGTGGGCTTCGCCCTGTTTACCGGTGCCATTATCTCCCTTGGCGCCTGGGAGTGGGCCAATATGTCCGGTATCGAAGGCCAGCCGGGGCGCGTGATTTATGCCCTGATCATGGCAGGGCTTCTGGCCGTGATCTGGCAGTTGCAGGTGCCGGCCATAACAGTGCTCTGGCTCGCCCTGCTCTGGTGGCTGGTGTGCTTCGGGCTGGTAAGTCGTTACCCGGCGGGCTCCGATCGCTGGGGTGCCATGCCGCTGCGCGCCCTGATGGGGCTGTTTGTGCTGATTCCCGCCTGGGTAGGGCTGAACCACCTGCGTACCGGCAGCTTCCAGTTCGGTGAGCTGACCAATAACCTGCTGGCCATTCTCTATATCTTCCTGGTGGTCTGGGTAGCGGATATCGGCGCCTATTTTGCCGGCCGGGCCTTCGGCAAGGCGAAGCTGGCACCGAAAGTGAGCCCCGGTAAATCCTGGGCTGGCGTGTGGGGCGGCCTGGTTGCGGTTGCTGCCCTGGCAGTGGCGGCCAGCCTGATTGCCGGCGCCGGTGCCGTGCAAACCGTTCTGCTGGTGCTGGCAAGCCTCGTTACCGGCCTGGTATCGGTGCTGGGGGATTTGCTGGAAAGCATGCTAAAGCGATTCCGTGGTATCAAAGACAGCAGCCAGTTGCTGCCCGGGCACGGCGGCATTATGGACCGTATTGACAGCCTTACTGCCGCGATTCCCGTCTTTGCCCTGATGATCACGCTGCTGGGCTGGCTGTCTACGGGTGTCTGGAATTTATGATCACACGCAGCATTACGGTACTGGGGGCAACCGGCTCAATAGGCCTGAGTACCCTGGATGTTATTCGGCGGCACCCGGAGCGTTTCTCGGTTCACGCCCTCACGGCGGGAACACGGGCACCGGAATTAGCCGCGCTTTGCCGGGAATTCCGCCCCCGGGTAGCGGTGATGGCGGATGCCGGGGCGGCAGAGGAACTGGCTGGCCTGCTCGCCGATTGCCCCGACATTGACGTGCTCAGTGGCGAGCAAGGGCTGATTGACGTGGCAGCAGCCGAACAGGCCGACACCGTAATGGCTTCGATTGTCGGGGCTGCCGGGCTGGCGCCGACACTGGCGGCGGCGTGCGCTGGCAAACGAGTACTGCTGGCCAATAAAGAAGCCCTGGTCATGTCCGGCCAGCTCTTTATGGATGCCGTGGCTGAATCCGGTGCTGAACTGCTGCCTATCGATTCGGAACACAATGCCATCTTCCAGTGCATGCCGGCAGACAAGGTGCGTGATCCGCAAGCGGCTGGCATAACCCGCATTCTGCTCACCGCCTCTGGCGGGCCGTTTCGAACTTTGCCGGCCGAACAGTTGCGCTCGGTAACACCTGCCCAGGCCTGTGCCCACCCCAACTGGTCCATGGGCCAGAAGATTTCCGTTGATTCCGCCACCCTGATGAACAAGGGCCTGGAGCTTATCGAGGCCTGCTGGCTGTTCAATACCTCGCCGGACAAGGTCGAGGTACATGTTCACCCCGAAAGTATCATCCATTCCATGGTTGAGTATGCAGACGGCTCGGTGCTGGCACAGTTGGGCAGCCCGGATATGCGAACTCCCATCGCCAATGGCCTGGCCTGGCCGGAGCGTATTGAAGCCGGGGTCGCTCCCCTGGACCTGTTCGCCATCGGCCGATTTCACTTCGAGCGACCGGACTTGCAGCGTTTTCCGTGCCTGAGGCTGGCTGCTGAAGCCTTCGCCACCGGTGGCACCGCGCCAGCCGTCCTCAACGCCGCTAACGAAGTGGCCGTGGCGGCATTCCTGGAAGGCGGGCTGTGCTTTGCGGACATCCCCGTTATCATAGAGCGAACACTGGCGGCCACCGAAGTGGTATCGGCGGACAGTTTCGATACCATCTTCCAGAAAGACGCCGAAGCCCGCGAACGGGCAATGGAACAGATTCGCCTTTTATCGGTCTGATTCCGGCGGGGCGTGTTGCGCCGGCTTTCAGTTATCAACCGGACAGTCTATGCAGATTATTCAAAGCGTACTGGCACTTGCACTAACCCTCGGCATTCTGGTGACGCTGCACGAGTTCGGCCATTTCTGGGTCGCTCGCCGCTGCGGAGTCAAAGTGCTGCGTTTCTCTGTGGGTTTCGGTAAGCCGCTGTTTTCCTGGTACGACCGCCACGGCACCGAATTTGCCGTAGCCGCCATCCCTCTTGGCGGCTACGTGAAAATGCTGGACGCCCGGGAAGGCCCTGTGCCGGCCGAACTGGAAGACCAGGCCTTCACCTCCAAGCCGCCATCCCAGCGCATTGCCATTGCGGCAGCAGGGCCCGTCGCCAACTTTATTTTCGCTATCTTTGCCTACTGGCTGATCAGTGTGGTGGGAGTGACCACGGTAGCACCCATTGTTGGCGAAGTGGCGCCAGACAGCGTGGCCGAGCGCGCGGGCCTGCAGGAAGGTATGGAAATTCTGGGGGTGGATGGCCGCCAGGTAACATCCTGGCGCGACGTGAATATGCGCCTGCTGGAGCGGGCAGGGGAGCAGGGCCCCATTTCGCTGGAGGTTTCCCGTGATGGTGCCCGTGGTACCTTTTCAGCCCCGCTGAACGGCTGGAACCTCAGCAACGACGAACCCAATCCGCTGGCGGAATTCGGCATCACCCCCTGGCGCCCGGACGTACCGGCGGTGCTGGGTCAGATCAGTGAAGACGGCCGCGCCTCCATGGCGGGGTTGCAGCCCGGTGACCGGGTTACCGCTGTAGACGGTGAGCCGGTGGCGGACTGGTTCGCGCTGGTAGATATCATTCGCGAGTCCCCGGAGCAGCAGCTGCAGTTAACCGTGGAGCGGAACGGGCAGACTCTGGATGTTCCGGTAACGCCGGCCACCAGAACGCTGGAAGACGGCCAGGACATCGGTTTTGTGGGCGCCGGGGTGCAGGCCATAAGCTGGCCGGACAGCGTGCTTCGGGAGATTAGCTACGGCCCGCTGGCGGCGATTCCCAATGCGCTTGAAGAAACCTGGGCCGACACCCGGCTGACACTGGTGGCCATCAAGAAGATGGTCACCGGCCTGTTGTCGCCCACTAACCTGAGCGGGCCGATCACCATCGCCCGGGTGGCGGAAGCCAGCGTCAGTTCCGGATTCGAGGATTTTGTCCGGTTCCTGGCGTATCTGAGCGTCAGTCTCGGGGTTTTGAACTTGCTGCCGGTTCCGGTTTTGGACGGCGGCCACATCGTGTATTACACCATCGAAGCCATCCGCCGGAAGCCGGTGTCGGAGCACGCGCAGGCGCTGGGATTACGAATTGGTATGGCTTTGATTCTGAGTTTAATGGTGTTTGCTCTTTACAACGACCTGATGCGGTTGTGAGAATTGCGGGCTCCTTACCGCACATTAACCAGGCGATAAAACTGAATGAGACGTTCCCTTCTAGCTGTAGCCGTTGGCCTCGCCATTACCGCAACCGGTATGAAGCCAGCGCTGGCGGATGAATTTACGGTTGCGGACATCGAGGTAGAAGGCCTGCAGCGGGTATCCGCCGGTTCCGTATTTGCCGGATTCCCGGTCAATATTGGTGAGCAGATTGACGAAACCCGCCTGGCGGGCGCCATCAAGGATCTGTTCGGCACCGGATTGTTTACCGATATCCAGGCCAGCCGTGATGGTGGCGTGCTGATTCTGACGGTGAAGGAGCGGCCATCGATTTCCTCCATCGAGATCGAAGGCAACAAGAACATCGAAACCGATATGCTGATGGATGCCCTGGCCGGGGCGGGCCTGGAAGAAGGGCAGGTGTTCCGCCGGGCCACGCTGGAGCGCCTGGAGCTGGAAATCCTGCGCTCCTACATTGCCCAGGGCCGATACAACGCCCGGGTCAAAGCGACCGCAGAAGAGTTGCCCCGCAACCGGGTAGCCGTGCGCCTGGGTATCAACGAAGGCTCGGTAGCCGCCATCCAGCACATCAACATCATCGGCAACAAGGATTTCAGCGACGAAGAGCTGATCGACCTGTTCGAGCTGCGCACCAGCAGTTGGTGGAACTCACTGACCAACAAAGACAAGTACGCCCGGGAACGCCTGAGTGGTGATTTGGAATCTCTGCGGTCGTTCTACCTGAACCGCGGTTACCTGGATTTCAGCGTCGAATCCAGCCAGGTGTCCATTTCACCGGACAAGAAGCAGGTGTTTATCGCCATCGCCCTGGATGAAGGCCCCCAGTACACCATCTCTGACATCCGCCTGCGCGGTAACCTGATTGTTGAAGAAGAGGAATTGCGCAAGCTGATCCCGGTTAAAGAGGGCGATGTGTTCTCCCGGGCCCAGATGACCGCCATTTCCGAAGCCCTGTCGTTCCGCCTTGGGCGTGAGGGCTATGCCTTTGCCAACGTGAACGCCGTGCCGGAACCGGGCGAGGACAATACCACCGCGGTGACCTTTTTCATTGAGCCGGGCAAACGGGCCTACGTGCGCCGGGTCAATTTCGAAGGCAATGTATCCACCAAGGACGAAGTGCTGCGCCAGGAAATGACCCAGATGGAAGGTGGCGTGGCATCGTCTGACCGCATCGAGTTTTCCAAGACCCGCCTTGAGCGCCTCGGCTTCTTCCAGACGGTGGATGTGGAAACCGTCCCGGTCCCCGGCACCGATGACCTGGTGGATGTGAACTACAGCGTGCAGGAACAGCCGACCGGCAGCCTGTCGGCGTCTGTGGGTTTCTCCCAGAACTCCGGTGTGATCCTTGGTGCCTCGGTGTCTGAAAACAATTTCTTCGGCAGCGGCAAACGGGTGTCGTTCGGTGTAAACGTGAGTGACTCGGTCAAGAGCGCCAACGTTTCCTACCTGGACCCTTACTTCACCGTCGATGGCGTAAGCCGCGGCTTCAGCCTGTTCGCCCGGGAAACCGACTACGAGGAAGAGGATATCTCCTCCTACCTGTTGGATGAATATGGCGGCCGCCTGACCTTCGGTTATCCGACAGATTCTATCACCCGCCTGAGTTTTGGCGCCGGCATTACTCGTTCCGATATCAAGCCCGGGGTGTTCTCTGCCCAGGAAGTCCGTGACTTCGTGGCGGAGGAAGGTGACTCCTTTACCAACTACTTCCTGTTTGGTAACTGGCGCCGCAGCACCCTCAACCGGGGCGTGTTGCCAACCGACGGTTACAGCCATTCGCTGTCGCTGGATGTCGCGGTACCGGGCAGTGACCTGACCTTCTACAAGGCTTCACACCGTACCGACTTCTACTTCCCGGTGACTGATGCACAGGACTGGATTGTGAGAGCCCGAACAGAAATCGGATACGGGGACGGTTATGGTGACCGCACCCAGATGCCGTTCTTCGAGCATTTCTACTCCGGTGGTTATGGCTCGGTGCGCGGTTACCGCGCGAACTCGCTGGGTAACCTGGCGGAGAATGCTCCCAACGATTTCTCGGATCAGGATCCATTTGGCGGCAACCTGCTCACCGAAGCTGGCCTCGAGTTGATCTTCCCGACACCGTTCGCCGGGGATTCCCGCTCCATGAGAACCTCGTTCTTCCTGGATGCCGGGCAGGTGTTCGACACCGAGCGCGGGTTCGATCCGGAACTGACAGAAGTGCGCACCGCCGCGGGTGTCAGCTTCCAGTGGATCACGGCCGTGGGCCCGCTTGCATTCAGCCTGGCCAAGCCACTTAATGACAAGGCAGGTGACGATACCCAGGTATTCCAGTTCTCGCTGGGCCAGACGTTCTGACACCACTATAAAAAATAAAGGATGAAACAAAGGAGATTGATGATGAACCGTGTGACTGCTTTGATTGGTGCCGCCTTGCTGGCCTTTTCGGCCCAGGCAGCTGCCGAAACCCGCATTGGTGTGGTGGATCTGCGCCAGGCCCTGTTTTCCTCGGATGACGCCCAGACCTTCAGCCAGCAGCTGCAGCGGGACTTCGCCGGAGATGAAGAAAAGGTTCGTCAGGCCCAGGAAGAAGCCCGCAAGCTGAAAGACCGCCTGGAGAAAGACGGTTCGATGATGAACGAAAGCGAGCGTAACAAGGTGGCGGGCGAATTCCAGGAGAAGGTGCAGGAGTTCAACTTTCTCAAGCAACGCCTCGATGCCACGGTTAACCAGCGCAAGCAGCAGTTCCTTGAAAATGCCCGCCCGGAAGTAGACGTGGCTGTCAAAGAACTGCTGGAAGAGCATGACCTGGACCTGATCCTGCCCAGCGAAGCGGTGGTTTACGTGAAGCCGGAAATGAATCTGACGTCCCAGCTGCTGGACAAACTGAACAAGTAAAGAACAAGGGGCTCCCCGCCCCGGTGTTTGGAGAAGGCAATGTCACAGAAGTCCTATCGGCTCCAGGAAATAGCCGATGCGTTGGGAGCCAGTCTCCGGGGAGACCCCGATATCATGGTCAGCGGCCTGGCCACCTTGCAGGCCGCCGGCCCGGATCAGATCAGCTTTCTGGCCAATCCGGCCTACGGCAAATACCTGCAAGACACCCGGGCCGGTGCGGTTATCCTCTCACCCGCAGCTGCGGATGATTGCCCTACCAATGTCCTGTTACTGGACAACCCGTACATGGGCTATGCTCGCCTCAGTCACTGGTTTGACCCTGCGCCGGTGGAATCAGCCGGTGTTCATCCCACCGCTGTGGTAGATGAGAGCGCCAGCATAGACAACACTGCCAGCGTGGGGCCCCACGCGGTCATCGAAGCCGGTGTGCATCTTGGAGCCCACGTTGTAATAGGCGCCGGCACCGTCATCGGCGCACGCAGCCGCATCGGAGGCCACACGATTATCCGCCCCCGGGTTACCCTGGCCCACGACATTGTAGTGGGGCAGCGTTGCCATATCCTCAGTGGTGCGGTGATCGGTTCAGACGGTTTCGGCTTTGCCAACGAGCGGGGCCAGTGGCACCGCATTGCCCAACTTGGCGGTGTGGTGCTGGGTGATGATGTGGAAGTGGGCGCCAACACTACCATCGACCGTGGCGCGCTCGACAGCACAGTCATTGGCAACGGTGTGAAGCTGGATAACCTGATCCAGATCGCCCATAACGTTCATATCGGTGATCACAGCGCCATGGCTGCCATGGTCGGTATCGCCGGCAGTACCCGCATCGGCAAACACTGTGTGTTTGGTGGCGCCTCCGGGGTGGCAGGGCACCTGGAGATCGGGGATCAGGTACATCTTACCGGCATGACGCTGGTAACGGGTGATATCCGCGAGCCGGGCGTGTATTCTTCCGGCACCAGCGCTGACACCAACCGGAACTGGCGCAAGAACGCCGTGCGTTTCAGGCAACTGGACAGTCTGGCCCGGCGCATAAAAGAACTGGAAAAGAAATCAGAGGGCTGAGGCCGATCAACATGCAGATGAAGATTGATGAGATTCTTGAGTACCTGCCACACAGATACCCGTTTCTGCTGGTAGACCGGGTTACCGATGTGGAGAGGGGGAAGTCGATCAAGGGCTACAAGAACATCTCCTTCAACGAGCCGTTCTTTACCGGGCACTTCCCGGATAACCCGATCATGCCTGGCGTGCTGATTATCGAAGCCATGGCCCAGTTGGCGGGCATTCTCGGTTTTGTGACCGTAGAACGGAAACCCTCTGATGGCGTGATACAATATTTGGCTGGCTCCAGCAAAGCGCGCTTCAAGCGCCCCGTGGTGCCGGGAGACCGCATGGATATGGAGGCTGAATTTGTCTCCGCCAAGCGCGGTATCTGGAAATTCAATTGCCGGGCACTCGTTGATGGCGAAGTGGTGTGCGTGGCAGAAATTATGACCGCTGAGAGAGAAGTTTGATGGCGACAAATGACTGGTCGGGTGTCCATCCTCAGGCGATTGTAGACCCGTCAGCCAAACTGGCAGACAACGTAACCGTAGGCCCCTGGAGTTACATCGGCCCCGGTGTGGAGATCGGCGAAGGTACCGAGATTCTCTCCCACGTGGTGGTCAAGGGCCCAACGGTAATCGGTCGCAATAACCGCATTTTTCAGTTTTCCAGCATCGGTGAAGAGTGCCAGGACAAGAAATATGCCGGCGAGCCCACCACGCTGGTGATTGGTGATAACAATGTTATCCGCGAAAACTGCACGATTCACCGTGGCACGGTTCAGGACCGGGGTGAAACCCGCATTGGCAGCGGCAACCTGCTGATGGCCTATGTGCACGTGGCCCATGATTGCATCGTAGGCGACAACACCATCCTGGCCAACTGCGCCACGCTGGCCGGCCACGTTTCCGTAGGCGACCACGCTATTCTCGGTGGTGGCACCATGGTGCACCAGTTCTGCCACATCGGCCCCCACAGCATGGCGGCTGGCGGCAGCATCGTACTCAAAGACATTCCCGCCTATGTGATGGCGTCTGGCCAGTCTGCCCAGCCCCACGGCATGAATGTGGAAGGCCTGAAGCGTCGTGGCTTCAGCAAAGACGTGCTGATGGCCCTGCGCCGCGCCTACAAGGTGGTTTACCGTCAGGGTCTGACCACCGAGCAGGCGGTTGAAGAACTCGAGAAGTCCTTCAATGACGTGCCGGAAGTCCGCCCGCTGATTGACTCGCTCCGGGGAGCGGATCGCGGCATCATTCGCTGAGCCAGGAGGCCCTGGTGGCAACCGCTGAAACCGGGCAGGTCAGCTCCCGCAACGTAACCATTGCAATCATCGCCGGCGAGGCATCGGGGGATATCCTCGGTGCCGGGCTGATTCGCTCGTTGCGCAAACGCTATCCGAAAGCCCGCTTTGTGGGCATCGGCGGCGACGAAATGATCGCCGAAGGCTTTCACTCCCTGGTACCCTTGGAAAGGCTTTCCGTGATGGGGCTGGTGGAAGTGCTCGGGCGCATTCGCGAGCTGTTCAGTATCCGTGCCCGCCTGCTGGAATACTTCTTCACCACACCGCCGGATGTGGTCATCGGTATCGATTCCCCGGATTTCACCCTGGCGATTGAACGCCGCTGCCGGGAAGCCGGTATTCCGTCGGTTCATTATGTAAGCCCCTCGGTCTGGGCCTGGCGCCAGAAGCGAATCTTCAAGATTGCCAAGTCTGTCGACCTGATGCTCACCCTGTTTCCCTTCGAAGCCCGTTTCTACGAAGAGCACAATGTGCCGGTGGCCTTTGTGGGGCACCCGCTGGCTGACAGAATTCCCATGCAGCCAGATACAGGGGCGGCCCGCAAGGCACTTGGCTTGAACCCCGATCAGCCTGTTCTGGCGGTATTGCCGGGCAGCCGGGGTGGGGAAGTTGAGCGCCTTGGCACCCTGTTTCTGGAGGCATCCCGCTGGCTGCAGGAGCGCCGCCCGGATATCCAGCTGGTGATTCCCTGCGTCAACCGGGACCGGGAGAAACAGGTAGAGGGTCTGGTAGAGGCGCTGGAAGTGAAACTGCCGGTTACGCTGGTACGCGGTCGTTCCCGGGAAGTGATGGCCGCCAGCGATGTGGTGTTGCTGGCGTCCGGCACGGCAACCCTGGAAGCCATGCTGCTCAAGCGCCCCATGGTGGTGGGCTACCGGTTGAGCAACCTCAGCTACAAACTGCTGTCCCGTCTGGTGAAGGTGCCCTGGGTGGCCCTGCCGAACCTGCTGGCGCAAAAAGGCCTGGTACCGGAGTTGCTGCAGGATGACGCCACACCGGAGGCCCTGGGCGCCGCCGTGCTGGAGCGCATGGAGAACACCGAAGAGCGCGAGCAGTTGCAGCAAGCCTTCACCGAGTTGCACGAAAGCCTGCGCCAGAATGCGGACGAACGCGCTGCAACCGCTATTTCCGAGTTAATGGGGCGCCGGCGCTGATGGCCGCAAAAGACCTTCCACCGTTTGAGTGTAGCTACAAGGGCCGGTTACTGGCCGGGGTTGATGAAGTGGGCCGTGGCCCGCTGATTGGTGCAGTGGTGACTGCGGCCGTGATCCTGGACCCGGAGCGGCCCATCGAAGGCCTGGCCGATTCCAAGAAGCTCACCGAAAAACGCCGCCTGAAGCTTTACGACGAGATTCTCGAAAAGGCCGCGGCCTGGAGCCTGGGCCGGTGTGAGGCGGCGGAAATTGACCAGATCAATATCTACCAGGCTACCTTGCTGGCCATGACCCGTGCAGTGGAGGGCCTGGCTCTCGAACCTGAATACGTATTGGTAGACGGCAACCGTTGCCCGGATTGGCGCTGGCCCTCCGAGCCGGTGGTGAAGGGCGATGCCCGGGTAGAGGCCATCAGCGCCGCGTCTATCCTCGCCAAAGTCACCCGCGACCGGGAAATGGAGATGCTGGAACAGCAATATCCCGGCTACGGATTGGCCCAGCACAAAGGTTATCCCACACCCGTGCACCTGGAAGCGCTGAAGCGGTTAGGTGCAACGCCGGAGCACCGGCGGTCGTTTCGTCCCGTCCGGGAGTGTTTGTAAAATGAATTCGCACATACTTGCCGCCGTGTTTGCCGCAGTTTTTATGGGCACCATTGGCGCCATCTCGGTGTATGCCGGTGTCAGCGCGGAAACTGTTACCTTCTATCGCTTGTTTATAGGGGCGGCATTAATGGCCGCGTTTCTCCTGCTGACTGGACAGCGAGCAAAGGTATTCACCTGGCCCGGTTTCAAGGTTCTGGTAACCGGGGCATTCCTGGCCGGTTTTGTGGTGTTCTACGTAATGGCCATGAATTACACCAGCATGGCCAACGCCGTGATGCTGCTGTACCTGGCCCCGGCTGCGGCGTCGATAGTGGCGCATTTTTTCATGGGGGAGCGGCTGTCGGGCCTGGGTGCAGCCTTGATCGCCTTAGCGCTGTTCGGCTTTGCCATGATGATGGAATTCAACTTTAACCTCTCCGGACGCGCGGAAGAGGCGGCAGGCCTGCTTTATGCCCTGTGCGCCATGCTCTGCTACGCCGCGTTTATCCTGACCAACCGCTTGATTCACGAACGGGTGCATGTACTGACCCGAAGCGGGTACCAAATGCTGGCCGGGGCACTTTGCATGCTGCCGCTGATGCTCATGCAGGAAGAAAGCATCCAGGCTGGGCAATGGGGCTGGTTGGCGGCGGCCGGCGTGCTACCCGGCTTCCTGGCGATCATGCTGGCGGTGGTGGCGTTAAAGGCATTGCCAGCGGCAACCTACGGCACCCTCGCATATCTGGAGCCGATTACGGTGATTATCCTGGGTTGGCTGCTGTTTGACCAAAGCCTGAACCTGCTGCAAATGTCCGGTGGCGCGTTGATCATCGTCTCGGGCGTGGTGCAGGCGGTCTGGTCCCAGCGGGAGGCGCCTCCTGCGCCAGTGCGGACGTGAAGACTGGTAAGGCGGACTAAGCGACCAGCATTGCGGTGAACGAGGGTGTGGCCGGCGTGGCGGACTTACGGTCAATTTCACCTAACCACCCAAATAGGGGGCCACAAGGATTGGCACATATATGTCACATATACGTCACAGGGGAATTTGGCGGCCCCAGATGCAAAAAAGGCAGACCAGTAAGTGACTGATCTGCCTTTCTTTTTTATGGTAGCGGGGGCAGGATTCGAACCTACGACCTTCGGGTTATGAGCCCGACGAGCTACCAGACTGCTCCACCCCGCATCAAAACTGGTTGTTGGCTTCGGGGCTGGCCCCGATCAACGAGGTGCGCATAATACAGCTGGGCAGGGTGCTTGTCAAACCTTATTTAAGACTTTCGTTGTTCACTGTAACCCTTGAAAATACCGTCAGGGTTAGCTGTGAAGGTTGCTTGCATGAAGCCCAAGCATGATTAGGATGGTACAGAAGCCGCCGGGCTCCCACGCCAGAATCGGCAAGCGATTAAGCGAAAGTCTACATTTTGAAGGGGCACGCAATGCCAAGATTTCTACACACCGCCGACTGGCAAATGGGGCGTACCTACAGCCGTTTTGAAACCGAAGACGGTGCAGCGCTGGTGGAAGCCCGGTTCGAAGCCATAGAAAAGCTGGCCCGGCTTGCCAATGAACATCAGTGCCAGGCGGTGCTGGTGGCCGGTGATGTGTTTGATGCCCAGACGGTATCTGATCGCACCATTCGCCGGGTGTTCAATGCCACCAAGGGATTCCCTGGCCCCTGGGTAATGCTGCCGGGTAACCATGATGCGGCGCTCGCCGAAAGTGTCTGGACCCGCGCTCAACGGTTGGGTGCAGTGCCGGATAACGTGCACCTGGCGCTGGAACCGGGCGTTATCGAACTGGCTGCCGAAGGTCTCGCCATACTGAACGCACCTCTGACCCAGCGCCATACCTATGGTGATCTGACAGAAGCTTTCGGCCGCTACGAGACCCCGGCAGGATGGGTTCGGGTGGGGCTTGCCCATGGCAGTGTGCAGGGATTGCTGGCGGCTGAAATCGATTCCACCAACCCCATTGCGCCGGACCGGGCCCAAGCCAGCAAGCTGGATTACCTGGCATTGGGAGACTGGCACGGCACCAGGGAAATCAACGAACGCACCTGGTACAGCGGTACCCCGGAGCCGGAGCGGTTCCGGAATAACGAGGCCGGTAATGCCCTGATTGTCGATATTGCCGGGCCGGGCGAGCTGCCGCAGGTTCAGGTGGTAGCCACCGGTCGTTACCAGTGGCATCAATGGCGGGAAACCCTTTCTGTGGAATCAGACCTGGACCAGTTACTGGAACGCCTGCAAAACCTGCCCGAATCCTCGGTGGTGGATCTTCGGCTGGACGGCCTGATCACCCTGGCGGGCGAAGAAAAGCTGCTGCATGGATTGTCGGTTGCCGAAGCCCGTTTCCGCAGCATTCGTTGCGAGCGCAGTAACCTGCAGCTGGCACCCACCGACGACGATATTGCTGCCCTGAAAGCCGACGGCTACGTTGGCGAGGTGGTCGAAACCCTGCGGGAGCAGCAAGCCGGGGAACAGGGCGAAGCCGCCCGGGATGCCCTGGCCATTCTGGCCTCCATGCTGAAAACACCGGCTCAGGAGGCAGGCCAATGAAACTGCAGAGCCTGAAAGTGGAACAGCTGCGCCAGTTTCGCCAACCCTTTGCCCTTGAGCATCTTCAGCCTGGCCTGAACCTGATCCACGGGCCCAATGAATCCGGCAAAAGTACCCTGGTGCGTGCCATCCGGGCGGCGTTCTTTGAACGTTACCGATCCCAGGCGGTGGACGACCTTCGCCCCTGGGGCGACTCTGCAGCCGCTCCCACCGTTGAACTGGCCTTCGAGCATCAGGGGGCCCAATGGCGCCTGGTTAAAAGTTTCCTGAAACGCACCCGCTGTGACTTGTCGGTCGGCAATGAGACCTGGAGCGAAGACGATGCGGAGGAAAAGCTGGCGGAGCTGTTGGGTTACCAGTATCCCAAGCGGGGTGCCAGCAAAGCGGAGCATTGGGGTATTCCGGGCTTGCTGTGGGTAGAGCAGGGCACGGGGCAGGATATCGAACAAGCCGTTGAACACGCGGGCGATCACCTGAAATCTGCCCTCAATGCCTTGGTAGGCGAGGTGGCCAGCACCGGCGGCGATGCAGTCATCGAGGAAGTAAAAGGCAAGCGCGAGGTGTTGCTGACGGCTACCGGCCAGCCCAAGGGTGACTACAAAAAGCTGGATAAAGAGCGTGAAGATCTGCAGCAACAGGTCGACGATTTGCAGCTGCGGGTTGAGCAGTATCAGGGGCAGGTGGATCGCCTCGGGCAGTTGTCGCAGGCGTTTGATCGCACCGAACAGGAAAAGCCCTGGGACGACGCACGGCGGCAACTGGACCAGGCCCGTGAACAGCTGCAGCAGGTCGAGCAGCTGGAACAGCAGCAGGAACAGGAAAAGAATACCCTGGCGCAGCTGGTTCAGAACCGCGAGCTGCTGGAGCAGAACCTCGGCCACCTGAGTCGGCTGGACGAACAGCGCAGCGCCCGCAAGGCAGAACTGGAGAGTGCCGAACGCAAACTGCAACAAACTGGGCAGCAGACCGCTGCCCTGGCTGGCGCCCTGAACGATGCCCGGGCTGCCTATGAAAATGCCCGGTCACAACTGCAACTTGCTCGCCAGCAGGAAATCCGGCAGCGGCTGGAGCAGGATCTGCGCCAGTCTGAACAGCGACAGCAGGCCCTCAGCCAGAACCTGGCCAGGGCCCGGGAATACCAGCAACAGGTTGACGAGGCCCGGGAAGAGGCAAAGGCAAACCGCATTGATACCGCCGCGGTGGCCCGCCTGAAAACAACCGCCAGGGAACTGAATGACGAAACCATCCGTTCCGGCACCGTTGCCACCCGCCTGAGCTGGCAGCTGCAGCCCGGCGCTAGTATTACCCTCGACGACCGGCAACTGGAGGGGCAGGGAGAACAGCAATTGCTGGAAGCCTCGCAGCTGGTTATTCCGGGCGTAGGCACCCTGGGCATCGCCCCGGGCGGCGAGGAGCTGGCCAGTACCAGACGCAAGCTCGAAACGCTCGAACAGTCCCTGGACGAGCAATTGCAGGCCATGGCTGTGGCGTCCGTTGAGCAGGCAGACAGCCGTGCTTCCGCCTGGGAGGCAGCGGAGCAAAAACGTAAGCATGCCGTCGAGTTGTTGCGTTCGGTCGCCCCGGCCGGTCTGGAGCCACTGGAAACCGAGCTGGCGGAACTGCAGGCAGAATTGAAAGCTGTTCGTGAAAAACTGGAAGCCACTCCCGTATCGGATCAGGAAGTTCAGGTATTGGATCTGGCCTCGGCCGAAAACGCCCTGGCCAGTGCCGAGAAGCGCTTGAATGACGCCGAGGCCAGCGACCGCAGCCATCAGGCTCAACTGCTCACCGGCAAGCAGGCCCGGGATAACGCAAAGGCCGAATGGCTGCGGCTGGAAGACGAGGGCAACAGCCCCGAGCGCCAGCAACAGTTGACCCGATTAACGGCTGAGCTTGCCCGGATCGAGCGGCAACAGGTCAGCCTGCGCGAGAGCATGGCGAAGCGGGAACAGCAAATCCGCGAGGCCCGGCCGGATATCCTGCGGCAGGATATCGACCGTTTTCAGCGCACGATCCAGACTTTGCAGCAAACCCAGGAAGACCGGCAGCGGGAACTTCGGGATATTCGTGTTCGGCTTGAAGCCTGGGGTGCCGAAGGCCTGGAAGAGCAATTGAGCGAGAAGCAGGCGGAGCTGGAACAGTGCCAGCGCCGCTACCAGGAGCTGGATCGCCGCGCCCGGGCACTGGATTTGCTGCTCACATTGCTGACGGACAAACGCCAGGCGCTGACCCGGCGCCTGCAGGCCCCATTGCAAAAACATCTTAACCATTACCTGTCGCTGCTGTTTCCGAATGCAACGCTGGAGGTGGACGAACACCTGCGGCCGGGAACTTTCAACCGGGGAAATGAGCTGGGCCAGATTGCCGAACTGAGTTTTGGTGCCCGGGAACAGATGGGGCTGATCAGCCGCCTGGCCTATGCCGACCTGTTGAGGGAAGCTCAAAGGCCCACCCTGATTCTCCTGGACGACACCCTGGTGCACAGCGACCAGAACCGGCTGGAAGACATGAAACGTATCTTGTTCGATGCTGCCAGCCGGCACCAGATCCTGCTGTTCACCTGTCATCCCGAGAAATGGCAAGACCTCGGGGTTCCGCCCATTGACCTCCAGAAGCTGAAAAGCTGAAACGAAAAATTCCGTAAAATAACTGAAACTTATTACGACATAACTGATCTGCCTGTCTTTTCAGGCCGTAACACTGTCACCTGTTTCGATTTGTCGAAACTATGTGTTTTAACTAAGTGATAGGTTGGGCCTGTGCAAGCTACCGATAAACAAGCAAATTCCAATGTTGTTGACCAGTTCAGCGAAGCCTGCCAGGCCACCCTGGACCGGGTGCTGGGCAACAACAGTGCCGGCGTATTCGCTTCGGTGACTACCTTGGACGGTCGTTCACTGGCTTTTACTGCCAGTAATGATGCCATCCGCAGCAGTCGGGTGGCCGCACTGGGTTGTTCCCTGATGTCTCTTAGCGAGGCATTCAGCCGGGAAATCCTGCAGAGCCGGTGCTCCCACAACGTAATTGCCACCAGCCACGGTTCCATCATCACTGTGCGCTTGCCCTGCAAGCAGCACCAGTTTGCGCTGTCTGTCTGTGTAGACCGCAGCGAGAACCTGGCCATGGCCTTGCGTATGACCCTGGATGCGGCCCAGGCCCTGGCTGACACCATCGACAACTAATTTCCAACCCCAACTCAACAGAAGAAGGATAGTTCAGCATGGCAAAAATCAACCTTGAATCCCTGCGTGACATCGACGGCTACGTGGCAGCGGCCCTGGTCGACATGGACAGCGGCATGATGATGGCCGGAGACGGCACCGGCATTGACCTTGAAATTGCTGCGGCTGGCAATTCCGAAGTGCTGCGCGCCAAGCGCAAAGTGGCCAGCAGCCTCGACCTGAACGACACCATCGAAGACGTGCTGATCAGCCTGGCCAAGCAGTACCACCTGATTCGCCCGCTGGAAAGCAACCAGCAGGTCTTCCTGTACCTGGTGCTGGACCGTTCCCGGGCCAACCTGGCCATGGCTCGCCACGAGCTGCGCAGCTTTGAGAAAAACCAGGACTTCTCCTGATCGAAAGAGCTATTCCCGGGCCCTCCAGGCGGGCCCTTTTCTGAACAGGTTTGCGTAAAGGAGGCTCCACCAATGAACGTTGATATCAGGGTAGCTGTCGCCGGTGATGAACTGCAGAAAAGGCTCCGGCTGGCTGCGGGGCTGCTGCAGGCCCATAAAATTGAAGGCAGCCTGCGCCCCTGGGATGGCACCCGGTGCGATTGCGCCATCGTTGCCGCCGATGACCTGTACGGTGAACGGATACAGGACTATGCCCGGCGCAAGCAGATCCCGGTACTCGCCATCACCCGGGCAAACGACCGCTTTGACTCCGACACCGCCACCATTGGCGAGCATGCACCCTTAAACGTGTATGTGCGGGCCCTGCTGAACCTGCTGAAGGCTGAGGCCGAACCGGCAGAGCCGGCGCAGGCAACGGCGGCTTCGGTAACATCCCGGACCCCCGGAATTATTGTGCTCGCCCAGGCCCTTAGCCGGCCAAGCAGTGACCTGGTGATGGCATTGGACGGGGTGGAGCTTGGCATTTGCCCGTCGACCGGAACCATCCGGGCGGCGTCGTCTGAGGTGATGCTTCAGGCCAGGCAACTGCTGGGGCAGCCGGGCTGGCAACTGCGTGAGGCATCGGGCGGCGCGCTTGCCAATGGTCATTCCGAAAGCCTGGATATTTTCATGATCCGTGCCGGTATTCATCATGGCGAGGCCCTGCCCATGTTCCCTCTGGAAGGATCACGAATGAAGTGCTGGCCGGATCTTGGCGCCGCGCCGGATCTGATCGAGCCGCTCCGGGTTGCGAGCCTGCTGGCCAAGGGCCATCGAGATCTGCAAAAGGTGGCCGGGCTGACCGGCATCGAACCGGTGCAGGCGTCGGGTATTCTGTGGGGCTTCCAGGCCGCAGGGTTGATTGTGCCGGACCAGCAGAAAATGCCTTCGCCACATCCGAAAACCGCCTCGAACGACCGGCTGCCGGCAGCAGGCCTGTTCCAGAAGCTGGCCGCCCGCTTCGGGTTGTTCCAGAAAGCCTCCTGACGGATACCGCATGCAAGACATTAACAGTAGTGCCGTAAAACTGGTGATAGCCGGCCCGGTCGGGGCCGGTAAGACCACCACCATCCGAACGCTTTCAGACTCTGAACCGGTATCCACCGAGATGCCCATGAGCGAGCCGGCCATGGGTGATAAAACCACCACAACTGTCGCCTTCGATTTTTCTACCGTCATGCTGGATGACGGCCAACCCCTGTTCATTTACGGCTTGCCCGGGCAGGAGCGGTTTGAGCACATGTGGTCGATTGTGCTGGAAGGGGCTTTTGGTGTGTTGCTGGTGCTGGATGCCAGTGATGAACGGCTCCAGGAAGAATGCGAGGGCTGGCTGGCCGCCATCGAAAAGATTGCGCCGGGCACTCCGGTGGTCATTGGCCTGACCAAAACCGACTTGCTGGCAAAGCCGGACTTGCGATCTCTGCGTGCCAACCTGGCGGAACAGGGGCTGGTTCTGCCCGTGTTCAGCTTTGATGCCAGAGACAAGGCGCAGGCGAACCATATGGTGCGTGCGCTGCTTGCCTCTATAGACTGATCTGCCCCCGGGTTTAATCGAAGCTTGGCAGTTCCGGTTTTACCAGCGGCTTGCCGGCAGCTTCCCAGGCTTCAATGCCGCCCGCAATGGACTGCACATGAATGTACCCCATTTCCTTCATGGCCCTGGCTGCCAGGGCTGAACGGCCGCTGTTCTTGCAGTAGATCACCAGGTTCAGGGCCCGGTCTTCAAACGCCGGATCGTTGGTGAGCTTGAATTCCAGAATGCCGCGGGACACATTGACGGCGCCGGGAATGTGGCTGGTGTGGTATTCGTCTGCTTCGCGCACATCCAGCAGCACGTCCGCTTTTTTGATGGCGTCTTCGGCCTGGTCCAGCGGAATTTCACGAATTTCCGCGCGGGCGGCTTCCACAAGGTCGTGTGCTGTTTTCATTGGCAGTCTCCTAAAAGTTGGGTCACGGCAGGTTCTCCCGCCAGTGTTTTACGTGTACCTGGTCCTTGATGGCGTCGATCACTTCCAGAATCAGGGTGATCAGCGCCTCTTTCTCGCCCTCTTCGGTCAGCCCTTCGCCGGGCTCCGGCAGGAACACGTTCACGATGTCTTCAATAAAGGCGTGGTTGGTGGAGGAGGCGAGGTCATCCAGGATCTGGTGCACCACGTTGGCCACAATGTCACCCACCGCATTCTCCAGGGTGTCCTGGATGGTCGGGCCCACGACCGGCAGGTACTTCAGGCGTGACAGTTCCAGGTTCTGTTTCAGGGCATGGTCAACCCGGTTTTCCAGGTAAACCCGCAGCGCACCCCGATTGGGGATATAGCCCTGCTTCGCTGCCTGGGCGACCCTTTCGGACAGCCAGTCAGACAACATTTCCCGTCGCGGGAAAAGGATGTCATTCTGGATACGCTCGAACAGGGGCGAACCACGTTTCACCTCATCCTGCACGCCGCTCAGCACCTTCAGTACAATCCGGTCAGACAGCTCTTCCATAAAGGCTTCGTAGTAGAAGATGACAAACCGGTACAGGCGGGTGCTGGTGAAGTCGATGATCTTGTACTGGTGCAGTCGGTAAATAATCGAAATAATCCGCAGCGCCCGCAGAAAGCGGAGGCTGCCTACCGGAATACACCCCACCAGGTCGTACCAGTGAATGAACGGATAGAAATACCAGCGGTCATACACCCGTGCCTTGATGGAGTACCCCCAGCGCAGCACAAACTCGCCCAGGAAGATCGACACGAAGATCAGGTCGTAGAAAATGAAGCGTTCGTGGATGGGGTGGTAAAGCTCCTGAATAACAGGGGCGTAGTCTTTCAGAAGGTTTTGTACGGCCACGAAGTTATAAATCGAGTCCCAGATAATCAGCGCGAGATTGAGGATCAGCAGCCCCAGCATCACAAAGTCGATGATGAACCAGGTGAGCTGGTGGCTGGATTTGAGGTTTTCTCGGTTTATCTTGAGCATCCGGGCTACCTTGGGGCCTACAATATCAAAGCTAAGTGACTGGAAGGTTAGCCTATTCAGTCGGTAAACTCAGCAACCTGTTTCAGGGAATCAGCCCGGACACCGGATCGGACGCCATTAAAACCAGCATGCTGTTAGCCAGAACCTTACAACGCCTTGCCACCATCAGCCCGGGCCTGGTGATGCTGGTACTTGCCCCTGCCGTATTCGCCAGCCAGGCTCGGGTGGAGGTTGAGGGCGATGTGGATAACCTCCAGGACAACGCCCAGATCTTTGTTGGCGAAGTGGAAGGCCGCACTGCCGATGGCTTGCGCCGTTACGCCAACACCGCCATTGCCCAGGTGAAAGAGGCGGCCCGGGCGCTGGGCTATTACAGTCCCGAGGTACGCTGGGCAGTAGAAGAAGCCGGCGATGAACCGGCGGAGCTGGTGCTTACCCTCATTCCCGGCGAGCCGGTGCTTATCCGCTCCCGCAATGTGATGATCGAAGGGCCGGATGGCGCACAGGAAGACTTCCGGCAGAACCTCCCGAAATCGCCTGCACAAGGTGATGTGCTGCACCATGGCCGGTACGATGCCCTGCGCCAGTCTATCCAGAACACCGCCAACCGGCTGGGCTATTTCGAGGGCGAATTCCTGACCCGCCGGCTGGAAGTGGATCCCGCCAAAAACGCCGCTGACATCACCCTGGAGTACCAGTCCGGCGAACGCTACCGGCTGGGCAAGGTCACCTTTCTGGAAGGCCACGAGTTCGAACAGAACCTGCTGGAGCAGTTTGTTACTTTCGAGCCCGGTATTCCGTTCCATGCCGATGAAGTGGCAAAACTCAGTAATGACTTGTCCAACAGTGGCTATTTCTCCGGGGTGGATGTAGACGCCGCGCCGTCGAAGGCAGAGGACCGGGTAATCCCTGTCGATATCGCCCTGACGCCCCGGCCGCCGCGCTCCGTGGCCGCCGGTGTTGGCTTTTCGACAGACGTCGGCCCCCGGTTTCGGGGTAACTGGCGGGAACACTACATCAATCCCATGGGGCACCGCCGGGGCGCTGACACCGAACTGTCCGAGTTACGCCAGAGCGTGAGCGGCTGGTACGAGCTGCCGCTGGACCCGCCCATGACGGATGCCATCCGCCTGACCTCCGGTTATCAGCGTGAGCATATTGAAGATGTGGAGTCTGAACGGCTCACCTTTGGCCAGCAGTGGAGCCACCAGCTGGACAACGGCTGGATGCAGATATTGTCCATGCGCTGGGAAGGGGAGCGCTTCAATATTGGTGAGGAAGAGCAGGGTAACTCCAGCCTGTTATTGCCGGGTGTCAGTTATTCCAAGCTGCACGCCAACTCGCCGCTCGACCCGTCCCGGGGTTATCGCCTTCAGTTCGACGTGACCGGGGCCCATCGGGCGGTGATTTCGGATGCCGATATCCTGCATGTGAACTTCCTGGCCAAGGGGCTTTATACCCTGGCCGGCAAGCACCGGTTTCTCGCCCGCTTCAATTTCGGTGGCGTGGCCACCAACAGCTTCCGGGATGTCCCGCCTTCGTTGCGTTTCTTCGCCGGTGGCGACCAGAGCGTTCGCGGCTACGGCTATGAAACCCTGGCACCCAAAGACTCGGATGATGTCGTCATCGGTGGTCGTTATATGGTGGTGGGAAGCGCCGAATACCAGTATGAGTTTGTCCGCAACTGGCGTGTGGCGGCCTTTATTGATGAGGGTAATGCCGTGGATGATGTCTTTGATCCCCTGGCCACCGGCGTGGGTATGGGCATTCGCTGGGTGAGCCCGGTGGGCCCTTTGCGCCTGGATGTGGCCAAGGGTATGGATGACCAGTTCGGCGGCGGCTGGCGGATTCACTTCTCCATGGGGCCGGAACTGTGACCGAGGCGAATCAGACACCTCCGCAGCCAGAGCATGGCGCAGCGCCAGCCAGGCCGCCCCGACACAAACGCTGGTGGTTCTGGCCACTGGTGATTTTGTTGCTGGTGTTGCTGTTGCCCTTGGTGCTGGTGGCTATTGTTTTGCTGGCGCTTCTGACCGATGCCGGCACCGCCTGGACCATTGACCAGATTCCCGGGCTGCAAACCGAGGCGGACCAGGGTTCCCTGCTGGGCCAGTGGCAGGCGGAACGGCTGGAATGGCGCGGCTATGGCGTGGAAGTACTGTTGCTGGCGCCGGAAGTGGACTGGTCTCCCAGCTGCCTGTTCGAAAAGACCCTGTGCCTGGATACCCTGAAAGCCGAACAGATCGATGTCACGGTTCAGCCTTCCGATACCGCCGAAGAAACAGAACGGGGTGATATCAGCCTGCCCGCTATCAACCTGCCGGTGGCGTTGGTGGTGGGGGATGTACAACTGGGGCCCTTTAAGCTAAACGGCAGCCCCATCTGGGACAAGGTGGAGCTGCGCAGTGAAGCATCCGGCGCCAGCCTTACCGTAAACCACGCCCTGTACCAGCTGGGCGAGATCCGGGTGACTGCCAGTGGCCGTGCTGAAATGCGCCGGGACTGGCCGGTGGATCTCGATGTTACGGCACAGTTGCCACCCCCGAGCGGAGGCAGCTGGACGATCGCGGCCAACCTGGCGGGCAGCGTGCGGGATCTTCGGGTATCCGGAACCAGCAGCGGTTATCTGAACGCACAATTGAACGGCACTGTGCAGCCGCTGGCAGCGCAGTTGCCGGCGGCGCTTACCATTGAATCCGAGAGCTTTCTGGCCTACGACACCCTGCCGGAAACCCTGACCCTGGAAAACTGGGCGGTGTCGCTGGACGGTTCCCTTGCCAACGGCTTCCGCACCCGTACCAGTGCCAACCTTCCCGGGACAACCGGCACCATCGAAACCGTCATCAGGGGCCTGATCACAACCGGTGGTGTCGACAACCTGGTCCTGACCATGACCGGGCCGGCGGCCACACAGCCTTCCGGTGAACAGCCCGACGCTCCGGGCACCCTGGAAGTTCAGGGCAGCGCGAGCTGGTCTGGTGGCCTGCAGGCAGAGGCCGACCTGGCCCTTGACCGTTTCCCCTGGTTCGGACTGATTCCCGGACTGGAGCCGCCACCGGTTGCCGTGAACCGGCTGGAAGGGAATGTTGAGTACAACGATGGCAACTACAACGCCGATTTACAGGCGGCGGTGAGAGGTCCGCAAGGCGATGCGGAGCTTACCGCAGCCCTGAACGGGGGCCTGGAAGCAGTTCGCATCACACAGCTGGATATGACCACCGGTGCAGGCTCCCTGACCGGCGATGCCGAACTGGCCTTCGCGGATCAGCTGGTCTGGCAGGCCCGGCTGCTGCTGGATCAGTTCAACCCTGGCTACTGGGTGCCGGTGCTGGAAGCCAGTCTCAACGGTGAGGTCAATTCCGAGGGCCGGCTGGTGCCGGACAGCCTGCCGGTAATGACCGCCGACTGGGACCTGAAAGGTCGCTGGCAGCAGGAGCCGGCCACCGCCCGGGGTAAGCTCAGCAGCGATGGTACCGACTGGCGCGTGCAGGATCTGCTGGTGGCGATAGCGGAGAACCGGATAGAAGGTGAGGGGCGCTACGGTGAGAGCCTGGGGGCCGGCCTGACCGTGAACCTTCCGCAGCCGGACCGTCTGCTGCCCGGGCTGGCCGGTCGTTTCTCGGCCAGGGTGGATCTGGCGGGCACGGCGCAGGATCCCACGGGCAAGGTGACGCTTGATGCCAGTGAATTCGAATGGCAGGACCTGCTACGCATTGAAAACATGGAACTGGATGCCAGCCTTGCCAGTGGCGGCGTGCTGGATGCCAGCCTCAACGCAGAAGAGTTGCGTGTCGCTGGACAGGAACTGGCTACGGTGACAGCAGATCTTGATGGTACCCGGGCGGATCACCAGCTGGCGTTGACTGTGCAGCACCCGGAAGCCTCGGTGGCGCTGACGTTCGCCGGCGCCCTGGGTGACGCCTGGAACAGCTGGCAGGGCGCCTTGGCCCGGGGCGAAATCGATGTGCCCGGCCCCGAGCAAACCTGGCGGCTGGAAGCGCCGGCAAGTCTGGATTACACGGCTGACGGCGAAGTGTTGTTTGGCGCCCACTGCTGGCGCTGGCAGGCCAGCTCGGTGTGTGCCGACGACCAGCAGCTGCTGCCGGATACCCGGATCGCCTATCAGATTCGCCAGTTCCCCATGCAGGCGCTGGCGCCTTTGTTCCCTGAAACCTTCCGCTGGCAGGCGTCCCTGAATGCAGACATTGACCTGGCATTCACCGAACAGGGCCCCGATGGCCTGATCAGTCTTGATGCTGGCGGCGGGGCCTTCGAATTCCTGATCCTGGATGACTGGGAAACCCTGCAGCATGAATCCCTGACCCTGAAAGCCCGGCTAAAGCCTGAAGCTGCCGAACTGGCCGTGGCGCTCCGGGGCCCGGAACTGGGCAGCTTTGACCTGGAGCTGGCGGTGGACCCGAATACCGAAAGCCGGCCCATCGATGGCCGCTTCAACCTGGAAGATCTGAACCTGGCTTTCCTGTCGGCCTTTGCCGGCATTGAAGAGGTGGCCGGCGAGGTCAATGGTCAGGGGACTTTGTCTGGCCCGCTGTTCCGGCCCCAGGTGCAAGGGGAACTGGCGCTCACCGACGGCCGGGTGTTCGACCCAGGCCTGCCGCTGCCCATGGAAGACATCGTGCTGGTGCTGGAATTTCTGGGCAACCGGGCCGACATCAGCGGCCGGTGGAAGAGTAACGACCGCAGCAGTGGCGAGCTGGGCGGCTACCTGGACTGGCAGGATGAACCTGAAGTCCAGTTGAATATCAGCGGTGAGCGGCTGCCGGTTTCGGTCGAGCCCTATGCCCGGGTAGAAGTAGGCCCGGACCTGACCATTGCTTTCCGCGCTGGTGAGCTGGCGGTGTCAGGCCGGGTGGATGTGCCCCGGGGTGATATCGAAATCAAGGGCCTGCCGCCATCGGCGGTTTCGGTATCCGAAGACGAAGTCATTGTCGGTGTCGAGCAGGAAGAGCCCGCCATTCGCACCATGCTGATGGATATCACCGTCGTGGTGGGTGAAGACGAGGTATCGTTCAATGCCTTTGATGTGACCGGCAACCTGGAGGGCACCCTTCGCATTGGCAACAACATGGACACCCGCGGCACCCTGCAGTTGGTGGACGGCCGCTACGAAGCCTTCGGGCAAGACCTGGACCTGCGCAGGGCGCGGATAATCTTTGTGGGGTCTCTGGCCGAGCCATACCTGGATGTTGAAGCCGTGCGCACCGTCGATACCGTTGTGGCGGGTATTCGCCTGAGCGGGCCGGTGAACGCGCCGACCACGGAAGTGTTCTCGGAGCCGTCCATGCCCCAGAGTGATGCGCTGTCGTACATCATTCTCGGCCGGGCACCCCAGAGCCAGGGGGATGAAGGCCAGATGAGCCGGGCGGCGATTTCGCTGGGGCTGAACCAGGCCAGCGGTATAACCCAGAGTATCGGAGACGAGTTGGGTATCCGTAACCTGACCCTGGAAGCGGAAGGCTCTGGCGACCAGTCTGCCGTAGTGGCCAGTGGTTACATTACCGACGAGCTCAGCCTGCGCTACGGGGTGGGTATTTTCGAGCCAATCACGACCGTGGCGCTGCGCTATGACCTGGGCAAGTATTTCTATCTGGAGGCGGCCAGCGGGCTGGCGGCCTCCCTCGATATCTTCTATACCCGCAATTTCTGACCCGGTTCAGTCAAGTTCGAAGGTGGCGCTCACGCTGGACTGAATCTCACGGGGGCCCACGCTCGAGACGGTATTCCGGGCGGACTTGGCTTCTGCCATCATCATCGGCACGGGCCGGTGCCCACCGTTGATGTTGATAGACACCACCTCGCCGCAGGTTTTGTCCAGCTGCTCCGCCACGAACTGGCAGCGGTTTCGGGCGTCCTCGATGGCCCGGGCTAGCGCCTGCTGCTCAAGCCCCTGCTCGTCGGAATGGAAAAACTGGTGGCTGCCAAGGTTGTACTGGAGGCCCAGTCTATTGGCCTGCTCCAGCAGCGGGTTCAGTAGTTCCAGATCATTGATCGAGAAGCTCACGGTTTGGCTGGCGACGGAGACCCGTTCCGGCTCCTTGCCTTTCTCCTGAACCGGCAGGGTGCGTGTATACAGGTTTACATCCGCGTCGGAGTAGTCCTGCAACTGGTCTCGCCAGTTTTTGATGGCGCTACGCCACTTGTCCATGGTGTCGGCTACCTGGGCGGAAGCCTTTTGCGGTTGCCTGTGTTCCGCAGAAACGGAGAACTGCAGGCGGGCGCTGTCCGGGTTGTAACGCACCACGCCTTCACCAGTCAGGCTGACTTCGCCGGCATTGGCGGCCAGGGGCACAGCTGCAGTCGCTAACAGGGCGGCGGTCAGTGCCAGGGGGTGTTTCAACGATACCATCATCAAACTCCTTATTGATCAAAGGCCGAATATCGGCTTTCCAGTCTTTCCAGTTTTCTGCCCCGGGCGGCGTGCACAAAGTGGCTGAAAATGTGCCGGTGCCCGGTGTGGTAAAGCAGGTATTCCGGATGCCATTGCACGCCCATCAGCCACTGGGCTCCGGTGTTTTCAATGGCCTGTACGAACCGGTCGTTATCCAGCGCCGTTACCCGCAGGTTCCGGCCCAGCCGTTTGATGGCCTGGCTGTGAATTCGGTTGGCGCCAATCACCGTGGCAGGCATCAACCGGCCTAGCCGGCTGTCTTTCACCAGTTGTACGGTTTGCAGGGGCAGCAACAGAGGCCGGTGGCGGGTATGTTCCCGCAGCGGAGTTACGTTCTGGCACAGGGTGCCGCCGTGGAACACATTGATAAACTGTGCGCCCCGGCAAATGCCCAGCACCGGAATATTGATGGCTTCGGCCTGAACCAGCAGCCGGTGATCGGTGGAATCCCGCTTGCGATCGTACCGGGCCGTTACCTGGGGCTGTTGCCCGTAAAGCTCCGGGTGTACGTGGGTGCCACCGGACAGCACCAGCCCGTCCAGCAGGGACACATCGGTATGACTGCCGGGGCGAATGTAATGGGTGTTGGCACCGTGCAGGCGCAGGGCCAGGTTGATCAGCCGGTGCGCCAGGCTTCTTCGCACCGGGCCACTGATGCCGATAGTCAGCCCCGGTTTCTCCGGCAGCTCTTCTGCCATCGGCATGTCGTTGCCCTGATAATCAGACATAACCGTGTTGTTTCAGCCAGTTGTCCGTGGTCTCACGCCAGGAATGGGTGAGGTTGTGGAAGCTGAACTTCTGGGCTTCCCGGAACCGGCTGCGTAAATCGGCCAGGTCTTCCGGATGTGCGGCCAGCTGCTCCAGAACCACCCAGTCATTCCACACCGTGGAGAAATGCCAGCGCGGGTTGTCGATGTCGCAGTCCGGCAGACGGTAATGCAGGGTAGGGCGGCTCTTGATCCTGGGGTCCTTCACGTAGCCTGCCAGCAGTTCCTTGTCGAGATGGGCGAACAGCGGCAGCAGGTCCAGGGCCTTGTTGCGGGTGGGGTTGTAGTGCAGGTAATCCCGCATCAGGGTTTCCAAATCCGGGCGATAGTCATCCGCCATCAGCTTCTCGGTATACCGGCTGCTCCAGGGTTCGATATAGGTGGTGAACTTACGGCTGATATCCAGCTGGTGCCGGGCTTTAAGCCAGTCGTAAAGGGCAGCAAAGGCTTGCAGGTAGGCTACCAGGGTGGCGGGTTCCAGGTCCGGCAATTCCGGGTTCAGCTGCAGGCCAAAGGCAAAGTAGATGGCTTCACGGCTACCTTCGGCGCCCAGTTCCCGTAGCTCATCCATCAGGGTTTCGATCAGTTCCAGTTTCGAGAACGCCAGCGGCGGGCCGACAATCTCCAGCGGAATGACCTTCTCGGCAGCAAAGTCGATCACATCCATGGCATGGCTGCCCAGCTCCCGGATGGATTGCGGCAGGCGCTCGTCGTCCAGGTCCAGCTCCTTGATGGGATCGGAGTCCAGTTCGATGGTAAAGCGGCCATGTTCGGTGTCCAGTGCGGTCACGTAGCGTGAGGTCAGCTCCGGCGACCCGCCGAGCAAGCGGGCGGCATGCTGCACCAGTTGTTCGTAACCGAGCCCCGAAAGCTCGATTTCGACCCCTACGCGGCGTTCTCCACCTTCGTGGTTTTTCAGTCTTTCCGGCATCTTGCAACGATTGGCTGCGTTCATGGAGTGTTTGCATCCCCTTGCTTCGTTTCAGGTCACCTTAACACAGGCTTGCGCCGTGTCCCGTTACCCAAAGGAAAGAAACTGCACAGGGACTTTACACTGGATAAAACACTGTATATAGTCAAATCACTGTATAAAAAACCAGGACGAACAACCCCGGAGAAAAAGCATGAAGCTGACCGCCCGACAGTCCCAGGTGCTGGATATTATCCGGCGATATCTGGATGAAACCGGTTATCCGCCCACTCGCGCAGAAATCGCTGCCGAGCTGGGTTTCCGCTCGGCCAATGCGGCGGAAGAGCATCTTAGGGCGCTGGCTCGCAAAGGTGCGATCGAGATGGTGCCAGGCGCCAGCCGCGGTATTCGCCTGCCGGAGGCTGAGCCGGATCTGGGGTTGCCGGTCATTGGTCAGGTAGCAGCGGGTAGCCCGATCCTGGCGCAGGAGCATGTGGAAGATCATTGCACCCTGAAGCCGGACTTCTTCTCGCCCTCGGCAGATTACCTGCTGCGGGTTCGGGGTATGAGTATGAAGGATATCGGCATCTTGGATGGCGACCTGCTGGCGGTGCATCGCACCCAGGATGTTCACAATGGCCAGGTAGTCGTGGCCAGGGTGGGCGAGGAAGTTACCGTCAAACGCTACCGCCGTGAAGGCTCAAGGGTCTGGCTGATTGCGGAGAACGAAGAGTTTGCTCCTATCGAAGTGGATCTGAGTGAGCAGGAATTGTTTATCGAAGGTCTTGGTGTGGGTGTAATCCGGCGCTCCGATCTTCACTGAACAGTGAGGTGGACCCCATCAGTTGGACAGCCTGAAGGTGCAGTTAAGCTCTGATCCGGCTGTATTCCCGGCTCAAGCTGCCAGGGTCATGGGTTGTTGGTAGTACACCTCATCCGGTGTTTGGTAATCAAGGGTTTGGTGGTAC
>NZ_JADARC010000060.1:0-16216 GCF_016464245.1 Marinobacter sp. bablab_jr003
CTTCCCAGAACAGGGCAAGAGGATTAGCATTCATAGGGACGGCGGTGAGTCGGTCAGGTTTGTTGTTTTGGCGAACTCAAAACTAACCGGTTTTACCGCCGTCTCCTACTTTTTCACGCTAACCCGCGATGAACCTTTTTTCTTTGCGTTATAGTTGCAAAATACAACATATAGTGAGGACTTTCTGTACCTGGCCACCGTTCTGGATCTACTCTCCCGGCAGATTTTTGGCTGGTCCATGAAGCCACGAATGTCTACCGATCGGGTTATGGACGCGTTGCTGATGGCCTCTTGGAGGCGGAGGCCGAAATAGGAGGTTCTGATTCACTCAGCCCAGAACTGGCAATATACCAGCCGGGGGATGGCGAGACTTCCTGAAGGATCACCGATTGAAACCAAGTATGAACCGTCGCGGGAACTGTCACGACAACGCGGTTGCGGAGAGCTTCTTCTCGCTGCTCAAGAGCGAGCGAGTCAAACGAAAAATCTATAAGGATCGGGAACAAGCTCGGCAGGATATTTTCGATTATATTGAGATGTTCTATAACCCGGTTCGCCGGCACGGCAATAATGGCGGCCTGTCGCCGGTGGACTTCGAAAAGCAGTACTTCACAAAGCTGTCAGGTGTCTAGGATATCGGGGGCTTGCCAAGCAAACGTTATTTAAAAACCTCTAACCGTTTAGTTGAGTAATAGATTGCCATCAGCACTGGTACGTCCTTGCTATAAAAAACTGTTTCACTAGCGCCGTACCTTTGATTCAATTGGTCAAGTGTCCTGATATCAATACCGGATGTCAGAACCCGCCTCCCATTTACATCTCCAACAAGCCTGAATCTCACTCTGTTTGATTTACAGACTGCCTGCAGTTTGAACTCTGA
Organism: Marinobacter sp. bablab_jr003; assembly: GCF_016464245.1. Taxonomy (NCBI): domain Bacteria; kingdom Pseudomonadati; phylum Pseudomonadota; class Gammaproteobacteria; order Pseudomonadales; family Marinobacteraceae; genus Marinobacter; species Marinobacter sp. bablab_jr003. The sequence continues at coordinate 881 of NZ_JADARC010000060.1, forward strand.
GTAGCCCGTTCTTGGATGCCACTTTCCAACGGCTTCAACAGTGACACTTCCAAGAGAAGAGGCCGAAAACATTAAGTGCTTGGTGTGATTTAACCAAGATTCAGTGATATACACCTCAACCCATAGCGGTCGCGGAAAGTCACAACCTTTTATTGTTAAGAGGATCAAGTTCATATTTATTGGCTCACTCCGGTGACTGGCTGCTTCGGTTGCCACGCAACATATTGCCTTCAACTCTGGAGCCTTCCGTTCACCAAAGATTTCAGTTCAGTATCCGGATCCTCTAGTAGTTCCGGGTTGATCGTTCTGCGTTGTTGAACGAGTGTCTTGCCTACCAAAAAAGCAAGGGGCAGGTTGACCGCGTCAACAGCAATAACACAGCCTTCGCGGAGATAGAACACGGCAAATCCTTTATCCTCGGGGCTGCCGCGAACCACTCGCTGATCATGATTTTGCGACAATCCTACCATCTGCAGACGAACATCGTACTGGTTTGACCAGAACCATGGAACGCTATCATAGGGTTTCTCCTCACCCATCAGGGTTGCTGCGGCTGTACGAGCCTGATCGACAGCATTGGCGACAGACTCGAGCCGTTGCATCTTCTCGAAGAAAAGATTCCGGTGCCGGGTGCAGTCACCGATCGCCAAGATGGCGGGGTCCTCGGTACGGGTAAATTCGTCAACAATAATACCGTTATCACAGGGCAGGCCGGCGCCCTTAGCCAGAGCGGTTTCCGGGATAACGCCAATCGACACAAGGACGATGTCGGCCGGTACGGTGCCTCCGTCCGCCAACGTCACGCCAGCCACATGCCCCTGATCGCCCTCCTCGAAGCCGGTTACCGCTGTGTTCAGACGTACGTCCACGCCGGCGCCGCGGTGTTTGTCGTAAAAGAACGCTGATATTTCCGGGCCCGTAACGCGCTGCATAAGGCGCTCGGCGGCTTCCAGCACCGTGACATTAACACCTTTTTTGTTGGCACTGGCCGCCACCTCAAGGCCGATGTAACCACCACCCACGACGACCAGGCGCTTTCCAGCAACTAACTGTTCACGCAGTACCTCTGAATCAGCTATGTCGTGCAGGTAATGAATGCCATTTAAGTCAGCCCCGGGCGCGTTCAGGTGTCGAAGGTGTGACCCGGTGGCCAGGACCAGTCGATCGTATTGCAGCCTGCTCTGATCCGACAAGCTGATGGTGCTACTGTCCCGATCAATTTGTTCGACGCGCACACCGAGCCGCAACTGATGGCCTGCGTTCTCGTATACCGAGCGCGGTTTCAGGTACAGCGACTCCTGATCAACATCTCCTGTCAGGTAATTCTTGGACAGCGGCGGTCGTTGGTAGGGCGGATGAGGTTCATTCCCCACCAGAACGACCTCATGTTGATATTTTTTTTGGAGTAAGGCTGTCAGGAGGGCACCTGCTGCGTGCCCACCGCCAACAATGACCGTCCTCTCTTTACGTTTGCTTACCATAGGCTATCTCTTTCGCTGTGCCCTGGGATTGGATTCTCCACACGTTCGGATGCCATCCTGGTCAATCGGTTAATTAACTGTTCGGTGTCAGTTTGACCATCAACCTGGAATAGCCCCGCACGAAGTTGGACTGCACCCGCTCGGGCTCTTCGACGACTTCGATGTTGTCAAAACGCTTGAGTATTTCTTCCCAGAGGATGCGCAGTTGCAGTTCAGCCAGACGGTTGCCCATGCAACGGTGAACCCCATAGCCGAACGACATGTGGTTTCGTGCGTCCTTGCGATCAATGATGAACTGATCGGGGTTGTCAAATTTGCGCTCGTCCCGGTTACCCGACGCGTACCACATGACAACTCGATCACCCTTCTTGATGGTCTGGCCGCCCAGTTCGACATCCTGCTTGGCGATTCGGCGCATATAGGCCAGCGGCGTTTGCCAGCGGATGATTTCCGACACCATGTTCGGAATCAACTCCGGTTTTGCCTTCAATTTTTCAAATTCCCTGGGGAATTCGTTCATGGCCACCAGGCCACCACTCATCGAGTTGCGCGTCGTATCGTTTCCGCCGACTATGAGCAGCGTCAAATTACCGATAAACTCCATCGGCCGATTGATCAGGTCTTTCGTTTCTTTGTTGCTCTGCAACAGGCTGATCAAATCGAAACCGGGCTCCTCGCCTGCTGCGCGGCGCGCCTCCTTGTCCCGCCAAAGCCTGGAGAAAGACCGGGCCATGTCTGCCGCGTCGTCAAACATGGCATTTTCATCGGCAAACTCCCCGCCGGTGGCCGATGCTGCACCTGCCATTCTGTCCGACCACTCAACCAGCTTGTGGCGTTCCTCGTAAGGGAAATCCAGAAGCGTCGCCAGCATGCGGCCTGTGAGTTCCTTGGAAACAGCAGGTACCCAGTTAAAGGGCTTGTCCAGAGGCAGGCTGTCAAGCACATCACCGGTGCGTGATCGGATCAGCCCCTCCATCTCCTTCAGGTTTTTCGGTGCCACTACTCCCTGCACCGAGCTGCGCTGCACATCGTGTTTCGGCGGATCCATCGCTATGAACATTTCCACCGACAGCCCCTCCGGAGGGTCACCGAGAATGATTTGCGGCTCGGCGGAAAACAGGTCGTGACTCTTATCCACGAACAGGATGTCTTCAAACCGAGTTACCGACCAGAAGGGGCCGAAAGGGCTGTTCTTCTGGTAATGGACCGGCGCCTCATCACGCAACCGTTTGAAATAGGCGCGCCACTGACCCTGCCGGTATAAAAACGGATTGCTGACATCGATGTCCTCAAGGGCCAGCGTGTTAACGTCCGGGATGGGTGTTTCAACGAATTCGGGCATCGGTCGGCGTGGGCCGAAGGTCTTCCTCTTGGCGCTCATTAAGAATTTCAGTCCCTGAATTTGCCTCTGCATCGGCACCACCCTGGAGGTGGCGTTAATCAGTCGGGACTGAATGTCGTCAAATGTTCTGGGCAGTGTTGGCATGCGTCCTCCTGTGTTCACATCTGGAACTCGGGTAAATGCACGGTCATGCCGTCCATTTCATCAGTCAGTACCACCTGGCAGCCCAGGCGCGAAGTGCTCGCCCGCTCCGGTGTCATTGACAGCATTTGTTCTTCCTCATTGCCAGGCGTGCCTGTCTTGCTGAACCATTCGTTCGTGACGATAACGTGGCAGGTACCGCAGGCGCACTCCCCCCCACAATCCCCGTCGATACCGGGAATGGCGCTATCAACAGCGATTTGCATTACCGAGGAACCAGCTTTGAATTCTGCGACATGTTCAGTTTGATCATGTTCGATAAACGTAACTTTGCCCAATGTTGTTCTCCTACCAGCATTGATGATTGACAGATATTGCCTGTCTGCCAGCATATTTTTCAGGTCATTTCTTGACAAGCAGGGGTCATTTGAAGACAAAATGGCGAAACTTTAGGAAGGGGGGTATCAATGATGGTGGCGCGGAAGAAAATGGAGGAGTTGCAAAGTCCCGGTCCGGATATTCCATCGAATTACTCACGGCTAGTTGCACGTGAGCTGAATCTGACAGCCAGACAACTTCCGCGTCTGCTGCGGGGCACTGGACTTGGGGTGACGCAATTTTTGAGCGAGGACGGACTGCTTACTGTGGCTCAGCAGATACAGATCCTGCGTAATGCAATGGATCTGTCCGGCCAGCCAGAATTTGGGTTAAGGCTGGGTAAACGAATGACTCCGGCAACCCACGGAGCAATGGGGTTCGTGGCTTACAGCAGCCCCGACCTCCTCACTGCTCTACACGCGATTCGGACATTCCTGCCCACGCGCGCGAGCTTCATCCAGTTGCACTTGCAGCAAGTCGGTGAGCGTTTGGAATGTATTCTGCAGTACCTGGGACCATTAGACGATGACATACAGCGTTGCCTGTCGGATGCGATGCTCAAGGCACTTTTCGAATTCGGCGAGTTCATGGTTGGCCGCCCTTTGCGCGAGGCTGAAGTATGCTTTGCCCATCCGAAACCCGAGTATCACGCAACGTATTCGGACTTTTTGTCCGGGCAGATTCACTTTGATTGCAGCCAATTAAAACTCAGCTTGCCGATGGCCTTGTGTCGGGAACCAAACGCCTCTGCCAATCATGAAAACTATCATCTGGCCATGCGACAGTGTGAAGCCATGCTTGCGCAACTTCAGTCCGATAAGCCAAGCTACCAGACCCGGCTGAAGAAGATGATGTTGTCCCGGCCGCCGGGAACGCTCAATGAAGAGGAAGCGGCTGCCTCTCTGTTCATCAGCAAACGCACCCTGTCGCGTAAACTCAGCTATGAAGGCAGCAATTTTCGAAAAATCCGTGACGAGATTCTGTCTCAGCAGGCAGCGCTGTACCTGCGTGACAGCGAACTGTCAATCGAGGCCATTGCTGCGTTGATGAATTATCACGACAGTGCCAATTTCAGACGCGCCTTCAAACGCTGGTTTGGCCAGCCACCTGAGCAATTCAGGCTAAACGTCAGATCACACACCATCTATACACGTGATTAACAAACATAAACCGGCGCTAATTACGCTTGGGGAGCCAGTGCCTATGTTCGTACACTTTTCCTGATTACACCATCCATGATGACGTTCCAGACAAAATCACCAATGCCGTCGAGTGTATAGACACCTTTCGGATCAAACCAGGTTGCGACCCAGTTGAGCGCCCCGAGGCCGATTAGGCGAAGCAGGCGAGCATTGACATCCTTCCGAATCACGCCTTGCTCAATCATCGTTTCGATGATCTCGGCCCAAAGGGATTCATACTGGTCACGCAAAGCGATGATGTCCCCGCGGGCCTCCGCGCTCAGTGAACGCCACTCAAACAAAAGTACGTAAACCGTATCCGAATCAACCAGCAGGGCGTGCAAATGTGCGTTGATACAAAGACGCAATCGTTCCACGGGATCGTCCGAGCTGGCGTACGCGGTTTCAACCTCTGTTGTAACCAGGTCTACTCCCCGACGCATCAGCTCAACGAGCAGCGCTTCCTTGCTGCTGTAACGATAATACAGACTTCCGGGCAGCATATTGCAGGCTTCTGCAATCTCCTTAAGAGATGTCCTTTCAAAACCTTTCTCACGAAACAGCCGGGCGGCGTTAGACAAAACATTACCCTGATCGCCTAGTTTGCTTGCAGGGGTAATCTGTCTGTCAACCATGGCTTAAACACCTCCTGAGCAATCCCGTTTATTAATCATCAGAGCAGCCATCATTCGATTCGTTTCACTGATCGTACGCCATTACACCGGTGCCGTGCCATTTGGATTAACAAAGTGTTGACTTTTGGTTGGTTGACCAACCAAACTTTGGAAACAATGCTACTCACAAGAGAACGCCATGGCAATGACCTATGACAATCCACTGGTCCTCTACACTTCCGCCCCTGCGCGAAATGCATGTCAGACTGAGCGGATCTGATGAACGATCTGAACAAACTTCAGCACAGTGACGCTGTGACGACGGCGTGGCAGTTCACCGAACAGGTTCCTCACGGCAGGGATCTGGGCATGCAAGTTGTCTCGGTAGACCAGGGCCAGGTCTGTATGCGGCTAACCCCGCAGTCATGGATGTTCGCCCATAAGGATACAAAAGAAATCTGCACCAGCGTACTTTACTCGCTGGCAGACTCCGCCGGAGGCTTGGCGGTATTCGCGGGTGCCCTGGAGTTGATGCCCATTGCCACTCTGGATCTGCGCATGGATTATTTGCGGCCTGCCATCGGCGACCGGGCCCTGTCAGCGGTGGCCACCTGTCGTCATTTATCGGACGATGTCGCGTTTATTCATTGTGACATCCTTAGCGAGGGAAATCGCGAGTTACTAGCGACGGCAAACGCCACCTTCATGCGTAACACCCAGGGACAGCAATTGCATGCAGGTGGACGAGGAAAGGAGAGCGCATGAGCACGACTGGCGATTCGGCCCCACAAATCTCAGGCACTGCGGAAAGTGCGAAAGAATGTGCTGACTGGCAGGCTCTTCTGGAGCGCATTCCCTATGCACAGCACCTCGGGCTTGAGGTTCAGCGCGGTGATGCAGGCGTATTGGTTCATTTGCCGTGTCGTGAAGCGCTGATTGGCAACTTCATGCTACCAGCCCTCCATGGCGGCGTGCTTGGAGCCCTGATCGAACTCACCGCGCGGGTGGCTGCGCAAAGCCAGGATGCAGAGACACGTTGCCCGCGCATTCTCGACAGCCACATCAATTACCTCCGCTCCGCGAAGGCCCGATCGACGTTCGCCAGGGCCGACATTATTCGGCAAGGCAGGCGCACCAGCCTGGTCCAGGTGACCTGCTGGCAAGGCGATGATAAAAAACCGATCGCCACTGGTCAGGTTCAGTTATTGCTCCCGACAATGGCCGCCCAACAAGAAGACCGTCATGGACATTAAGCACAACACACCTGAACGCGACGAATTCCGGGCGACGGATGGCGCCGATATCGCACTGTGGCGCTGGCCGCAATCCAAAGCGCGCCCCACGCTGCACTGGGCACATGCCACGGGTTTCCATGGCCGCCTGTACCATCCACTGCTTGACGAGCTCGCCACGGACTTCAATGTCCTTGCCTGGGACATGCGAGGACACGGGGCCAGCGTTGGTGCAGCCAACCTGTCGACATTCCGGGGCTGGGAAATCTATTATCGCGACCTGATCGCTCTGCTGGAATGCCTGGACGAGCCGGTCTGGCTTGCCGGCCATTCCATTGGTGCCACCACCAGCATCATGGCCGCTGCCCGGCGGCCTGATAAAGTGCTGGGTCTGATTCTGGCGGAACCGGTGATCATGGACCCGATGCAGGGTCTGAAGTTGTGGTTGACGAAGCTGTTACGTCAGTCACAACGGTTGTCACTGGCCGCAGGAGCCGCACGTCGGCGCAGAGTATTCCAGTCGCACGCTGCTGCGCTAGAAAACTATCGTGGCCGCGGTGGCTTCAAGACCTGGCCCGAAGCATGGCTGAACGCCTACGTCCAACACGCCTTCGTGCCGCAGGGTGACCAAGTTCAATTGGCGTGTGCGCCCGAGTGGGAGAGCACCACCTTTGCCCATACCGAACACAACCCCTGGCCCGGTATTCGTCAGTTGCGGTGCCCGGTTATAGCACTGGCGGCGGAACGCGGGTCAACCTTCTCACCAAAGGCACAAAAACGCCTGAAGGCCCTGCTGCCTTCGGCTGACATAAGGATTCTTGAAGGCACGACCCATTTTCTGCCTATGGAACAGAAGGACACCGTTCGCGATGCCATCCTGCAACTAGCTTTAACTGGATGCCGCGAGAACTGATATCCACACCTTAATCTTGCCGATCGAGACATCTGCCATGCGCTTTCTGCTGACCCTGTTTATCTCGCTGCTCATTCTGTCAGGTTGTCAGCAGTCCGCGGAAACGCCTCCAGAGGCCCGCCCCCCTGTTCCCTGGGTAAAAACAGTGGAATTGAAGGAGGCAGGTCCAACATCTCAGAGGTTTTCAGGAACCCTGCGAGGCCGCCACGAAGTTCCCCAGGCCTTTCAGATCGCCGGCCGGATTCAACAACGTTTCATCGATCCCGGTCAGCGCGTGGAAAAAGGCGACTTACTGTTCAAACTCGATTCACGAGACCTTATCGCAACCGCGGAGGGGGCCGCCGCAGATCTGAGGCGTGCAGAAGCGGCCCTGGCCATTGCCACTAATGAGCTCCAGCGACAGCGGGAACTGGTAGGACGTCAGTTTGTCAGCGAACAAACCCTGCAACGCCTTGAACTGGCGGAGCGTGAAGCACGCAGCCAGGTGGAAACGGCTTCTGCACGAAATCAGCAGGCTCAGAATGCTCTGGGATATGCGGAACTAAAAGCCGCCAATGCAGGCGTGATCACCGAGGTCATCGTTGAGCCCGGCCAGGTTGTGGGTGTCGGTCAAACCCTTGCCGTTCTGGCTGAAGATCAATCCCTGGAAGTCGAGGTCTTTTTACCTCAGGGCAGCAACCCGCCCCGGCAAGGTTATGTTCCTTTACCCAATGGCGAACAGCTTGCGGTGAATCTGAGAGAGATTGCCGGGGCTGCCGACGCCAGAAGCCGGAGCTGGCGTGCCCGATACAGCCTGGAGGGGCCCTACCCTTCGTCTTTAACGCTTGGTTCAGTGGTGAGTGTCCGGCTGATGCAGAAACAAACCACGGCCAGCCATCGTGTACCGCTGGGTGCCCTTGATGAGAGAGGAGAAACGCCGCAGGTCTGGTTGGTCTCCGACGGCATGGTGACCCCCCTTGCGGTCGAGGTTATCGATTTGGGTGAGGAGTATGCGCAGATCCGGGCCAACATCAACGCGACTACGCCGATCGTCGCATTAGGGACACACCTGCTCACGCCTGGCATGGCGGTGCGGGAGCTGGCTCAATGAGCTTGCCTAATCTTTCCGCACTGGCAGTGCGCGAGCGTTCGGTCACTCTCTTTTTTCTTTTGATGTCCGTTGTTGCGGGCTTCTACGCGTTCTCATCCCTTGGTCGGGCGGAAGACCCTGCGTTCACCGTGCGGTCGATGGTGGTCTCTGTGGTTTGGCCGGGAGCAACCCCCGAGGTGCTACGGAATCAGGTGGCGGATCGTCTGGAAAAGCAAATCCAGGAAGTGGCGTATTTCGACACTGTTGAAACCACCATTCGGCCCGGACAGGCCACCATGCTTATCCGATTCCAGGATTATACGCCCAGTGAAAAAATGCCCGATCTCTACTATCAGGTTCGCAAGCGCATGTCCGATGAAAGCCTCAATCTCCCCCGTGGTGTCATCGGCCCCATCGTTAACGATGATTTCTCAGACGTGTATTTCTCCCTGATGGCCGTCACAGCACCGGGAATGCCAATGCGTGAACTGACCCGCGAGGCAGAAGAGATACGAGATCGCCTGCAACTGCTTCCCGGCTTGCAAAAGGCACAGATCCTGGCTGAGCGTCCTGAGCGGGTGTATCTCGAGTTTGATCAGGACCGGCTCAACAATCTCGGCTTGTCGGCAGAAGAAGTGTTGCAGGCGATAGAGGCCAACAATCGCCTTGAGCCTCTGGGCTTTGTTGATCTTGCCGGCCCGCGGGTTTATGTCCGCAGCAACATTGACCTGTCTGACCTTGAGCGCCTCGCCTCAGTACCTCTGCGTATCGGAGACCAAGTTATCACCGCGTCTGATCTGGCCGAGGTGCGTTTGGGCTATGAAGATCCGTTGAACTACATCGTCCGTTCCAGCGGTGAGGATGCGATCCTCCTGGGCGTCGTCATGGAGGCGGGCGAAAATGGCCTGGAGTTTGGTGAACGGCTCAGTAAGTTTGTCAGCACTGAACAGGCCAGGCTGCCCCTGGGGATGTCAATACAGACCCTGACCAACCAGGCTGAGGCCATCACTCAGGCCGTTGATCTTTTTCAGGTCAAGTTTCTGGTGGCATTGGTCGTCGTAATGGGCGTCAGTATTCTGGCGATCGGCCTGCGTGCGGGTTTAGTGGTGGGCATTGCGATTCCCGTTACTCTCGGGCTGACCTTTTTATTGATGAAAATAGCGGGCATTAACCTGGACCGCATCACCCTGGGCGCGTTGATTATCGCGCTGGGCCTGTTAGTGGACGATGCGATCATCGCCATTGAAATGATGATTGTGAAGATGGAGAGTGGCTGGGACCGGGTACGGGCAGCCAGTCATGCCTGGAGCGTCACAGCCGCGCCCATGCTGTCTGGAACGCTAGTAACAGTGGCCGGTTTTGTCCCCATCGGCTTTGCTCAGTCGGGTGTCGGGGAATACACCGGTAACATCTTCTGGGTGCTGGCTTTTGCGTTGCTGATTTCCTGGGGGGTGGCGGTCACCTTTACGCCTTATCTGGGCGTCAAGCTATTGCCCGATTACATCGGGCATACTGGCCAGGACCTTTACCAAAGCGCTTTTTATCAGCGGTTGCGTGGGGTGATTGCAGCGTGTGTAAGGTACCGAAAAACCGTCGTTTTTCTCACAGTGGGTTTACTGGCTCTCAGTGCTTTCGGTATGGCAACCCAGGTACAGAAGCAGTTTTTTCCCAGTTCTGATCGCCCCGAGGTTCTGATCAGTGTCTATGCTCCGCAGGGGAGCGCTATTGCCACCACGGATCAAAGCGTCAGACGCCTCGAAGCGATATTGATGGACATGCCGGAGGTTAAAAGCCTGTCCGCTTACATCGGTGCCGGTGCACCCCGATTCTTCGTATCGGCAAACCCCGAGCAGCCGGACCCGGCGTTTGCCAAGTTGATTGCCATCGGGCAGGACGTTGAAGGGCGCGATCACATCATCTCGACGCTGGAGGCCAAAATCGCGGCGGGTGAGTTTCCTGAGGCGAGAGTGCGTGTAACGCGTTTGCTGTACGGCCCGCCGGTGGCCTGGCCGGTCAGTTTTCGAGTGTTGGGTCCGGAACCCGATCAACTCAGAGAGATCGCGCACCAGATTCGGACTCTCATGACCGGGCATCCGAACATCGTCATGCCGCACCTCGAATGGGATGAGCGTGTGCCCACGCTCTATCTTGAGTTGGACCCGGAAAACCTGGGCTGGATGGGCCTGACCCCGGCAGAGGTTGCACGGCAACTCCAGTTCCAGCTTCGCGGCGTGGCCGTTACCGAGTTACGCCAGGGCATAAGGAGCGTTCAACTGGTGGCGCGTAATGCCCGCGGTGAAATCATGATGCCCGAAGATCTTGAAATCAAAACCCGCGACGGCCGCAAACTCTCCGTAAAACAACTGGGGCAGTGGCAGGTTCGTTATGAGGAACCGGTTATAAAGCGTTACAACCGCGCCCCCTTCCTGGCCGTTCAGGCGGATGTGGAAGGCGCCCAGCCACCGGATGTCACCAAAGAGATCTGGAGTACGATGGCAGGCCTGCGTGAACGGTTACCGGACGGTTATCGTATTGAAATTGGCGGTACGGTGGAGCAATCCGCCAAGGCCAACGCCTCCATTCAGACTTTACAACCGGTGATGTTGGCGTTGATGCTGATTTTCATCATGCTTCAGATGCGTTCATTTATCGGCACCTTGACCGTTCTGGCCACCGCGCCATTGGGACTCATTGGCGCTGTGCTGGCTTTGCTGTTGTTTAATCAACCTTTTGGCTTTACCGCGTTGTTGGGGCTCATTGGCCTGGGCGGTATCCTGATGCGAAACACCATGATTCTGACGCAGCAGGTGCAGGACAACTTCACAACTGGGATGGCTGCCCGGGAAGCCGTGGTCGAGGCAGCCGTCCAACGCGCCCGCCCCGTGGTACTCACTGCCCTGGCGGCCGTTCTGGCGTTTGTACCTCTGACCTTTGACCTTTTCTGGGGGCCGCTCGCTTATGTGCTTATAGGGGGCGTAGCAGTCGGCACTCTGATCACCCTACTGTTTGTTCCAGCGCTTTACGCACTCTGGTTTCGGTTAGAGCAAAAGTGAGCCAGGTGTTTGAGCTCCGAAGTAATCCTTACATAGCCGACGAAGCCAGAACCGGGAAATTCAGGGGTTACTTGCCCCTTCCCGTGAAATGAATTGCCCCGGTCCCCGGAGACATTCAGAATCGGTAACTCATAAAAACACCAGTGTAGGCTTGGGTAGCCTCCCCGATATCACTGACAATCGGGCTATCCTCTGCATCGCCGGTTAATTGTGACACCCCGGCGGTCGCGGTGACCGACCATTGCGCAGACAACGAATAGGTCAAACTGCCTGTCAGGCCATACCGGGCATAGCCATCAGGGCTATAGGAGGCCAAGCCGGAGCGGGCACTTTCCGTATCGGAAATACCAAACCTATCGTCTGTCCAGTCATCACTGCTGTAGGTCAGGTTCGGCCCCAGGGAGGCAAACCATTGATCGCTGAACTGGTTCCGCCATCGTGCCTTAAGCACCACCTGATAGCCATCGACATCGCCGGTGAAGGGAGATTGGACGGCTGCGCTGTACAACCATGCGTCGTGATTGTAAGCAACGCGCAAGCCGGCGATCGCGCCGCCATCAATCTTGTCCAGGCGTTCAAGATCCTCATCATTGTCGCGCCCCAGAATGCTGACATACCTTCCGCTACGGCGACTTTTTGGTGGCCGGCCAGAAATGATGAGACGGCTGCCCGCACAATTTGTTCAATCTGTTCAGTATAAACTAAACGTAACACAATTAATGATTGACAGCCATCCATGATGGAATTGTCCTGCGCCGGTGGAATTTGCGGAACGCTCCCGTTCTAATCTTGTCGCTTGCGTTTGAAAAATGTCTCGGGTTCAGGAATTTTTGAGGTTGGCGGAATTTTCCATAACCCGCTCAAAAACACGCAGGGCGACTTCCAGGTCGGTATTTTCAATGCCTTTCAGCATCTCCTCTCGCAACACATTCGCCCGCTCATTCAGATCGCTCATAAAGCGCTCATCGGCATGGGTAAGATACAGCAGCCTGGCGCGCCGATCACGCTTACAGGGCCGGCGTTCAATCAGACCCTGCTCCTCGAGGCTATCAAGCAGGCGGACCAATGTCGGATTTTCGATGGTCATCAAATGGGCTAACTCCCGCTGGGTCAATCCTCCACCACCACGCTGTAGGCAAACCATGGTGAACCAACGAGCCTGGGTAACCCCCAGGTCTTTCAGGCGCTCATCCAATAACTTGCGCCAGCGCCTTGCTACCCGGGCATTGGCGAAAGGAAACTGATCTCTAGGGGTTTGCGGGTCCATATCACTGTCCTGCTATTGCTGGCTCAGTATCAGTAAATCGCAAGCTAATCATGGAGGCAAGTCTGCGTTACGCACTAACCAGGTTTGCGCCAGATCAATAGGCAGCATCACGCAGATTCCGAGGCCAGCTAAGGAACTTTTCCTTCCACTGAGACAGGTAACTCGCCGCTTCTTCAGAGACAGGAGGCCTTCAACGTACTGTCGCCCTGATAGACACCCTTGCTGCCGGGACCGACAACCGGCTAAAAAAACTGGCGCCGAGCGATCCGCAACGCCGTAGCATCTTCACTCGACACCCGCCGGGGCTTCGGCACGGCGTCTTCCAGGCAATCCGCATCCGCTATGGTCAGTCCCCGGTCGAGTAGAGCCTGCAAGGACGACAACAAGGCCAAGTTCCGCTTATCGGGCAGAATGGCATGAACTCTGGGGTTGGGTGACCAAAAACTGGTAGTTCAATGTAAGCGTCCGCCCATCACACCTTGTCAGGTTTAGCCGGCGTCCAGTTGTGGGGCAACAGCTCGTCGATGGGCGGCGGAGGAGCGGTGCTCGGCCAGATGATTATTCCTGTGCCAGTGCTGGGGGCTTTGCTCGGAAACCTGGTTGGCTCGACCCTCGGTGCGGTTGGTGTCAGCTATGCAAATAACAAGGTATTAGGAATCTGTATTGAGTCTGGCTGGACTTTCTGGGGGCTGGTCGATCAGTCCTATGTGGTTCCAGAAGAGGTGCTCAAGGAAGCGGGTTTTGATCTCTTTGCACGCCAGCTTTTCAAGCCTGAACAGTTCAATATAGCCCGTTTCAATTTGCCATTTTTTCAAAAGAATAGCCTTAGCCCGGATTTCTCATAGGTCCCCAGCAAGTCTCGCAGACTGTGCGGGTTACCGCCATTACCGCTCATTGGCGGCCGTGACTGATCAATAATCGATCAATTCCTGTTGTCCGGACACACGGCCCCCTTTCCCCCATTGAGTCGGGCCGGGGGAGCCCGGGCTTCTATCCCGGAACCAGTTGACGCACCAGGTCAGAGAGTTCGTCTTTGTAAGGATAGGCATCGCTCATCAACACCCGTATGCGCCGAGTGTTGCGAATGATGACCGCGCCCACCTTGATCAGCTTCAGCCGCAGGTTACTGGCGCTCATTCTCTCGAAGGGCGTCTTCTTCAAGTGGGCCCGTAATCGCTCGAACAGCGTGTAGGCAAAGCCCGACAGGAGCAACCGCCACTGATTGGTCCACCACCGCGTGCTGGAGGTGCGATCTGCGAACAGACACAACTGCTGATCCTTGATCCGGTTTTCCATGTCACCCCGGGCACAGTATTGCTCGTAGTAGAGTTTAACGCCGTCGTCGTAACGGGAACTGATAATGAACCTGGGGTTGGCACCCAGTTCGCCCTCCTCCAGACGCGCGATCACCCAGCGGGGGTGTTTCCAGGTTCGGGCCTGGTACTGGAACCGGTAGGTGGCGGAGACTTTTTCACCCAGTTCGTTGTGAGCCTTGCGAACCAGCATCGAGGGTACGTCTACCTCCTTGAGCAGCCGGCTGTTCTTGCTGATGCCGACCAGATAGTCCACGTTGTTCCGGTCGCACCAGCTCAGCAATCGGGGACGGTAAAAGCCGCTGTCACCCCGGAACACGATGCGGGTATCCGGCCAGTACTGCCGGATGAACTTCACCAGCAGGGCCAGAATGGCCCAGCTATGGCGGCTGTCGCTTCGATTGCTGGTGCGCAGGTAGCTCACCAACAGGTGACGGCCGCAGAACACGTACAGCGGGAAGTAACAATGGTGATCGTAGTAGGCGTTAAAGAACTTGCCGGGCTGGTCGCCATGCACCGGAACGTCGGTGCCATCGAAGTCCAGCACGATTTCCTTGGGTGGGGCGTCGTGCTGCTCAATGAAGTGATGCCACATCAGTTCGTGGGCCTTGACCACGGCCTGCCGGTCTACGCGCTGCTCCATGCGGCACAAGGTCGATTTGCCCGCCAGAATGGCATCTTCACCGGTCGCGGTCTGAAGTGCCTGATCAGCGCGTAGCGCCTCGTGATCGTTCAGGTCTTCGTACCCCGCGGCTACGCCAAAGACCCGCTGCCGGATCATGGTCTGAAGCTTGTGGCGAACCAGTACCGGATTACGGGCATCGTCCAGCACCGTAGCCAGGCGCTGAGTGAGCTGGTGTTGGTTGTCGACTTCGCGAAGCAAAAGCAGGCCGGCATCGGAGGTGATATGACCACCGGAGAAATCGGCTTCAATTTGACGGCGAGACAGTGGCGAGAAGGTCAGTTTTTCAGGTACCATTTTGGATAGCGGCTGTTGGTGCTTGGTGAACGGTGTAAGGTCCTGAAACTATAGCACTTTCAGCCGCTTTCTTTTATCCCCTCATGAGAAATCCGGGTTAGTTTTACGGTTGTCAGAAGGGGGGTTATTTCATTTAATACCGTGGGGTATATGTGATAGAAAACGGAAGGATAAATTATTTAATTCATGGCAATACATAACAAAGCATTGCAGCGGACAAGCCGCTGAATGCGGCGTTGAGGCTGTAGAAAAAACCCGAAATCGCCCTCGGTTTTGGTAGCATCAGGCAAACGGACAAGGAGTGGTCAGATGCCCCGCTTCAAGCACTACAACTACGACCAAGACGCCATGGTCGTCATCAACTACCAAGAAC
>NZ_JADARC010000061.1:0-6593 GCF_016464245.1 Marinobacter sp. bablab_jr003
GTCACCCTTGAGGGCGGCTAGGGCAACTTTGGACTTGAACGATGGGCTGTATTGCTTGCGTTTCTTGCTCATGATTCTCCTCCTTGTGGAGATGATGAATCAGAGCTTAGGCACCTGTCCAAATTTCGGGGTCCACTTCAGATGACGGCAACCGGTTGCAGCATAAAGTGCCATAACGCAATAGCGTGCCAAGGCATTGTGGTAGCTAAGAGGGCTGTCCCATTGGGTATCGTTTAGGGCTTGAGTGGCTTGAGATATTTGATCAATAAGCAACGATTCTAATGGAGCTAGCAGGCTCCCGAGTACGTTGACTCTTGAGTCCCCCGCTTTATCGCTGCCACTTAATTCAAGGTTGAAACCGTTCTCGACGGCCTTAATGTCCCAGTTTGCGTACCCGCAGGCAGCAGGGAGTGCCGCTCTAGGGTGGGCAGCACTGAGTCGTGCAAACGAATGGTCGGATGTGAGATTGAAGACTTGTTGGGGGTGAGCGTTGGCAAGTTTTGCGCTCGTTAGTCTTGGGAAGTGGTCTTTGGCGTGTCGGTTGAACCAGGTTTCTGGAGTTTCGCCAGAGAGCTGAAACCATAGATTGTAAAGGGAGTGATTACTGTTGACTGCGGACTCGAAGGCGCCATTGAGCGCTTGCTGAACAACGCCGGGTATTTTGAGCGATAAAGATGACTCAAACGGCTCAATGCATTGAATCGCATTCTGGTCGGGAACCCAAGAATGATGCCTTTTGGGTGAGTGGCGATGAGCGACTGAAAAATCGGGCATCAAAGCCCATTCATTTTGTGTGGTAGAAGAAATCGCAAGTTCCAGTGTAAAGGGTAACGAGCGCGAGAGTCGGGTGGCCAACCAAACAACGGCCGCTCCTAAGCGGTCAAGCTGGTTGTTTGATGTGAGTAGTTGGTTTATCCATGCATTCAGAGATTGCAGTTCGGGCGGTAGTGGCTTATCCCAGCTCCAGGGTAAGTAGTGAGACAGCTCCGTTGTCTGAAGCAAGATGCTCTGGCCAGTGAGCCGCTGCCGTTCAGGTGGGTCGTCGGCATTGACTGTGTAGAGAAGGGCTTCTTCAGAGTTTTCGTCAGATTCGTCATTGGGCGCGTCAAGCAGATCCAGTGATTGGAATTGGTAGTCACTCAGTTGTTGCGTTTCGGGGAGTCGGTTGCGAGAGAATATGGCCAAGGGTGCGTGGAAGAAAGGCTGCGCCACATTTTCTAAATCATTGGGCTCGCAGTTGCCTTCACAGATTAAAACGAGGGAGTTTAAAAACCGTTGGGCGCTGGCGTCTTGAGACTGGACGAACAACTCATTGGCGGCGTTTCTGAGGGCTAGAGTGAATCGATCAAAGGTGAACGGTTGCAGAGCAACATGGCGCTTGGCACGTTCAAGTGTTTTATCGATGATAAGCCAATTGTTGTGGTGTGTGTTTTGGGTCAAAAAGCTGGCGACTTTCTGGATGCGTTTGTCGCTCAGGCAGCGTCTGTTGGCTGCGTGATCCAGCGCTTGCACTATGAGCCAAATGCGTAAGGCTCGCCTAAGAGCGTATTGCTCTTCGGTATTCGCGATAGCGAGTGGGTTAACGATTAGGCAGAGTAAGAAGTGTCTTTTCTCAATACTGGCACCCAAGTCACGCAGCTTTTTCTTTGTCTGATCGGAGTTTCCTGCGTGGGGTAGTGCGGGGAACTCGATAGCGATATCTGAGGAGTCAGTGAAGGCTTGGCGAAGATCTGAAAGGAGCGCAACGAGGGGGTTGTTGGACCAGGCAGCAAGAATCTCTAAGGATTCTGGGTGGGACAGCTCTTGGTTTAGGTTGCCGATAACTGTAAAGTGCTTGCTGAATCCGAAGGTCAAGGCGGTAAGCTCGAATACCTCCGATAGTTGAGCATCCTTGGCCCAGGTATGAAGAGTGTCGTATTGTGGGGTTGGTTGCCTTACGGTCGTATTGTCGGTGGCTTGGGGTTCAACGCTGTGCCAATCTTGAGTGCCATTAATAGTCATTAATCGGTGTCTCGCGCATCTACCAATGTTCTTGAAACTATAGATAACTGCACGATTTATGGCAAAAAAGCACAATTTAGAACAAAATATATGTTCCTATGAGCGTCCTCCTCATAACCGTCGTAGGTTCGAATCCTGCCCCCGCTACCATAAAAAAGAAAGGCAGATCAGTTGCTTACTGGTCTGCCTTTTTTGCATTTGGGGCCGCCAAACTTCCCTGTGACGAATATGTGACATATCTGTGCCAATTTTTGTGACCTGGCACCTCCAGCCAGCCGCTTCGATATCACCAGCGACAAACTTAAAGCGCTCCACATTACCTGAAAAAACTGTTTTCCCGGGCGTATCGCCGTCAGCTTGCCGCTGAAGAACGTCAGCACGAGCTGCAGGCCCGGATTCTCGGCCATAGCGCCGGCAATCTCTGTGGAAGTGCGCTCGGTCACCCGGAAGGAAACCATCGGCCAAGACCATCGCCGTGCTCGCAAAGCTCGTTCCGCCCCGGATGATCGTCTGAGGCATGTTCTGTTCGCTATTAAACAAAAGCGAACGTTCAAGATCCTCCACTGCGAACCGGTTTTTAATTCAGTCCTGAAGAACAATGAGCCGCTTCAATGGTTCGGCAATGCAAAGCCATTAGTTAACGAAATAGCGGCCCCATTTGTTCATGAAACCTGTTTATACGCAGTATTTGAGCATGAAGCCATGGACCGTTCCCTGTAGTTTGGCTGTAGGAAGCTCAACCAAGCCTTCCGAGAACCGGAAACGTCGACAACATCCACGACGCAAAGAGTGTCATCCGACCGGTGAGCACCATTACTCCCATTACAACGAGCACCAAGCCAGCAAGCGCTCTCAGCAGTCTACTCCAGCGACTGAGCCAGCGTACTCGTTGCCGAAAGTGTTCAATAAACAGGGCGGTTCCGAGAAAAGGAAGAGCCAACCCCAACGAATACGCCGCCAGATACAGCATGCCCGCCTCAGCATTGGCATGCGTGGAGCTGAGCGCCAATATGGCCCCGAGTATGGGGCCTATACAGGGTGTCCAGCCGATGGCAAACGCGGCGCCAATTCCCCAGGTTGCAAGATCAGGAATTTAGTCCCCTAAGTTTTGTAAGTCCGTTAAACTGCCCAGAAATCAAATTTGATACCTTCACTGGAAGGGTCGTTGTCGATGATAACCCTCGACCGCCATAGCATCTTGCCGGTACCGCACTCCGGCAGGGTAATGGTTCCCTGGTAAACACCCTGGGCATTCGGTAGCAGCTGGGTGCGGACCACGCCCATGTACATTTCAAGCCCTTCGAAATCCCCGATCAGGGAGTCTGCTGTCATGTTATCGAGACGCACACGAATGGGAATCTCTGTCATCGATTCGATGGCTTCATTACCTAAGCCGACTGTGATGGTTTGATCGCCCTTTCGCCCGATACACTGACCTTCAAAAGGTGCGCATCCCTCGGTGGCGTAAAAAGTGACACCGGCATCCAGATCAGGCTTCAGGTACTGCGGCAACACGAAAATTGCAGCGACCACCAGACTGAAACCGGCTATACCGAATAACCATGACCATTTATTGAAGTGCTGCTTCAACGACATTTTCGAGTTACCGAGATTTAAAGGAGTGTTGTCTGGTATCCGTGAGAAGTCAGGAGGGGCTCTCGGCCTGGTTAATGTCCTGACTTTCGTTCTGTTGATAGCGGCGCTGGTCGTCTGTCCATAGTGTTCTCAGGTACTCGATCACCCACTGAATTTCCTCGTCGGTGAGGGTGTCCTCAAATGCTGGCATAGCCAGCCGATCTGTTTTGTTGAAGGGATGCCGCCATCCCTCGGCAATCATCCTGAACAGCATGGCATCACTGTGGCGCCAGGTGTGGCCGGTCTCATCGTGTGGTGGCGGGGGCATTTCGCCTTTCTCATCCGGTTTGTTCCAGTTGGCCGCACCTTCACCCTGCCATCCGTGGCAGGCGGCGCAGTATTGCTCGTAGATCTGGCGACCCTTGGCCACTTCGGTCGGCAAGCTGTCGCTGTTTGGTGGCGCGCCACCGGCCATCAGAAGGGCCGGGGCAACGAGCAAGACCAGCGGGACAAACCACTTATTCATGAACAGGCACCCATTCGCCAGAGGCGTTCCGCGAAAGCAGGTCTCCGTTTTCCGTGCCCACCACGAGTCCTTCCTTGGGTGAGAATGTCAGAGCGGTGATTGCCTGGGGTATTTCAAGGCCAACCCAGGTTTCGCCGCCGTCAGAACTGTGGTGAAGTTGCCCCTCGATTACGGCGTAGACGTTCTCCGGGGCCGAAGGATCGTAATCAATGGCCGTCACCGCCCCTCGCAATTCGCCGGCATCGCCCCAGAAGCAAAAACAGTCCATGGAACGGGCCACACCACGGGTGGTGCCCGCGAACAGCCAGCCACTTTCCATGCTGCCGGGCATATCCGAGTGCAGGAACGCCTGCACCGGCTCCCGGGGTCCACCGTCAACCTTCACCCATTCGCCACCGCCGTCCCTGGATCGGAACATGCCACCTTCACCAAGATAGGCGTAGAGCGTTTCCGGTTGGGTGGCGTGGGCGGCAATGGCGGTGATTCCGAGATCCGGCAGGGTGTCATTGAGGGAATGCCAGCGCTCGCTAGCATACTCATAGCGCCAGATGCCAAGGCCTGGCCCTGCCAGGTACAGGCGTTCGTCCGCGCCCTTTGCCATGGAACGGGGTTGAGCGCCGGAATCGGACGGTGGCAGCGGGATGTCGGCGGCAGTCTTATCATCAAGAACAAGCAGGCCGCTATCCCGAAGCACCAGCAGGGCGCCGGAGGAGTCAGTCGCCAGCGCTTTCACTGCTTGGGCATCATTCGCAGACTCGGCTTGAACCAGGGCCGGCATGACGGCAACCAACGCGAACAGGAAAAGCCTGGAAACGCCAGAATTCAGGCGGTAAACCATCGTTTTCATGGGGCTGACCTCAGTAATCCTTGTGTTCACGGAAAACACCTTGCTTGCCATTGGCATTAAAAGCGATGACCTGGTAATCGTCCTTCCGGCCGGTTTCCATGCCGGGGGTGCCATGGGGCATGCCCGGCACTGATAGCCCAATCGTATTGAACTGCGGGTCCTCAAGGTAGGCGACGATGTCATTGGCCGGCACATGGCCCTCAATCACCAGGTCTCCGATCAGCGCAGTGTGGCAGGACGCCATATCTCGGGGTACGTCGTACTCTTGCTTGATTTCATTGAGGTTGTCGGTTTCAACGATGCGGGTCTCAAAGCCATTGGCCGCGAGGTGCTCGGCCCAGTCCTGGCAGCAACCGCAATTGGGGCTCTTGTAAATGGTGATGGCCTGAACTGTCTTTCCACTCTCGGCTTGCGCAACCGATGACTGGTCAGATTCGTTGGCCTGGATGGCCAAGGTGGCGCCAGCGCCGATAACGACAGCGGCTATACCCGTATAAAGGGCGAGTTTCATGGTCTTCATGGAAAATCCTCGGTTGGAATCGCTTATATGCAGTGCAGGGCTCGGGGATGCACATGCATCCCCGGCCCATAGCTTCAGTTCATGAGGGTGTCCAAATGGTTATTTGGTGCCGGTGTCTTTGTCTTTCATGCCATCGCCACCATGAGCCTGCATCATCTTCATGCACGCTGCGGTCATGGCTTTACGGTCTTCAGGGGACATATCGGACATCATGTTCATCATCCCCATCATGCCGCCCATACCCTCCGTGCCTTGCGAGGACATCATGCCATTCTGCTCGGAGTGTCCGGCCATCATGCCGGCGCCTTCGCCGTGGGCAACGGCAGAGAAGAGGGCAACACTGCCTGCCAGAACGGCGGCGGTTACGGTAAGCTTGAGTTTTGAATTACGCATTTGATTTACTCCAGTTAAAGTCTCGTTACGGATGGACGGAAGTACGAGACTTTGTTGTAAGAATTAACGTTAAAGAGCTTGCCTCCTAGAGGCAAAAATCCGGGTTAAAACTCAGGAGTGGTGTTCTGGAGGAGGCGTAATAGAGGCCAGGAACGGATCCTGGTAGAAGGTTGATCGTGCGGTCAATACCGGGTGGGAGCCCGTATCGGTAAAACCGATGGAATCCCCCGGTAACAGGGCAACGCTGACGCTGACCCCGCATTTGATCAGCCCACTGGCGCTCGGGCAGGCCATGTCAGGGGCTGAGGAACAATCCGTTTCAGTATCTGTTGAGGAGCCGGCGCTCTCAGCCTGAGCCATCATCATGGAACCACAATCCGGCATCGCAGTGTCCGCGTCGCTGTCCGCTATTTTGGACATAGCCAATGCCGGCCCGCTTATCACCAGAAGCAGTGATAGCAGCGCGGAAATAAATTGGCGGGTTGTTGCGGTCATCCTGATTCCAAGCACCAAGCTGTAAAGGTTCAACGCTGTGACACACAGCTCGTCTTTCAGTTCACCAAATCCTAGCAGTTTTTATTTCAATGATACTGAAGTGGACCCCGAAATTTGGACAGGTGCCTAAGCTCTGATTCATCATCTCCACAAGGAGGAGAATCATGAGCAAGAAACGCAAGCAATACAGCCCATCGTTCAAGTCCAAAGTTGCCCTAGCCGCCCTCAAGGGTGAC
>NZ_JADARC010000062.1:0-280 GCF_016464245.1 Marinobacter sp. bablab_jr003
TGAATCCTTCCCAGAACAGGGCAAGAGGATTAGCATTCATAGGGACGGCGGTGAGTCGGTCAGGTTTGTTGTTTTGGCGAACTCAAAACTAACCGGTTTTACCGCCGTCTCCTACTTTTTCACGCTAACCCGCGATGAACCCAAAAAAAGGAACCAGAGTAGCAAACGGTTGAATAAACAATGCGTTAAGAAAGATTCTGGTTGAACGTGAACACCGATTCCGGGAACGTGAACACGGATTCCGGCATGGTGAACACCGATTCCGGAAAATCACCAGAAA
>NZ_JADARC010000063.1:0-270 GCF_016464245.1 Marinobacter sp. bablab_jr003
TGGATGGCTCCGACACTGGTCTTGGTGCTGGCGCTGATCTGCCGGATCGAGAGCCCGGCGTCCAGCCTCAGGCGAAGCAATTCTCTGATTTTGCGCATTGGAATTCTCTTTGCTGCCATGACCCTGATCCCCAAAAAAAGGAACCAGAGTAGCAAACGGTTGAATAAACAATGCGTTAAGAAAGATTCTGGTTGAACGTGAACACCGATTCCGGGAACGTGAACACGGATTCCGGCATGGTGAACACCGATTCCGGAAAATCACCAGAAA
>NZ_JADARC010000064.1:0-7269 GCF_016464245.1 Marinobacter sp. bablab_jr003
CAGGCAAAGTTGACGGGCACTGAGACTTCGGAGTAAGAAGAGAAACCCCGCGTCGCTACGCTCCGATGGGTGGCAGCCTTGCTCCGGTCCGGGTGGCAGGCTTCACGTGGAATGGGTGGCAACCTTCAGCGGTTTACGCAATGGAACGGTCAGAAAAGCGGTATTCAGAAGTTGGTCATTGATAACTTCGTCGGCGATGAAGCGGGCCGCTTGGTGACTGCCGTGGAGGAATCCCGCGATCGCCTTGCCAATCTCCGAATACTCACCTTGGCGGCCCTGGTCGCGGTTTTCCTCTTTCTGGCTCTGGCTATAGCTTTTGTTCGCAGGCAGTCCAAGGTAGATCCCGTCACCGGTTTACCGAACAGCCAATATCTACACTCCATTCGCGCAGTGGCTTCTGATAAGGCCATCGTTACCTGTGAAATTCGAGGTTTTCAGCTAGTTCTGAGTGATTTTGGAACCGAAGGCGGCGATGACCTACTCCGGGTGTTTGCCCGAAAACTCAAGAAACAGCTGCGAGCGGGCGATGAGCTGATTCAGGCCTCCCAGAGCGGATTTGTGATGATTGTGGCCGTGAGTCCGTCCGAGGATATCGAAACGGTTACTGAGCGATTGGTTGATGCGACGACCTTTGATTGGCACACCCGAGACTCGGTGCTGCACGTGTCCGCAGTAATGGGGGTAGACCCACAGTGCCAGGACAATTGCCCTGGCTGGAGCAGTCGCTACCAGCGGGCGCACCGGGCACTGACCCAGGCTCGGCTGGAAGGACGGGATTACTATATCAACTGCGAAGATCTTCGCCGCCGGATCGAAGAGGACAGGCTTATCCACACCGGCCTGATTCGGTTTTTCAACAACGAACCAGGAACGCTCCATCTCAGCCTGGTGTACCAGCCCATCGTGAGTTCGGAAAACATCAACCTGGTTACCGGTGCCGAGGTGCTTCTGCGCTGCCGGGATGAGCGTGTCGGCTTTGTGCCGCCGAATCGTGTGGTAGATCTCTGTGAGCGTTACGGACTGGGTGTTGAGCTGGGTCGGTGGCTATTCAGGCAGATTGCCCGTGAAACACAAACCCTCTATCGGAACCTCGGTTTTGATGGCAATCTCTCCATCAATCTCAACCCGTCCATGTTGGCCGATCACCTGGTGCAGGACGTTCAGAGTCTGCTGATTGATGCCGGTATTCCGGCCACTGCCCTGTGCATGGAGATTACCGAAGACAATGCCGCCCTTGAATTCCAGCGCATCAATCAGCTGATCGGTAGCCTGCACGATCTGGGCGTAACCTTTGCCCTCGATGATTTTGGTACCGGGCATTCGTCACTGGAATATATCCGGGAACTGAAGGTAGACCGGCTCAAGATCGACCGCTGCTTCGTGAACGGCATTGAGGAAAGCGAGGACAAAGCCCGTTTCCTCGGGTCGGTGATCGCAATGGCCGATCAGGCGTACATGAAGAGCGTCATTGAAGGGGTGGAGAACAAAGCCCAGTGGCAGTTGATCGAGAGCATTGGCGGCGTTCTCATACAGGGATATTATGCGCACAAACCGATGCCACTGAACGATTACCTGGCCCTGCTCCTCGATTCGGGTACCTGTTACCCGTCCGTACAAACCAGGTCTTTGGCGTCTGCCAGTTATTGAAGGGTGTTCTGCATGAAGTTAAAACAAGGTTGGCTTCCGTGGCTGGTAGCACTGCTGATCGCTATCCAGCCCGTTATCGCTCACAGTGCAGAGAAACCGCTGCTGTTCGGGATTGTTCCCCAGGAGTCTTCCAGCAAACTGGCGGATCAGTGGACACCTCTGATGAGGCATCTTTCGGAACAACTGGGGCGGCAAGTGCGTTTTACCACCGCGCCGGACATACCCACTTTCGAAGAGCGTGTCCTGGCAGGCGAGTATGATATTGCCTATATGAATCCCTACCACTACGTGGAGTTCAGCCAGTCGCCCGGTTATCGCGCCATTGCCCGCGAGGGTGAGAAGCGGATACGGGGCATTATCGTGGTTGGGGAGGACAGCCCGGTAACAACCCTGGAAGAGCTAGAAGGAACCACTCTGGCGTTTCCGGCGCCGGCAGCGTTTGCTGCCACCATACTGACCCGTGCTGAACTGGAACGGTTGGGTATCACCTACACGCCTCGCTTTGTGTCCTCCCACGAATCCGTTTACCTGAATGTCCAGAGAGGCTTTATGGCGGCGGGCGGAGGAATAGAGCGTACGTTTAACTCTGCGGTTGCAGAGGGCCTTACCGGTGTTCGGGTGCTTTGGCGATCCGAGGGTTATACGCCTCATGCTTTTGCGGTGCATTCGGGGCTGCCTGATGATCAGCGGTCACGTATTCAGGCGGCATTGACGGATTTGAGTAGCAGCGAGGAAGGGGCGGCATTGCTTGAGCGTGCCAACTTGAAGTCTCTGATACCGGCCGACGATAAAGATTGGAATGATGTCCGGGGCCTCGGCCTCGACTTTACCCAGACACAGGGTGACACGTGAAGCTGTCAATCCGGGCTCAGGCCGTGATTGGCATCGGCATGATCGAAGTCGTCATGCTTGTTGTACTGTTGTAATCAGTATTTCACTTCATCGACTCGTCAACGACCGATGAAGTGGAACGCCGTGCTCAGTCCATCGCCCGGATTTTCGCGGCGACCGCCGCGAATGATGTGTTATCCCTCGACCTTGGTTCATTGCAGTCATTTGTTGAGGCTGCGGCCAGAACCCCTGGAACCGCGTTTGCCCGGGTAACCGATTACAATGGTCATCTTCTGGCCGAGGCCGGTAACCCGGATGCTCTGCGTCAGTCTTTCCAGCGCTCAAGAGAAAACGTTGGCCTGTCTGATCTTTACATGGCGAAGGCCACGATCGTTAAGGCGGGTTTGAATTATGGCACCGTGGAGATCGGCCTGGATCTGAGGGAACAGCTGCAGGGTATTGAGCAGGTTAAGCGCAGAAGCCTGATTATTGCCGCTCTGGAAGTATTGGCCGCCGCTTTGTTCTCCATTGCTGCCGGTTATTATCTGGTCCGGCGACTGAAACACATCCGGCGTGTGCTGGGGCGGGTCAATAACGGTGAGTACAGCCAGCGGGTGAACGATTCTCAGCTGGATGAAGTCTCGGAAGTCGCTTCGGAAATTGACCGCCTTGCTGAGCGGGTTGCCTGGGAGAAGGGGAACAACGAACGGCGGATCGCCGAGCTTGAAGAGCTGAACGGGCTGCTCCAGAAAAGGCTTGCGGAGCGTAGGCACAACAGATGATTCGATGCGGGTCCAATGTGTGTTCCCATCAAACCCGAATATCTGCTTTGTGACCGTTCCACAGCCCACGTGAAACCCTAAACAAAAGCGGACATTCCCCGTTCTCTGGATTTAACTGGTACAAGCGTGCACTGATAATTTGAGTGTAAACTTTTCACAGAGCCGGCAGCGTAATGGCGGCTGCGGAACTACAGATAAAACCATGAAAAATCACTGTTATCAGGGCTTGGAATCAGATTTGGACGGGGGAGATGGCGTTGGGGTTTAATAAGAATGCAAACTAATAAGCCGTGATACGGTTGCCGCCAGGAGGTAGATCCAGTTGACTTATTACATTGTCAAAGTCGCAGTGACCGCTATTCTGGTTGTCCTCATATCGGAAGTGTCGAAGCGCAGCTCGTTCATAGGCGCTGTGCTTGCGTCGGTGCCGCTGACGTCAGTCTTGGCAATGCTTTGGCTTTATTTAGATACCAGGGATGCAGAAAAGGTTAGCGAACTTGCAAGTAGTGTGTTTTGGCTGGTTTTGCCATCACTTGCTTTGTTTATTGCGTTACCGGTTCTGTTGGCACAGGGGCTCAATTTCTACCTTAGCCTGACAGCGTTAATCGGCATTACAGCAATCTGCTACTGGGTAATGGTGGGTGTCCTTCGGTACTATGGCGTGGGGCTTTAAATATCGTAGAACAAGGGGCTGTTGTTGGACGCATCTACGCTGGCGCTGGCACGCTGCAAAGTCAGGTAACTGCCAAGAGGTCAATTTCATTGCCTGAATTGAAAACGGTTGGTCTTTTTATCGTCACCGCTTTGGCAGAGATCGTGGGTTGTTATTTGCCTTATCTTTGGCTTCGAGAGGGTAAAACCATCTGGCTCCTGGTGCCAGGTGCGTTGAGCCTCGCAGCATTTGCGTGGTTGCTTTCACTGCACCCCACCGCTGCTGGCAGGGTCTATGCCGCGTATGGTGGTGTGTATATTTTTATGGCAATTGTGTGGCTTTGGGCGGTCGATGGGGTTCGACCAACAGTTTGGGATTTAGTTGGTTCAGCTGTTGCGTTGGTGGGAATGGCGATCATCATGTTTGCGCCTCGCGCCACATAACCAACTGTTGTAGTTCGTTCCGGGCGTCCGGTCCTGCGCCCTGATGCCCATTTCGCTGCGGTACGTGGGCGCCACTATACCAGTGCTAATCGTCCTACCCGAATGACCGCTTTGCGACCTTGTGCAGCTGGGAGTCTTATAAATCAAATGTGCCAAATTGGCACACTAAGTTGATTGGGGTCATTATGTGTGCCAGCATGGCATACATAGATTGAGCCCATGAATCACTTTCTATCAAGGAAGAGGGTTTTCTCAGGTTTCAGTCGAGCTTATCCCGCCATCGGTGAAGAATATTATGAACACACAAGGTAAAGACACTCGCCTGGTGGCCCGTGTCGATGAAGAAACGCAGAGACTTATTGCTCATGCAGCAGAGTTAACGGGCCGCAGCTTGAGTCAGTTCCTGATCTACGCTGCAAAGAAAGAAGCACAAGAGGCCGAGCGTCAGGCGCTACAAATCCAGGTTTCCCGGCAGAGTGCTGACCGTATGCTGGAGCTGCTGGATAACCCTGAGCCGATTAATCCAAAGCTTCGGGAAGCCGCACTCAACCACAGGAAGTTGGCTGGTGACTTTAAGAACCGAAGAAATCAGTAAAAAACACAATCGGCGAAAATTTGACTGCGGTAAGCCTGCGCTCAACGAGTTCTTGAAGAAAATTGCCCGGCAAAGCAGCCAGAAGATGGCGACACGGACTTATGTACTGGTTGAAGATGAGGTCGACCCGACGGAGATCCTCGGCTATTACACTCTTCTTCCCAGCACCATTGTCTTCCCCCAGGGACACCCCCTACAAAAGCGGTTTCCGTCGGATCCGCCGGTTTACCGGCTGGCACGGCTTGCGGTTGATAACTCTCTGAAAGGGTATGGATTAGGAGCGTACCTGCTGATCGAGTGCCTGAGGCGGGTTGTTGATGCGTCGATTTCAGTTGGCGGTATCGGCTGTGCGGTAGATGCCAAAGACGACGACTCAAAAAGATTCTACGAAAGGTTTGGGTTTGTTGCTATTGATGGCGTCGAGGGTGACGCTTTAGCTCTTTGGCTGCCTTTTGAACAATGTCTGGAAGCAGTCGAACTCTCAGAGGCAAGTGGACGGTAGTCGGGTTCCGCCGAGTTACTACGGATCTTTCTAAAAACTAGCATAGGGAAATGATAATGGATCAACCACATGAGTCTCGGCCGGGAAACGATATCCAGGAGCGATACACCGCCTGCCTCCTCGGCGGAGCCATAGGCGATGCCCTCGGTGCCGCCGTGGAGTTCATGTCCCGCGCTGAAATCCTGAGCCGCTTTGGCCCTGCCGGCATAACCGACCCTACGGTGGCAAAGGCAAGATAACCGACGACACCCAAATGACCCTGTTCACCGCCGAAGGCCTGTTGCGGGGGCGAATGCGGGGAGTCAGTAAAGGCATTGCAGGTTTCGACCACACAGTTGCCAATGCCTATCTGCGCTGGTTGGCAACACAGGGCCACGAGTGTCGTGCGGTAACCGCAGAGAAAGACGGCTGGTTGTTTCAGCAGCCAGAGTTGCACAGCCAGCGAGCACCGGGCATGACGTGTTTGAGTGCGCTGCGGGATTACCCGGGCGTTCCAGAGACCGCCGGCAATGACAGTAAGGGGTGTGGCGGGGTAATGCGGGTGGCTCCGGTAGGGCTTTACTGGCGTACCTTCAACGGTAACTCCGGCCTGGAAAGGGTGTTTGAAGATGGGCGTATGTGCGCCGGCCTCACCCACGGCCATCCCAGCGGGTATCTGACCGGTGGCGCACTGGCCGTTTTGATCTTTGAGTTATTGAACGACAAAACTCTGCTGGATGCTCTGGGTGCCGCCAAGACATTACTGGTTGCAGAGCGTGGTCACGAAGAGACATTGGCGGCTCTGGATAAGGCGGTTGAGCTGAGCCAGTCCGGCAAGCCACACCATATCGCTATTCAGGAGTTCGGCGAAGGCTGGGTCGCAGAGGAAGCGCTGGCGATTTCTGTTTATTGCGCCCTGGTGGCTGAAAGTTTCGAGCAGGGCATTGTGCTGGCGGTGAATCACGATGGGGATTCAGATTCTACCGGAGCCATTACCGGAAACATTCTTGGCGCGATGCACGGCACCGGTGTGATTCCGCAGCGCTGGTTAGAGCCGTTGGAGCTTCGGGAGGTTATTGAGGCCGTTGCGTCGGATTTGTGGACGTGCCAGGAGTGGCATTCTTTTATGGATGACGATGGGCTTTGGGAGCGGTATCCGGGGTACTGAGGCGGTCACTTAGCCTTTGAGCTTTCGTGTGAATTCAAAGATGAAGCTGTCAAGTGGAGTCATCAGTCTCATCGCAGCACCAATATCGCCGCCGAAGCGCAAGCTCCTTATATCCGAGAACAGCTTAACTTAGATATCAGGATGACATTCAGGTTCAGTCTGTAGACGCCAGGCCTTTTAGAACCTGCGGCCAACAAGCCTTGCAGCGGCTGCGCAGTAGGTCACTGTGGCCAATTTCTTTCAGTCCAAAACTGGATGGTTCCAGAAACTGTTTTTCTATCCTGGCGTTGGGCAGAAGGCGCAGAAAATCTTCCACGTTTGCAGGCACGGCGATGTGGTCATCTGTTGCGGTTAGTGACAGCACGGGCGCTTTTATATCCGAATAGTGATGCCGCCGTATTTCCCTTCCAAAACTGTTTTCTACATAGCCGGGTGAGCTGCACCACTGTCGCCACTGCCTGGCGACGCCGGCGGGCAAGTCTTCGCCAAAACCGATGAGTTTGGTAGGCCAGTATCCTTTCACCGCAACGTGAAGTGGACCCCGAAATTTGGACAGGTGCCTAAGCTCTGATTCATCATCTCCACAAGGAGGAGAATCATGAGCAAGAAACGCAAGCAATACAGCCCATCGTTCAAGTCCAAAGTTGCCCTAGCCGCCCTCAAGGGTGAC
>NZ_JADARC010000065.1:0-276 GCF_016464245.1 Marinobacter sp. bablab_jr003
AAATATCTAACTTTCCCAAGACTTCCGGTGTAACCATGTGCAATCGCCATCAGAACTAAGCGGACCCGTCTAAAAAATATTCTTCTAAACCCTGCTCGAAATAAACCAGCTGCGGTTAAACTCAGAGCAAGAAAGACACAAGATAACAAGTCTCCGCGATAATCAAGATAAACATGATTTCTAATTGCATAATAGACTTTGAGCTCTGACTGAGATTCAGAAAAGAACCCGTTGGAGTTTGGCTGTGAGTCTATATCAATGATTCGACTTTGATAA
>NZ_JADARC010000066.1:0-1587 GCF_016464245.1 Marinobacter sp. bablab_jr003
CTAGGAGTCTGCGCGGCAGAAACGTTTTGAGCCCTCGTTTCCGCCAGACCGGATCATTGTCTGGCCGGAAGGAGTGTTCGCGATATCGGATCGGCTCCATCATCGCTTTCGATCCAGCCAGTTAACCGGTTAAAAGGGGCATCGCAGGGCCCCAGCTGTACCTACCGTGAGCCAAAGGCTGCCTCAGCGACTTATGCCAGCCTCATCAGTGAACTCATGCGCCTGAGATTGAGCGACAGACAGACAAGATCCCATTCACCCTGCACCGCCTGAAGGCCCCGCAAGCCGAACTGCCGGAAGCCCAGGACATTCTTGATCCAGCCATTCACCGCCTCAACCATGTGCTTGCGCTGAGCGTAGACTGCTCGCCCCTCCGCCGTGGTAAGCTTCTCCTCCATGCGGGCCGTCGCCGGGTACCGGCTCGCGTTTATATCTCCGGTTTTTTTGCCTTCCCGGCGCAGCGAGACGTAGCCATCTATGCCTTTTGTCTCCAATGCCTGCAAGTCTTCCTCTTTGCGATAACCCGCATCAGCCAGACATTGGCCCGGGTAACTTCCCAGAGTTTCTTTTACCTCGCCCAGCAGCGGCACCAGACAGCCGTTATCACTGGGGTTGTTACCCTGGCGGTTGCCCACGATGATCTGGAACTCGCCATCCACGGCCAGTTGGCCGTTATAGCATTGCTGGAACCCATCATTCGTTTTCATGATCCGGCTTTGGGGGTCGGTAAAGTTACTCTGAGCCTTGTCCTCCGGAACTCCATAATCTCTCTTGAAGTTCCGGCCACCCTTGGGTGAGCGGCGATCATCGTCTGGATGCCGGCCTTTGGCCTCATCTTGCGTTTTTTGATCCGCTTCCAGTTTCTCCTTCGCTGCCCGGATCTTGTCCAGCCGCCCCTGACGGTGCTGAAGCTCTTCGGGTAACTCGTCGCCCCGCTGATCCGGGCCAAACTGTTGGTCTTCCGATTCATCCACACGGCGAGCCTGGCCACAAAGCTCATCAACCTCTTTTGACAGACGGGCTTCTTCCTCCCGCATGCGGTCATAGCTCATGGCCTTGTGCTTACTGGCGTTGGCCCGGACCTTGGTGCCATCAATCGCCAGCGTACCGAGAGTAACCAATTCCGCTTCCTGGGCGATCCGGACCACCTGAATAAATACGGCCTTGAACGCAGCCAGGTGTTGCTTGCGAAAATCGCAGATAGTGCGGTGTCTGGGGAAATTGCCAGCCGCCAGGACCCGAAGGGCGACATCTTCTTCCAACTTCCGGGCGATCTTTCGTGATGAAAACACGCCGGTCGCGTACGCATAGATCAACACCTTCAACATCATCCGCGGATCGAAAGGCGAGTTGCGCCGACCGCTCCCTTCATACCGGGCGTAGAAGGCACTCAGATCCAGTTCCTCGACCACGTCACTGATGAAATAGGCCAGATGCCCTTCGGGCAGCCACTCGTTCAGGCTCGGGGGAAGAAGCAGTTCCTGATCAGGTGAATAGGGGCGGAAGGTGGTTCCCATCGGATTCTCCGGTGCTGAAGAATTTTTACGTATTATGCCAGAAGGTGGCTCCTGCCGCGCAGACTCCTAG
>NZ_JADARC010000067.1:0-867 GCF_016464245.1 Marinobacter sp. bablab_jr003
GACGGCCCCATGCCGCAGACTCGTGAGCACATCCTGCTGTCCCGTCAGGTAGGTGTACCGTTCATCGTTGTGTTCCTGAACAAAGCGGACATGGTAGACGATGAAGAGCTGCTTGAGCTGGTAGAAATGGAAGTTCGTGACCTGCTGAGCCAGTACGACTTCCCGGGTGACGACACTCCGATCATCACCGGTTCTGCCCTGATGGCTCTGGAAGGTAAAGACGACAACGAGATGGGTACTACCGCTGTTAAGAAGCTGGTAGAAGCTCTGGACGACTACATCCCTGAGCCGGAGCGTGCCATCGATCAGCCGTTCCTGATGCCGATCGAGGACGTATTCTCCATCTCCGGTCGTGGTACCGTAGTAACTGGCCGTGTTGAGCGTGGCATCATCAAGGTAGGTGACGAAGTGGAAATCGTGGGTATCCGCGACACCACCAAGACCACCTGTACTGGTGTTGAGATGTTCCGCAAGCTGCTGGACGAAGGTCGTGCCGGTGAGAACGTAGGTGTTCTGCTGCGTGGTACCAAGCGTGACGACGTTGAGCGTGGTCAGGTTCTGTGTGTACCGGGCTCCATCAAGCCGCACACTGTGTTCGAGTGTGAAGTGTACGTACTGTCCAAAGAAGAAGGTGGTCGTCATACTCCGTTCTTCAAGGGCTACCGTCCGCAGTTCTACTTCCGGACCACTGACGTGACCGGTTCTTGCGAACTGCCGGAAGGCGTAGAAATGGTAATGCCGGGTGACAACGTGAAAATGACTGTTACCCTGATCGCTCCGATCGCCATGGAAGATGGTCTGCGCTTCGCGATTCGTGAAGGCGGCCGTACCGTTGGTGCCGGCGTGGTATCCAAGATCATCGAGTAA
>NZ_JADARC010000008.1:0-250 GCF_016464245.1 Marinobacter sp. bablab_jr003
CCTTGATTGAGCAACAGCTCAAACGCTCTTTAACAAGTTAACCAAGTAATTCGTGTGGGCGCTGGCCGAGGTATTTCGGATACGAAATATCAGGACAGTGACTCGTCGAAAATTGAGTTTTGTCTTGAGCAAGAATTAAGAGCTTTCGGGTTCTTGTATGATTTAAACTGAAGAGTTTGATCATGGCTCAGATTGAACGCTGGCGGCAGGCTTAACACATGCAAGTCGAGCGGTAACAGGGGGTGCTTGC
>NZ_JADARC010000068.1:0-22064 GCF_016464245.1 Marinobacter sp. bablab_jr003
CCCGCGCCGGACGTTTTGATGGGGAAATCAGGCAGCCTGCCAAGGTGGCAGCTTTGCCGTGGAATCAGTGGCAGCTTTCGCGTGGAATGGGTGGCAGGCTTCGTCTGGAATCAGTGGCAACCTTGGTCTGGAATACGCAGCTAACGGTACCAAAACTGAAATCGTTAAGTAGCCGCTCGAGCCGACCATAGCACTTGTCTAGATTGGTGTAATGGCGAAAGCGGGAAAGCCAGTTGGCATTGTTGTATCTAGGCTGGTCGGGATCAATCTCCCAGGGATGCAGATAGAACATTTGAGGCCGCTGTCCAAAGCCTGATGCATTGCGAAAAAGGTACCTGAAAACCGGGTAAGGAAATTGACGGAAATACCCC
Organism: Marinobacter sp. bablab_jr003; assembly: GCF_016464245.1. NCBI lineage: Bacteria > Pseudomonadati > Pseudomonadota > Gammaproteobacteria > Pseudomonadales > Marinobacteraceae > Marinobacter > Marinobacter sp. bablab_jr003. The sequence continues at coordinate 372 of NZ_JADARC010000068.1, forward strand.
CCGCCGGCTGCGGGTATCGACATTCCCAAAACGCGAGCAGTCGTTAGCGGGAACTCCCTGATCACATTGCCGCTTGCGGTCTCGATAGAGTAGGGCGCTGCCGGAGAATCAGGGATACCGTAGCGGTCGTGTCGTATTGGGAAAATGCTTGAATCCCACGTAAAGCCGGCTTCAGTGAGGATGTCCAGGGCCCAAAGGGATTTCCTGGTTATGGAATAACTTGCCGCCCTGTAACCTTTAACGGGCTTGCCAGTAATGTCTTCCAGCAAGTGCTTTGATCTGAGCGTTTCCTCGCGAAAGGCTTCTGGCGTCTGATTGTACACAAGCTGGTGGCTGTAGCCGTGTGAGGCCACCTCATGGCCATGGTTGGAAATCTTTTTTATCAATTCAGGAAAACGTTCAGCCACCCAGCCGAGAACGAAGAACGTTGCTTTCACATCGTGTCTTTCGAAAAGGCTGAGCAACTGCTCTGTATTCTGTTCGACGCGGCTTGGAAGAGAGTCCCATTGCTCTGGCTGGATAACCCCGGAGAGAGCGGCGACATGGAAGTAGTCTTCTACATCGACACTCATTGCATGCAGGGTTGGGTTTGCGTCTGGGGTCGACATGGGGGCTCCTTCCCAAGGCTACTGATTGAAATTCTCACCTACAAAGACAGTAATTACAATCAAGGTTGAAACAAAAACCGACAGTGCTGAAATTAATTGTAAAAGTTTGTTACACAAAAATACAAAAATATTGAGATTAGGGTTTGCAAAGAGCAGAATGTACGCGGAAAGAATAGGAATCGGCGGTTGGGGATAGCTCGCCGTCGGGGAATGCGAAGTCGGTCTGCCGCTGATTTTGAGCGGACGACAAGGATGGTCGGCGTGTCATACATACGGTTCCGGAAACACTATCTGCATCTACCCTATCTGGTACTGGCCGTACTGGAATTTGCGGCCCTGTTTGCTATTTTCTCGTTGTTGACCCTTCTTCTGACGCTCACTGGTATCGATCACGCTCCGATGCAAGTGAACGTGGTCTCGGCCTTTTTATTCGCGATCATCCTCAGCAGCGGCACCCTTGCAATGGGAGGCTATCTGGCCATGGTTCGCGAGAGTCTGTCCTCCCTGTTTTTCCGCACGCTCGTGGCCTACTGCTTTGTAGGAGGGATCGGGTTGACGGTCCTTTATCTGGTAATGCCATCTGCGGACCCAGGCAGTGCCAACCTTTTTTGGGCCGTCATGCTGGCATCGATGATAGCGATACTTCTGCGCCTGGCGTTTCTGCGGATCGTTGACTCGGAACAGGTCGTCAGGCGCGTTGTGATCCTGGGTGCGGGTGAATTTGCCGACGCCTTGTTGTCTGAATATGAAACAAATATGAGTGCACTCGGAGTTCGCATCATAGGCTGCATCGCAGACAAGCCGACCCGATCAATTCCAGAAGACAGGCTCATCCCCACTCCCCAGGATTTCTATGAGTTTTGTCGCTACAACAAGGTTTCTGAAATTGTCGTTGCCCAGCAGGAGCGTCGTCGCACGGAAGGCGGGTGGCTTCCAGTCCCTGAATTGATGGAGTGCAAACTGCGAGGTATTGCAGTTACCAGCGGCGTCGATTTCTATGAACGGGAATTGAAAAAGGCAAAACTGGACATGGTGCACCCGTCATGGATTGTTTTCTCTGAGGGCTTTAAGGCCTCGAGAAGTAGAGCATTCGCCAAACGAACGCTGGACCTGATCCTCAGCGTTACACTACTGGTCTGCACACTGCCTTTCATTGTTCTCACAGCCCTGGCCATATTGATTGAAACCGGAAGACCTGTTTTATACAGCCAAAAACGTGTCGGCATGCTTGGTAAAGAGTTCTGGATTTATAAATTTCGCAGCATGAAACAGGATGCCGAGAAGGATGGCAAGGCTCGCTGGGCCTCGGCCAACGACGACCGAATTACCCGCGTTGGCGCATTCATACGCAACACCAGGCTCGATGAACTGCCGCAGATCTACAATGTAATAAAAGGTGAGATGAGTATTGTTGGGCCCCGCCCCGAGCGGCCGGAGTTTGTGTCAGAACTGAAGGAAAAGATACCGTTTTACGACACCCGACATTATGTGAAGCCTGGCTTAATGGGGTGGGCCCAGCTTAAATATCCTTACGGGGCGTCTGTTGCGGATGCCAAAGGCAAACTCGAATATGACCTTTATTACTCCAAGAATCACAGCCTTATGATGGACCTTCTGATCATGATTCAAACCGTGGAAGTGGTGCTTCTGGGAAAAGGGGTGCGCTAACAATGACTAACAACACAGCATGGAATTGGAGAGGATTTATGGGCACGTTCAGTTTTTTCCGGGCAGGTGTGGCAGCTGTATTTATGCTGATTCTGACCGGATGTTCTGGTCTTCCATCATCTACAGAAATGCCAGCGCATTCAGAGCTCAAGCCTGAGCCTTACAGGATTGGCATTGGAGACACCATCTCAATACATGTATGGCGAAATCCGGAACTTGGCCAGTCAATCGTCGTGCGTCCTGACGGTTTTATATCCATGCCATTGATGGGAGACGTAAAGGCGGAAGGCAAAGAACCTGAAGCCTTGGCCTCTGAAATCAGCGTTGCCCTCGGAGAATACATCCGCACTCCCGAAGTAACCATTATGGTTACCAGTCCGGCCAGTAAGGAATTCCGAAACCGCATCCGGATAACTGGCCAGGTTGCTTCGCCCCAATCCGTTGCCTTCCAGCCAGGTATGACTGTGCTGGATATTGTGCTGATGGCAGGGGGAGTGACTGACTTTGGGGCAGGTGGGCGTGCGACTCTGCACCGGGAGAGTGGTGGGGAGTACAAGAGCTACTCGCTGGATCTCGATGCCATATTGAGTGACGGTGATATGCGCACCAATCACGTACTCCAGCCCGGAGATGTGATCAGCGTGCCGCGTAAGCAGTTGTTCAGGGGTGAGCTTTGATGGATATCCAGTTTATTCTGGATATTTTGCGGGCGGTGAAGCTTGAGTTGTACAGCAAGCGGGTCGCGGCCGTGGTTGTATTTATGCTGGTCACTACTGGTGTATTGGCGTTCGGTTATGTGATGCCAAAGCAGTATACATCAGAGGCCGTGCTGTACGCCGATCAGTCGAATATTCTGCAGCCCCTTCTCAGGGGACAGGCGGAGGTTACCCAGATTGATCGAATTAATGAGGCTCGTGAGATGCTCCAGAGCCGTTCGTTCCTCGAACAGATCGGGCTGGATACCGGGCTAATAGCTGGTGGTGAAACAGATCAGAAGCGAAATGGAATCATTTCTGAACTTCGTAATCAGATACGTTTGCGTGTAACCAACGGGAACTTTCTGGAGCTACGTTACACAAGTCGTGATCCTAACGAATCGTTCCGTGTACTCAGCTCCGTATTGGACAGGTTCGTTGAAAGGACTGTCAGGAAAAAACGGTCAGAAAGTCAGGGCGCATTTGAGTTTATCGATTCGCAAGTCCAGTCATACCAGCGCCAATTGGAAGAGGCCGAGCAAAGGCTTAAGGAGTTCAAAGCCAATAACCAGGACGGATCGGAAGGAAGTGTGCAGGGCAGAATCGAATCCCTGCGCAGCCAGATTGAAAACCTTAAGCTGGAAATCCAGCAATCTGAGTCCGAAGTTCGTCTGACACGATCTCAGCTTCAGCAGGAAGAGCCTGTTCGCAGAGTAACGGTTGACCCCGGCAGGTCATCGGCTGAAAGGCGGCTTTGGTCTCTGCAACAGGAGCTTGACGCTCTGCTGTTGAAATATCATGAGAAGCACCCCGATGTCATAAGTTTAAGGGATCAGATCGCTGACCTTGAACAACAAAAATTAACAGAAGGGAGTAATGTCCGAGAGGGTGTAGTTACAGAAGTACTGGAAAATCCGGTGTATGAAAGCCTCAAAATACAGCTTTCGGAGAGCACAACACGCCTTGAGGTTCAACAGAATCGCCTTGCGTCCTTAGAGCGCTTACTTGAAGAAGCCTTTGAGCGTTCCCAGCGGGTCGCGCAGAACCAGGCCGAGCTGTCAGATCTTACCCGCGACTATGATGTTACGCGCGGAGTCTACGAGGATATGTTACAGCGCCGTGAAAAGGCGCGACTGTCTATGACCCTGGACGTTCAGGGCGAAGGCGTTAGTTATAAAATTCAGGAACCGGCAACCTATCCTACTCATTGGGACGGCCTGCAGCTTTACCAGGTGGGCATTGCCGGCCCGTTTCTTGGTAGTGCCGCCGTTCTTGGCTTGCTTACGATGCTGGTTATGTTTGATCAACGAGTACGGTCGCCCCGGGCCTTGCAGTTAGCATTGCCCGAGACCATACCCGTAATTACAACCATTCCCCATTACCGTAGCACCTGGAAAGACCGTCTTCTGAGAAAAGATGTTTTGTTTATCTTGTTCATCCTGATGGTGTTTATGGTCGGTTATCTGGCCGTGCTGCTGTTCAGCGTAATGGGGGTGGCGCCTGACCAATTGGTTGAGAGAGTCAGGGAATTGACCGGCCTTGGGGGCAATTGATGGACGACAACAAGCTTTACAAGGCGCTGCTGAAAAGTCAGGAAGAAAGACGCCAACTCGAGTTGAAACGTGGTGAGGCCAAATCGGAGGAAAACTTCCGGAAGGAACGGCCTTTTGCGGGTTCCGACCGGCTAAAGCCTAACTGGGTACAAGTCGAGACAGACGATGGAGAGCATGCCCCGACCGTCTATGACTCGTCAGTTTCCCTGGCTCTGATTGGTAACCCGAAACCCTGGAGCAGAGACCAGCTTAGAGAGCGCAAGATCATCTACTCCGGCATGCCCGATAAAGAAGTGATGGATGCCTACCGGGAGCTGCGTATTCAGCTGCGCAACAAAGCGGGTGAGGGGAACTTCACGGTACTCTTTAGCAGCCTGGGCGATCAAGGCGGAGCTGTTTTAACCGCCTTCAATATTGCGGTGTCTTTTGCCATGGATTCACACACCTCGGCGCTCCTGGTGGACTGCGATCCATACCATGCAGATCTCACGAAGCTGGTTTCCAGCCAACTGACATCCGGTGTCACTGACTTCGTTGCCGATTCCTCTCTGAAAATCAAAGACATCCTGTACCCCAGTGGCGTTGACAGGCTATCCATCATTCCGGCAGGTACCCAGGTTTCATCCGCTGTTGAATTATTCGCCGCCGTACGTATGCGGGATTTAATGAATGAGCTCAAAGCCCGCTATCCCGACCGGTGCATCATCATCAACGCTCCGCCTTTCCGGGGTAACACCGAAGCCAGGATTCTTGAGCGCTTTGCAGATCAGGTCGTGTTTGGTGTTCCTTTCGGTGCGGTGACCGCTGAGGAAATTTCGGAGTCGGTAGATGTTCTGGATTCCGATAAATTTTCAGGTCTCGTTTTTCAGGAGTAAGCACATGAAGCTCAGAGTGGACAGGGCACGTCAGCTTCAGGCATCTATTTTGATTGGCTTCTGCATGCTCGGCGCAAACGCTTCAGGGCAGGGGCTGAGCGATAAGGTGACAGCAATATACGGCTCTGGCTCGGTGTTCACCGGTGTGACCCACACCAGGACAGATACCGACTCTGGCACAGACACCAATACCGAACCGAGTGTCGGTGTTTCGGGAAGCCTTGGTGGTAATCTGGACAGCGGGGCTAATTCCCTTCAGCTCCAATACGGTGGAACGCTCGAAACCAGGCGAGATACCTTTGGGGGAGGTCAAACCGACAGTAGCTCGGTTACAGGGGCTTCCCGGTTTACCCATTTTGATCCGGCCAGTCGCTTTGATTTCAATTTGGGCCACACCGTCAGCTCAGTAAGAAACGACACGGGTTTTGTGGTAAATCCTTCGAGCTACGATACCCGCAATACGCTGAGTGCTGGCGCGGGCCTCCGGTTTTTTCCGGGCGACTTAACCACACTGCGCTTTTCGGGCCAGGCAGGCAAAAGCTTCGGTGAAGATGAGCTGAACGGAAGCGAGTCGGTTACCGCATCAGCAGATCTTACGCGTCGTCTTTCCGAGAGATCCTCGGCTAGCCTGCTAGGAAGCAGGAGCTGGTCTGATGATGACGGCTTCGACACGATAATAGATTCAGCCCAGGTCATTTATAACCGTACCCTGGAGAACGGTTCATTCAGCATCGGTGTAGGAACCAGTCGCTCTGAGACAGAGTTTGCCGATGGCTCTGAATCCGATGGTGATGCGGCAACTGGTTTTGTGAACCGCACCTGGGCTTCCGATGAATCGCAAACCACTGTGGCATATAACCGTCGTCTTTCAGACAGCACAACGGACCTCTCTCTCGATATCCCGGTGTTTCTGGACTTTTTACCGGACTCAATCCGAATCCGGGACCTGGTCGTCAGTGACGCCGTTTCGATAACCCATAACACCACCCGTCTTTGCGACGTTTGTACATTGGGCCTTGTGGCTGAGGCTTCCATGCTTGAGTCGCAGATTACCGGGGCTACCACTCATGAATACCGGACCGGAATTAACCTCGGCGTCCAGTTGACGTCTCTGCAAAGGCTGAGTTTTGGCTATAGCTGGCAGGGAGACGCTGCAGAGGATGAAGGTACCATTATCGACCAGATTCATAGTCTGACTACCCGCTGGACCCGACAACTGGCAGAGAATACCTCCTTCAGCGTGGACTTTAACCAGTCTTACCTGCGCAGCAAGCTGGACCGGAATGATCAGGACCAGTTTACATTGCGCCTTGTACTGAGCCATGGATTTTCATTGATGGGCAACGGTGGATAGAGGAAAGCAGGGAGTCAGGCGACTAATGCAAGCGCCGGGTCGGCCAGATCTATGTTGTGACGAGGCCAGCATTGATTTGGTTGTTCTGTCGACTGAATGGCGAGAGCTTGAGAAGCAGGCCAATAACACAGTGTTCTTGTCATGGGAGTGGATCGGGGTCTGGTTATCAGTATATCAGCCAGACGCTAAGGTAATCCGGGTGACGGATCGAGGGCGGCTCGTCGGCCTGGGGATTCTTTCCCGGTCAGTTGAGCGGAGGCATGGCCTTCTTTATTCGCGATGCCTCAACTTACATCAAACCGGTCGGGATGCTGAAGACCAGATCTGGATCGAATACAACGGATTTCTCGCTGCCAGGGGTTATGAAGCCTCTGTGGCGGTAGCGTGCCTGAATCACTTGCTGCGTTCGGAGCCTGACTGGGATGAGTTCATTATCGGAGCAGCAGGCGCAGATTATGTGGACTCGTTATCAGAGGCTACTGGCCTTGTTGAGCATGTTCGCTGGGAAGCACCCAGTTTTGGTGTCGACCTCGCTTCGCTAAGGTCAAAGGGACAAAGTTACCTTGGTTCACTGTCGGGCAATAGCCGACATCAGATTCGCCGGAGTCTCAGGCGCTATGAAGAAAAGGGCAAGGTATACCTGGAACGCCCGACGACCATGGAGGAAGCTGACATCACCTGGAGCGCAATCGCCCCCTTTCACCTGGCCCGGTGGGGTAGTGAAATGGGAGAAAGCGGGTTCGCCAATCCCGACTTTGTCCGGTTTCATCAAAGCTTCATAAGGGCAAACTGGAGCGCTGGAGTGGTTGATCTGATTGTGCTCAAGGCAGGGGAAGAGGTCATCGCAATCTTCTACAACTTTCTCTACCGGAACCGGATCTATTTCTACCTCGCCGGGATCAGAGCGGAGGCCGACAACCGGCTGAAACCCGGTATGCTCGGTCACGCGCTCTGCATAGAGGATTATCTCGATCGCGGTTTCGACTTTTACGATTTCATGGGCGGCGACGAACGTTACAAGCGCCAACTTGGTGTTCGCCATCAATACCTGGTTCAGGCCGGGCTGCAGAGAGACCGCTGGAAGCTCCGTGCTGAGCGAGCGGTAAGAACTGTTAAAAAACGATGGGAACTGATGTGAAAGTTGTAGTTCTGTCTCACCGGATACCCTTTCCCGCTAACAAAGGCGAGAAGATCCGTACATTTCATCAGATTCAGTACCTGGCTGACTGCGGCCATGAAATAACGGTGCTTGCACCCTATGAACATGCCGAAGAAATCAGCTACGGCAAAGCGCTGGAAGGGCGCCTCAACATAAAAGCAATCATGTTTCCGCTGAAGGCCAAGTGGCTGAGGCTGGCCCGGGGCCTGGTGAAAAATGACCCTTTGACACTTTCCTATTTTTACAGCGCCGGCCTACAAAAGGCCTTCGACCGGCTGGTGAGTTCCGGGGAATACGATGCAGTGCTGTGTACGGGTTCCGCCATGGCACCTTATGTTTTCCGAAACCCCGAATTGGCGGGGCAGGGCTCACCAGTGCATCTTCGTTTGATCATGGATTTTATGGACCTGGATTCCGATAAATGGCGGCAGTACCAGGCCAGTTCAGGTTTGCCAATGAAAATAGTGTATGGGCGTGAGGCGAGGCTCATTAACCAGTTAGAGTTGAGAAGCTACGAGCGTTTTGACGAGTGTTTCTTTATCTCTGAGAACGAAGTAGATCTTTTTTCCAGGCAACTGCCTGAAACCCGGAAACTCAAGGTGCTTGGCAACGGAATCAATACCAGCGCTTTTTTTCCGGGACCTCGGAGAAACGCCTTACGCAAACCGGTGTTTTTGTTTACGGGTGTCATGAACTACCGGCCAAACGAAGATGCCGTCCTCTGGTTTGTTGACGCACTTTGGGAGCGAATAAAAGCAGAATGGCCGGATGCAGAGTTCATTGTTGCTGGTATGGACCCGAGTAACAGAATCAAGCAGTTGGGTAGATTGCCCGGAATTACTGTTACCGGTTTGGTGGAAGATATCGTGCCTTTCTACCAGAAAGCTGATGTTTTCATCGCACCGTTTCGGATTGCAAGGGGGGTTCAGAATAAAGTACTCCAGGCTTTGGCCTGTGGTCTCCCGGTTATAACAACTCGTCTGGGACTGGAAGGAATCAAAGCAACCCCGGGGGAAGATGTTCTTGTAGCCGATACTGAACAAGAATTCTTCGAGGCCATAAAAAAGGTTCTTGAAACAGAGAAACTCTACAACAGCTTGTCGCTGAACGGTGCAGCGCTTATCCAGCGGGAATACAGTTGGGACGGTGTGCTACAGGGGCTTGCCAGGGCCCTGGAAGTAAAGGACTGCGCGTGACGGGTATTACGGAATTTGCCAAGAAAACAGTCAGGTGCGGGGCGCTCATTGTTGTCAGCCCGTTGGTAGTTCTGTATTGGCTATTACGCCCTGTCGGTCGCGGGGATAGCCTGTTTGCTGCATTCTCCCAGACCGTCTCACTGTTTCCGGGCCTGCTGGGCAGTTATCTCCGAATCGCGTTTTATCGCTGCACTATGAGCCATTGTGCAAGCGACAGCTATATTGGGTTTGGCACGCTTTTCTCCCACCGGGATACCGATCTGTACAGTGGCGTGTATATCGGGCCTCAGTGCAATATCGGCTTGTCCGCAATCCACCGTAACTGTCTCCTCGGGAGCGGCGTTCACCTGTTAAGTGGCAAGAAGCAGCACCGGTTTGAAGACCCGGATACGCCGGTCCGCCTTCAGGGCGGGGAGTTCACCAAAATTTCCCTTGGCGAAAATACCTGGGTTGGTAACGGCGCCATCATCATGGCGAATGTTGGACGCGACTGCATAATCGGTGCTGGCACGGTGGTGACTAACGACATTCCCGCCGGATCAATCGTGACGGGCAATCCCGGCAAAGTGGTCAGGAGCCGATACTCTGAACCAACACAGGGAGTCAGGACATGATGCCTGGCACCGGTGTATTTACAGGCACGGTGAATAATCCTCACAACCTTTTACAGTGGCTGCGTTTTGGGCTCCCGGTTGAGAAAGGTGTGTGTGAGGATCTGCGGGCGCTTGAACTGACATCTGAAAGCGGGGATCTTATCGATGCAGAATTCAGAGCTTTAACACGATGGCAAGACGGCTCCGTTAAATGGGTTCTGGTGGATCTGGTTTCAGAGGTGTCTGGCGCGGTCTTTCTTCAGCAAAGCGAGGAGTCCGGGCAGCGGCAGGTGCAGCAGCACCCGGTGTCCTGTGTCGACGGTGATTTTGCCGATGGAAAATGCCGGGTTTCTCTTGGTGACGGCATCAGCGCAGAATTGTTCATTTCGATTGACGGTGCCGAACGGCGCCTGAAGCTGGCACAAAGCCGGGTAGACCGGAGAAGGCTGAGCGCCGACTACCATTGGGTGTTTGAGGTTGAGGGAGTCAGGGATCTTGACGTTTCCCTTCGTGTGACTGATGTGCCATGCACCGGATACGTGGAACTTAAGCCAAGCGTGCATAACAGTAGAGCGAGCTCCCACCCGAATGGTTGCTGGGATCTGGGCGACCCTAATAGTCTCTATATCGACTGTTTTTCACTAAAAGTGACCAATTCGAAGGCTCCAGAGACCAGGCTGGAGCTGCGAGACCAGGCGGCGGATCAGGATTTCAACCGGTCCTGCTCTGAGGGCATGTTGGTTCAGTACGGCAGTGGTGGAGAGCATTGGGATTCGCCGGTTCATGTTGACAAGAGTGGACAGCCGACGGTATCCGAGCGTGGCTTCAAGCTTTTTGACAATCAAGGTGGGAAGCTGGCTCAGGGTTTCAGGGCCAGCCCCCGTGTTCGGTTCGACAACCCGAGTACTCGCCGTTACCTGGCCCCCAGCCATTTCTGGGAAAATTTCCCTTCGTCTTTTGAGGTAAAAGCCGGGCAGGCTGAATGGCGGATGTTTCCCTGTGAAACTGAATTGCAGCCGGGCGAAGCCAAGACCTGGCAGTGTGATTTCGGGTTAACGGTACCTTGTGCCGACTTCATCTACGACCCTGGCTATCTCGACAACACCGGCGTGGTTCTGGGGCGCAAGCTGGTTACAACCAATGAGCTCACCAACTTGCTGGATAATAACCTCTCGGGGCCAGGATCGTTTATAGAGAAACGTGAAGCCTGCGATGAATACGGCTGGCGCCATTTCGGGGAACTTTACGCAGACCATGAAGCCCTGAATTCAGCCAGCGACGGTATTTTTGTATCGCACTACAATAACCAGTATGACCCGATCCTGGGATTTTCCTTGAGGTACCTGGCCACCGGGGATCAACGCTGGCATCAACTGGCGTCTGACCTTGCTCAACATGTGGCCGATATCGACATCTATAAAACCGATCAAGACAAGGCCGAATACAACAACGGGCTTTTCTGGCATACGGATCATTATCTGCCAGCTCTTACCGCTACCCACCGCACATACTCCAGAGGCCATCAGTACGCCTATGAAGGGCACCAGGGTGGTGGCGGGCCAGGCGGCCAGCACTGCTATCCTTCAGGGCTGGCACTGCGATACCTGCTGTCTGGCGACGACACGCTCAAGCATGCAGCCATCGGGCTGAGCAACTGGGTACGCTGTTTCTACAATGGCTCCTCCACGTTACTTGGCCGGGTACACAGACTGCTCACGGTTGACCTGAAAGCCGGAAAAATGACAAACGTCGGCTTCATAGAAGGAGACTACAAATACCCCCTTGACCGGGGCACAGGCAATTACCTGAATGCCCTTATTGATGCGTTCCTGATTGAAGGTGATGTTGGTTTGCTGAAGGAAATGCATGGCATCGTCATCGAAACCGCGTCTCCGTATGATGACCTGACGGCCCGGAATCTGGAAAGCGTTGAAGAGCGCTGGTTCTATATTGTATTCCTGCAAGCGCTCGCCCGGTACCTTTTGCTCAAGGAGCAACTCGAACAGCCAGATAATTACTATGCCTATGCCCGCCATACATTTCTGCACTACGCGGAATGGGTGCGGAAGTACGAAGACACCTACCTCTCCAATCCGGACGCCCTCGAGTTCCCGACGGATACCTGGGCAGCACAGGATTTAAGAAAAGCCAATGTGTTGTACTACGGGGCCTATTTCAATCCGGCGAGGGCAGAAGCCTTCCGGCGCCGGGCGGATCTGTTCTGGGGCTATTGTGTAAAAACGCTTGGAGAATCACCCGAAGCCCATACCACAAGAATCCAGGCGATCGTTGCTCAGAATCTGGGTGTTCGTGAGTGGTGTCTGGAACACGAAAATTCGCCCTACCAGCTTTTGCCTCTGGAACAGGTAGAGGTCAGTAAAACCGGGATCGGCCAGCGTTTTTTCCTGGATATCCGTAAGATTTTCAGTGACTTCTCTATAAACAACGAAATCGAGTGGCTCAAGGGCCGCCTGAGCGGTCGATGAGGGGGGCGAATGGATACCGTTGATTTTGTCATCCCCCACATGGGGCGCCCGGAAATGCTCCAGGAAACCGTTCGTTCCATTCTGGCTCAGACCCACATCGAGCGGATAGAAAGTATCACCGTAGTCACGAAAAACGAGCACCGGTTACCGCTCGCCGAACACGACAAAGTGAACGTTTTGTACGCGCCCGACGCAACGTCCATCTCGGACCAGAGGAATCGTGGCGTAGAAATCGGGCGCGCACCCCTGATTGCGTTTCTGGATGCAGATATCGGCCTGACAGAAGACTGGCTGGAAGTCTGTGCCGACCTGCTGGCAGAGAAAAGCGACCGGGTTTTGGTCAGCGCCATGCAGAAAAACTCAAATAACGCGGGCCGGGTAGAACGCCTCAGAACGGCGCTCAGTAATGTCACCCTGGATGTGCCAGTCCAGTTTCTGCCGGGTCGGAATCTTCTGGTAAGGCGTTCGGCACACGAGCAGGCGGGGGGCTTCCCCGAGCATCTGCAAACCTGCGAAGACTATTTCTATACGGAACAATTGTCCCGGCTTGGTGAGCTCTATTACACATCACGCACGCACTACGTGCACCTGGGCGAAGATAAAACGCTGTGGCAAACCTTTACCAAGGAAATCTGGCGTTCTGAATACAACCTGGTTTCGCTGGCCGGGCGCACGGTGCCACTAAGGGAGTGGCCGAGCATTCTGCTGCCATTCTGGATGGTACTTGGCTTTGCTGTGCTTTTCGCGGGTATATACGCGCGGCCGTTGTTGGCTGCAGGCGCCATCATCCTGATTGTTCCGGCCTGTCTTTACAGCGCAAGGTTGTATACCAAGCCTTCAAATGACCAGGCGCTGCCCTTCCTGTTCACTTTTTACGAAGTGTATTTTGTGGCACGCGCAGTAGGCACTTTGAAAGGTACGCCGCTTTTGCTGAAGAGGAAGCTCAGGGAATGAGTATCAGGGTTCTCCAGTTCATCTGTCCCACCGGTTATTACGGTGCCGAACGCTGGATCAACGCATTGGTTTCGGCGAATACAGATGATGCCATTGAATACCACATCGCAATCACGGATGAAGCCGGGTCGTCTGATGAAGTGCTCATACGCTCAATACTGCCCGAGGGGCAGAAGCACCGCCTTAGAATGTCGTCCAAATTCGACCTTCTGGCCGTATTCCGGCTTGCCCGGCTGCTGAAAGAGCGACAGATAGACATCATTCACACTCACGGCTACAAATCAGACATCCTTGGGGTTGTTGCCGCGAAATTAGCGGGTGTGAGGTCTGTATGCACGCCTCATGGATTTGAAAATGCCGAAGATAGCCGACTCAAAGCGTATATGTGGCTCGGGGGGAGAGCCTTTCACTGGTTTGACCAGGTTTGCCCTCTGTCTGAAGGTATCGAAACCACCGTAGTCAGCGATTACGGCGTTGATCCCCGCTCCGTTCGCCTGATCAATAACGGTGTGGACCTGGCAGAGGTTGAAGCAGCCATCGCTGATCCCAGGCCCCGCGATTGCTCACACTTCACAATTGGCTACATCGGCCAGTTGATCAGCCGCAAGAACTTACCGGCCACCCTTGAAGCCTTTGCCCTGTTTCACGTTGACCACCCGAATGCCCGTCTGGTGCTGATTGGAGACGGTGAGGAAAAGCCGCGCCTTATAGAGCAGGCCAGTAAGTTGGGTCTGTCAGATTCGGTGGATTTTCTCGGATTCCGGGACGACCGCCTTCAGCATCTGCCGACCTTTGATGTCTTTGCACTCACATCATCTCTGGAAGGAATCCCGCGTTGCCTGATGGAAGCCATGGCTGCCAATGTCTGCGTGACAGCCTTCGACATTCCCGGAGTTGATGTGCTCGTGAAGCCGGATGAAACCGGTGTACTGGTTCCCTTTGGCGACACTCCCTCCCTGGCAAAGGCATGGGGTGATCTGATGCGCAATCCCGAGACAAGGAAAAGACTGGCTGAAGCTGGTCGGTCCCGGGTTTATTCAAGGTTCTCTGCTACGGCGATGTCTGATGAGTATGCCGCTTTGTTCAAGAACCTGAGCGCAAAACAGGTGGTCAGTAATGCGTAAAGTCTATTTTGTGCTCAGTGTGGATACCGAAGAAGAGTGGGACTGGGATGGCCCGTTTCCGAACAAAGTTATCTCTGTCGAAAACGTAGACCACCTTCCTGGATTTCAGGGCCAACTGAACGACCTGGGCCTCAAAACCAGCTATTTCCTGGATTATGCGGTGATGGAAAATCCCCATGCCCGTGATCTGCTTGCGGATCTTTACCAGAACAATCCCGGAATCGAATACGGCTCGCATCTTCACCCCTGGGTAACGCCGCCCATCGTACCGGTTGTATCCGAAGCAGACTCCCACATTGTAAACCTGCCCATCGACATTGTTTCGGAACAACTGAGATCCCTGACCAGCACGATCACCGAACTGACCGGCCGACAACCTACTTCGTTTCGCTCCGGCCGTTGGGGTATTAACGATGACATCTTAAGGGCGCTGGCGGAGCAGGGCTACCTGGTGGATTCCAGCATCTATCCCTTTTATGAAAACGACTGGTTCAGCTGTGCAGACTACGACAGCTGGCCACTCGCCATGTCGTACCTTCGAACCAACCCGGAACTCATCGAGCTACCGGTAACCGCCGGCTTCAATCATCGGCCCTTCAGCAAAGCACAACGCCTGCACAAGACCCTCGAGCAGCCTGCCTGGGCCCGATTCCATGTGGTCGGCGTGCTGTGGGCGTTGATGCTGCACCGGAAAATCTATCTCAGCCCGGAACTCTCAACCAGCCGCGACATGATTGCCCTGTGCAAAGAAATGCTTCAGGCGGAATGCCCGGTGATCCATATGTACTTGCACAGTTCCAGCCTTCTGCCGGGCTCAACACGGTATGTTCAGTCCGAGAGGGACAAGAACCGGCTCATGAAACGCATAGAAGGCGTGGTCGACTTTCTCCGCTCCCAATGTGAGGTGGAAACACTAACCATTACTGAAGCGGCTCTTCGACTGAAGGAAGAAGGGGCTCTCAAAAACCATGGCTGAGGCAGTGCTGATTGACGGTCAGGAGCGGGACAACTGGAACGAATTTGTGGCCAGAGCAGAGTCAGCGACTCCGTACCACAGATTCGAATGGATGGAAGCCATAGAAACCGCCTACGGTCACAAACCCTATCCAATCGGGGTCAAGCAAGAAGGCAAGATCGTTGCAGTATTGCCGTTGATACTCATGGAGCAGCCCCTGACCCGGAAAAAAGCCCTGGTCAGTTTACCTTTCTGTGATCTCGGCGGAGCCGTGGGTGCCGGGATCCATATCGAGCTACTGAGTAAAAAAGCGAGGGAACTGGCAGGCTCAATGGCTACCCGCGAACTCGAAATCCGCCAGAGAGAAGGGCAGGGACTGGGCTTTGATTTCGACACCCTGGCATCAGAGGTTGGCAACCAGAAAGTCAGTATGATCCTCGAGCTTGAAGCGGGCAGTGAGCAACAACTGGCCGCTTTCAAACCGAAGCTGCGAAGCCAGATTAAAAAAGCCATGAAAAACGGCTGTACCACCGAACTCGGTAACAATGAGAGGCTGGTTGAAGATTTCTACCACGCTTTCAGCCGCAATATGCATGCGCTTGGTTCTCCCGTGCACAGCAAGGACCTGTTTCATGCTATTTGTAAGGCCTTTGGTGATCAGGTGGTTGTTGCCGTCACCTATTTCGAGGGGAACGTGGCAGCCGGGGGCATTGTGCTGAAAAACGGTAAGAATGCCGCCATACCCTGGGCATCGTCACTTTCGGAGTACAACCGGCTGGCGCCTAACATGCTGCTGTATTGGGAACTCCTGGCCCATTGTGCCGACAACGGTATCCGAACGTTCGATTTTGGCAGGTCCACCTTTGGTGAGGGCACCTTCCGGTTCAAAAAGCAGTGGGGCGCTCAGCCCTATTTGCTGTCGTGGCAGAACTGGATAGAGAAACAAGGAGCTACAGCAGGTGCACCGGGCAAAATCAGGCCCATGCTCGAGATCGCCTGGCGCCGCCTTCCCCTGAGGCTGGTTAATATGCTCGGGCCACTTGTGCGAAAGCACATTCGGTTATAGGGATTATTAACGTGTGCGGCATAGCAGGATTTACGACCGCGTATCAGTCTGACAGCCACCTGGAGGTGGCCACTGCCATGGTGCGTTCAATTCGCCATCGAGGGCCGGATGCCCAGGCAGTCCGGCAGTTCAATGGCGCGGTGCTGGGCCATGCCCGGTTGAGCATCATCGATCTCTCCGAAGCCGGTAACCAGCCCTTTGTCTCCGACGATGGCCGGTATGCCCTGGTGTTCAACGGCGAAATCTACAACTTCAAAACCCTGCGCAGAGATCTTGAAAGCCACGGTGTGGGGTTCCGTACCCAGACCGACACCGAGGTAGTGCTCGCGTTACTGGCAAGAGAAGGTATGAGCGCCGTCGAAAAACTGAACGGCATGTTCGCCATCGCTTTCTGGGACAACGAGGCAGGCACCCTGGACCTGATTCGGGACCGGATTGGCAAAAAGCCACTTTACTACACCGAACAGGACGGCCAACTGCTGTTCGCTTCAGAGCTGAAAGCCCTGCTCCAGTGCCCTAATGTACCCAGGGAAATCCGCCCGGATGCGGTTTACGATTTCTTCGCCTACCAGTACGTGCCGGACCCGAAAACCATCTTCAAAAACATCTACAAACTGGAACCGGGCAGCCACTTGCACCGCACTAACGCCGGCAAGACAACGCTGCGCCGCTACTGGTCACCGGAAATGGGCGAGCCTGAGTCCCTGAGCATGGAAGATGCAAAAGGCCAACTGCTGGATTTACTGGAAGATGCCACCAGGCAACGCATGATCAGTGACGTGCCGTTGGGCGCCTTTTTGAGTGGCGGAGTGGATTCAAGCGGTGTAGTCGCGATGATGGCAAAGGGCGGGCATACCGTAACCACCTGCTCAATCGGTTTTAAAGAGAAAGACTTCAACGAAACCGAATTCGCACAGGCCGTGGCGAACCAGTACCGGACCGATCATCGGGAACACACGGTGGAGGACGGCGTTGCGGAGCGCCTGCTGGATATCTGCCGGTTTCTGGATGAGCCTTTTGCAGATTCATCTCTGGTACCGACCTTTCTGGTCTCCGAATTGGCCAGGAAGGACGTAACGGTAGCCCTGACAGGGGACGGCGGCGATGAAATCTTCGCCGGTTATGAAAAATACGCCACCGATTGGCGCGAAAACCAGCTACGGCAGAAGTTTCCGTCGTCTGTGCGCTCGGTCATGGGCGACCTGGCACCCGGTTTACGCAAAATACCCGGAAAGCTCCTGCGCAGGGCAAGCTCATTGATGCACAGCCTGAGCCTCGACCCGGCGAAAGCCTTCTACGTAACCAATACGTTCATTGATGACCACATCTGGCAACTACTGCTGAACGAAGATTTCCGAAAAGACCTGGCTGATTACCACCCCAGTGAACTCACAGAGCAGGTGTACAACCAGTGTGACGCCGAAGACCATCTGGCGAAGATTCTGTATACCGACATGCGAACCTTCCTGCCCGGCGACATACTGGTGAAGGCAGACCGCATGAGCATGGCCAATTCCCTGGAGCTGCGTTCGCCCCTGCTGGATTATCGCATCATCGAGTTCGCCAACCGTCTTCCGTCCGAGCTTAAATTCAACAAGGGCGACAAAAAGATTGTGCTGCGCGAGGCGCTTGAGCCGCTATTGCCGCCGGAGATTCTGAACCGCAAAAAAATGGGCTTCGCCACGCCTCTGGCGGACTGGTTCCGGGGAGAATTAAAGGCCATTGCCGAAGCGCATTTTTTTGAAAAAGGGCAGGGCCTGGGCCAGGTGTTCCGAAAAGACCACATCAGACTGATATGGGACCAGCACCAGAGAGGATTGTTCGACCACTCGCCGGTGCTCTGGACTATGCTGATGTATGAGATCTGGTGGGAAAATTACATGAGTGGAACGGATTGATGTCGATATTGCTGCTCAGCGAAATCTTCCCGCCCCGCCATGGAGGCAGTGGCCGCTGGTTTTATGAACTTTATCGCAGGCTTGAGCCCGGCACGGTAACCATCGTGACACAGGATAATGCCGACCCGGGCGACCAAAGGGTGGATGCAGAATTCCCCCAACGCATACACAGGATCGCTATGGCATCACAAAGCTGGGGCCTGTTGAGCGTTACCGGATTCGTTCTTTACGCGCGGACTCTGATGCGTATTCTGCGATTAAAACCGAATGGTGTAAGCCAAATTCACTGTGGACGCACCATTCCGGAAGGATTCATCGGCCTGCTTCTGGCCAGGCTGTTGGGCAAACCACTGCTCTGTTACGTACACGGTGAGGATATTGAAGTGGCCCGCACAAGCCGGGAGCTCACCTGGATAGTGAATCGAGTTTTGCGTGGCGCCGACCGGCTTATTTGCAACAGCCAGAATACCAAGTCACTGCTTATGGAGCATTGGCATGTGCCGGCCAAAAAGATTGAAGTGATCAATCCGGGCGTTGACGAACAAACCTTCCGTCCCGCATCGCCAGATCCGGCCTTCCGGAAAAGGTTCGGTTGGGAAAACCGTTTCGTTTGCTTAACGGTGGGCCGGCTCCAGCGCCGTAAAGGCCACGACAAAATGATCGAGGCTATTCCCCAGATCAAGAAGGAAATACCTAACATCCTCTACGCCATCGTGGGGCAGGGCGATAACTACCCAAACCTGTTAGCCGAGGTACACAAACTTGGCCTGGAGGACCAGGTACAGTTTCTGAACGAAATTGAGGACGGTGACCTGATCCGCTGCTACCAGCAGTGCGACATTTTCATATTGCCGAACCGATCCGACGGTAACGACATCGAAGGGTTCGGGATGGTACTGGTGGAAGCCCAGGCGAGCGGTAAACCGGTGATCGCCGGTGACTCGGGTGGTACTGCAGAAACCATGGACAATGGAACTACGGGCCTTATTGCAGACTGCACGAATCCTGAGCGTATTGCTGATGCGCTTCTTTCAGTCAAGAGAGGCATGAAGGAAGGCCGCTTTCAACCAGACGCCTGCAGGCGACAAGTTTTGAAAGCCCTGACGTGGGAAAAGCATAGGGATCGGGCGAGTAAAGTATTTGCGCAATTAGGAGGCTCTAAATGAGCGAGTGCTATTCAGTCGTGAGTTTCGCATATAACGAAGAAAATACAGTAGGCGATACTATCGCGAGTATTCTAGCCAACTGTGATCACCGCCTTACTAGATTGACGATCGTTGCCAATGGCTGCACAGATCGGACGGTTGAGGTGGCTAAACAGGCGCTAAAAAACGCAACAACTGCTCATTCCGTGATTGAGCTTTCGCTTGGCGATAAATGTAACGCTTGGAATCAGTATATCTATCACCATCTGCCAGTGGCCGATGTGCATTTTTTTGTTGATAGTGATGTCACTTTTACAAAGAACGCATTCCCACTTTTGTTCGAAAAACTGTTGAAGTCAGAGGGTAAAAATGCAGTTGCAGGCTTGCCTCTGACAGGCCGTAATATAAAACAGTATGAGGAGCTAACGAAGCTGTATTCGTGTCTTTTCGGCTGTCTTTATGGTCTTACGGACGACTTTAGTCGAAGGATAGTAAAAAACAAAACCCGCTTGCCAATTGGTTTAAGCTGGATTGATGCGCAGATCACGAAGATGATTAATGATGACTTAAAAGATGAAAAGGATGATTATCAGCATAGAGTGACTTTCATTGAAGGCGTTGGTTACGAATTTGAAAGCCTTAAGCCCTGGAAGGTTGAAGACATTCGTCTTTATGTCAGTCGGATATGCAGGTATAAAACTGGGCAACTACAGGAACCTTATCTTGATGCGCTGCCTTACTCGGAGTGGCCAGATACCATGGAAGAGATCAACCGGAATATCCTTCGACAAGGCGTAAAACTTTCGTCTCTGGGGAAAATCACACCTTTTCGCGGCAAGGTATTACAAAACTTGAATAAGAAATTCACTGGTGCGTCAGGGGCCTAAACGTGAACATACTTTACGTCCATAACGTTGGCAAAATTGGTGGGGCGGAACGCGTAACTTTAGACATAATTCGAGGACTTGGAAAGGGTTCACATCGTGCATTCCTAGTGACACCTGAGGAAGGGCCTTTCCTTGAGTTTGCTAGAGAGATCGGAGCCGCGACATTCGCTTTAAATATTTGTCAGCCCGATCTAAAGAAACCGATCCAGACGCTAAAGGGCTATCTGCGTTGGCTTAAATTTCTACGAAAGCATGAGATAGACCTTATTCATACGGGTGATCTCTTTGTTACTCGAACGTTAATTGCCGCCGCGAATACACTCTTTATACCATTAATTTGCCACGTTCATTGCGCGATCGAGACCACGACGTTAGCCTGGATTTTCAAAGCAAAACCAAAAAGATGTTGCTTCATCTATTGTAGTCAAGATTTTTATGATTCTGTTTCACCTCTAGTCAAGCCAAAACTAGGGCATTCAGAACACATAGTAATTCACAATGGCGTTGATACCGAGCTCTTCAGACCTAGGATAACCGACCAAGCCTTTCTGCCCAAAGGCCGATTTAATATTGGAATAATTGGGAACCTCCAAAAGTTTAAGGGACATGACGATCTTATTGATGCTATCAATATCGTTAGAATCACCAATCCAGACATACTTTTGCATATCATTGGAGATGATTTTTTTGGTGAATCAAGGAAGTTAATACTACGAAAGCGGGTGGAGCAGGATGGGTTACAAGATTTCGTTTTTTTTCACGGTCATATAGATAATATTTGGGATTATCTTAACGACTTGGACTTAGTCGTATGCGCCTCACACCAGGAAGGATTTCCGGTTTCAATTCTGGAAGCAATGGCTTTTGCTAAACCGATAATTTCAACAAATGTAAATGGAATTCCAGAGGCGATTGTAGATGGGGAAAGTGGATTATTGGTTAAGCCATCTTCCGCAGACGAGTTGGCGGCGAAAATCAACCTTCTCATTTCTAATCGAAAGCTGAGACATTATTTTGCGGTCAAAGCTAGGCAAAGAGTGCTTGATAACTTCAGCTTGGATAAATTTTTTTCGAAAATCCAAAACTTATATAATGAAAAGGACTTTTCGAAGTGAGAAAAATTCCCAAGTTTTCGGTTTTGGTGCCGACCTATAACCGCCGAGATAAGCTCAAACTGTGTTTAGAAGCAATTCTTGCTCAAACATTTTCCGATTTCGAAGTAATTGTTGTAGATGATGGTGGAAAAGATAAAAGTGAAGAAATAGTCCGCAACCTCAAAGACAGTCGAATAAGGTATTATTGGCAAAAAAATTCTGGACCATTGATTGCACGAGGACCCCCTCTGTCAGCCTAGTTGTCCAGTTGGCGATTTAGCCTGAATTTCACTAGTCGGGGCGGCATGGGAGCATTCATGCCACGTTATTCCGAAGAACGTAAAGCGGCCGTTTTAAATAAGTTGTTACCTCCGCAAAACCGA
>NZ_JADARC010000069.1:0-282 GCF_016464245.1 Marinobacter sp. bablab_jr003
CGCCCCGGTTCTCGTAAAAAACTGGACGACCGAAAGCTAAAGGCCGAGAAGCTCAAAGCCAGCGCCCGGGCCAAAGTGGAACACCCATTCCGGTACATCAAGCAGGTCTTTGGCTATAGCAAAGTTCGCTATCGCGGCTTGCCCCCTCTGTCAGCCTAGTTGTCCAGTTGGCGATTTAGCCTGAATTTCACTAGTCGGGGCGGCATGGGAGCATTCATGCCACGTTATTCCGAAGAACGTAAAGCGGCCGTTTTAAATAAGTTGTTACCTCCGCAAAACCGA
>NZ_JADARC010000070.1:0-13115 GCF_016464245.1 Marinobacter sp. bablab_jr003
TCTGGTTGTGAAAGAGCATGCAGGTTAGACTCGGACATGGCGTATCATTCCTCTGTTGGTTGTGATCTTGGCGGTGATCAACCAACAGGATACGCCACCCCTTCAGCCTGCTTCCATACACCAGAAATCACCATAACTCTATTCAAGGCTGTGCATGCGCGATTTTGCCATCCGTGAGCTCTTCTAACAGGCCATCCAGCGACTCCGCACGGTGCCCCCTCCCTTCCCTGAGTTCCTGCATGGCAGCAATGCTTGTTTCGTTCGGCTGAGGCACCTTGATCTCAAAGGGGATGCCGCCGTGATTAATAACCGCCCGGGCAAACAACTTGATGGCCTGTGAAGGGCTAAGGCCAACCTCGTCACAAATGTGCGAGAACGCAACCTTGGTGTCGTGGTCTATACGGGTACTAAGCATCTCGGTTTTCATGATGCGCTCCACTTGTCTTACGTTGTCAGACATTGTAACGCAAATAGCGGACAAATGATGACGTTTTCATAGTGCCTCCTATTCCCTGGAGTTAATTGAAATTCCTTTTCTGGCCACGGACACTCACGGACCCACACGGACGAAAAACAAAAAACTATTCACTTCCTTGTCCGTGAGCGTCCGTGGCAAAAAACCTTTAATCCGTACCAACCAAACTCACACCACCCCACCCCAAACGCCCAACCAACTCCCCCAACCCAGGGCTCTTGTACCGCACCGAATCATCCTCCCACCGCCGCCGTACGCTTTCATGCACCACCGACTCAACCGCCCGCACATGCTTGCGCCCCATGGCCTTATAGAAGCCCTTGTACTCATTATGCTGCCGCCCTGCATAATCCGGGTTCAGGCGCAGGAGGAAGTGGGGTTCCAGGCCCAAGCCGCAGGCCTGGGCTTCCCTGGCCATCCACTCTCCGGGGATATCGCCCAGGGCGTGGTCCGGGTAGCCACCGCCGATGTCGGTATGCACACCGGCAAACCACACCTGCTTCAAATCAATCCCCGCCTTGGGGCTCCACAGGGTAGGCTCGAAATCCTGCCGGTTTTCGTCTATGGCCACCGCATGGCGGGCGTGGTTGATGATGCGGCTGGGCTCGGTGTCGTGGAACAGGTAGCGGCTGGTACCCAGGGTACCCAGAAACGGCGCGGGAATGCCCAGGGCGCCGACGGTATCGAACACCCCGATAAAATGAATACGGCTTACATCCGCCACCGCGTAATTCTTGCGGAAGGTCTCCGCCTTCTGCCGCCCGGGGGCAGAGGCCGGGCCTCGGTTGCGGTACAGGGCATAGGCATGGCCCACCTTCTCGGCATGCTCGCGCCGCAAAATCCCGCAGTTGCGAATCAGCCCCGCCAGCGAGCGCACCGTGTAGGCACCGCGGCTGAACCCGAACAGATACAGCGCATCCCCCGGCTCGTAGTTATGCACCACAAAGCGGTAGCAATCCTGAATGTTCTTGTCGATGCCCTTGCCGGTAATACCGCCGGAGAACTTGTCCCCCTCCGAACCCACACCCCAGTCGTAAAACACCACCTGCTTGTTACCGGCCGCATCTTCCGGGGCAATGCCCTCAGCCAGGCGCAGAACGTGGGTAGAGGTGTCGGATTCCGGCGATTGCCAGGTTCCGTCTGAACAAATGATGATGTTTTTCATAGTGCCTCCTGTTCCCTGGAGTTAATTGGAATTCCTTTTGTAGCACCAGACTCAAAACCCCCAAACCAACGGTATCAACCCAACCGCCACAACCCCAACCAGTAGCGACAACGGCGTGCCAATCCGAACATAGTCCGTAAACCGATACCGCCCGGGGCCATACACCATCAGGTTGGTCTGGTACCCCAACGGCGTGATAAACGAAGCAGAAGCAGCAAACATCACCGCAATGGCGAAGGGCAGCACGCTTACACCCAGCTGCTCAGAAATGGCCAGGGCGATGGGGAACATCAGCACCGCAGCAGCGTTGTTGGTGATCATTTCGGTGAATGCAGCGGTCAGCACATACACCAGAGCCAACGCCACCCAGGGCGTGAGCGGGCCGAAGCTCAGCAGGCTGCTGGCCACCCACTCTGCGGCACCGGTTGCCGTCATGGCATTGCCAAGCGCGAAAGACGCTGCAATCACCACCAACACTGGCAAATCGACACTTCGGCGGGCGCGGCTTGCAGTCAGGCAGCCTGCCAGAATCATGCCACCAGCCGCCAGGAAAGCCGCTTCAAGAATCGACAGCAGCCCGGAGGCACTCAGCAACACCATCACCCCCAGAATCCCCAGCGCACGGGGCGCTTTGTGAAAATCCGGCGGGGTAGAATCGTTCAGGGCGCTGACCAACAAAAAGTCCCGGCGGAAGCGGTATTGCGCCACAAACTGTTCACTGGCTTCCAGCAGCAGGGTATCCCCCATGCGGAAGGTAATATCACCCAGCTTACCCGGCACCCGCCGGCCCTCGCGGGATACCGACAAAATAACTGCATTAAAACGGGTACGAAACCGACTGTCGCGGATGGTTTGCCCCAAGGCCGAGAACTCCGGCCCCAGCACCACCTCCACCAGGCAACGCTGATGGTTCTCCACCTCCAGCTTGTGCACACTGCCATTGGCAGGTTTCAGCCCCTGAATCCGCCGCAGCTCACTGGCACATTCCGGCGCCCCCACAAAGTACAGCTTATCGCCAGCCTGCAGGGTTCTGTCCGGCTCTACTGCCGTAATCAGCCGGCCATTGCGATCGATCTCCGTCAGGTAGCCATAGCTCAGCGCGCGCAACCCGGCTTCTGCCACCGTTTTGCCCGCCAGCGGCCCAGGGCTGGCCACTTCCATTTCCACGCCGTATTCCCGAACCAGATCCAGCTCTTCAGAAATGCCGCCACGGTCTGGCAGCAACCGGTGGCCAAACAGCACCAGAAAGGCACCGCCAATCACCAGCAACGGAATACCCACCCAGGCCAGTTCAAAAAGCCCCAGGTTGATCCCCAGCGTACTCTGCAACATCCCATCCACCACCAGGTTGGTGCTGGTGCCAATCAACGTGCAGGTGCCACCCAGAATGGCTGCGTAACTGAGGGGAAGAAGAAGCTTGGACGCAGGAATACCCAGGCGCTGGGCCCAGTCCTGAATAGCCGGAATGAACATCGCCACCACAGCCGTGTTGTTCATAAAGGCACTCAAAATACCCGTGGGCGCAATCATCCGTACCTGCGCGCCACGCTGGGATTTCGGGTGCCCCAACAGCATGCGGGCAATCCACTGCACCGCCCCGGTTTCCTTCAAGCCGGCCGCCACCACGTACAAGGTAGCAATGGTAATCACCCCCGGATTAGCAAACCCTGCCAGCGCCTGAACCGGCCCCAGAATCCCGGTGAACAACAACAACGCAAGCGCCGACATCAGCACCAAATCGGCCGCTATGCGGGTAAGCGCCAGCGTGCCCAGCACCCCTGCCAGCGTCATCAAAGTAAGAACAGCCTGCCAATCCATGCAACCAAGCCTGAATTGGGGTCAGACCCCCGATACATTTGCCGGAGCAAAATGTATCGGGGGTCTGACCCCGTTATTTAATAAGTTCGCGGTGCCGGAGGTATTCGATCAGAGACTCCACACACTGCTCCACCGTCATGGCAGAAGTGTCCAGCCGAACTTCCGGGCGTTCCGGAGTCTCATAGGGGGAAGTAATGCCGGTGAAGTGCTTGATCTCACCTGCCCGCGCTTTCTGGTACAGGCCTTTCGGGTCCCGGTCTTCGCAGGTGTCCAGGGGGGTATCCATGAACACCTCAATGAACTCGCCAGCCGGGAACAGGTTGCGTACCAGGCGGCGGTCGCTGGTGAAGGGGCTGATGAAGGCGCTGAGCACGATCAGGCCGGCATCGGCAAACAGCTTGCTCACCTCGCCAATGCGGCGGATATTTTCTACCCGGTCGTCGTCGGAGAAACCCAGATCCTTGCACAGGCCATGGCGCACGTTGTCGCCGTCCAGCAGGAAGGTGTGATAGCCCCGCTCGTGCAGGGCAACGTCCAGGGCATTGGCGATGGTGGATTTGCCACTGCCGCTCAAGCCGGTAAACCAGAGCAGGCAGGGCTTCTGGTTTTTGTTACTGGCGCGGTCCGCGCGGGTAACTTTGTGGTTGTGCCAGACTATGTTGCTCATACCGCCTTACACCCCCACTCGGGATAATTCTCACGGATAAACTTATTCAGATTCCGCTCAGCCTCCGAATATTCTCGCTTCGGCAACTCCCCGGTAGCGTCCAGTGCCCGCTCAACCATCCCAGCAGCCACGGTCACATTCGTCAGCCGGTCAATCAGGATAAACGCACCAGTACCCGGGTGGTTTTTGTAGTCTTCAACCACTACAGCCTCAGACAGCTCCACATCACACAGGCCAATGGCATTCAGTTCCAGCCCGCCGGCCACGTTGGTGCTGCGCTCCAGGGTATTTACATCCACCTCTTCCAGCACCTTGTTCACAAAGCAGCCGGTTACCTTGGTGCCGATTTTGATGCCGTACTCACGGCCCGGCACCAGGGCTTTTTCATTCATCCACACCACATGGGCGGCGAAACGCTGGCCCATATCCGGCTGCTGATTAGCGTGCACCAGCAAATCGCCCCGGGAGATATCAATTTCGTCTTCCAGGGTGATGGTCACCGCATCGCCCGGCCAGGCACGGGGAACCTCGCCTTCGTAGGTGTGAATACCCTTCACCCGGGAAGCCTTGCCAGACGGCAGCACCGCCAGCTCATCGCCCTTATGCACCACACCACTGGCCACGGTGCCGCAATAGCCCCGGAAATCCAGGTTCGGACGGTTCACAAACTGCACCGGGAAACGGAAATCTTCCACGTTCTGGTCTTTACGCAGTTCAACCTGCTCCAGAATCGTCATCAGGGTCTCACCGTGGTACCAGGGCGTTTGCTCGCTACGGTTTACCACGTTGTCGCCGTTCAGGGCGGAAATTGGCACATAGTAAACGTCTTGCAGACCCAACTGATCGGCCAGCTTCTGGTATTCGGCGCGGATCTCGTTAAAGCGCTCTTCACTGAACTCCACCAGATCCATCTTGTTGATGGCCACTACCACATGCTTCAGGCCCAGCAGGCTGACAATAAAGCTGTGCCGGCGGGATTGGGTGAGCACACCTTTGCGGGCGTCGATCATCACCACGGCGAGGTCGCAGGTAGACGCACCGGTGGCCATATTGCGGGTGTACTGCTCGTGGCCCGGGCAATCCGCGATGATGAACTTGCGCTTATCGGTGCTGAAGTAACGATAGGCCACATCAATGGTAATGCCCTGTTCCCGCTCGGAAGCCAGGCCGTCCACTAGCAGGGCCAGGTCCAACGCTTCGCCGGCATTACCCTGGCGCTCGTTGTCTTTATGCAACGCCGCTAGGTGGTCTTCAAAAATCAGCTTGGAATCGAACAGCAGACGGCCAATCAGGGTGGATTTGCCGTCGTCCACACTGCCGCAGGTCAAAAACCGCAACAGGTCTTTATTCTCGTGCTGGTCCAGATACGCGAGGATGTCTTTTTCAATCAAAACCGATGCGTGCGACATTAGAAATAGCCCTCCCGCTTCTTCTGTTCCATAGAGGCTGCACCGTCGTGGTCAATCACCCGGCCCTGGCGTTCGGATGTAGTGGTCAGCAGCATTTCCTGAATGATGTCCGGCAAGGTCGCCGCTTCGGATTCCACCGCGCCGGTCAGCGGGTAGCAACCCAGAGTGCGGAAGCGCACCATCTTCATTTCCGGCGTTTCGCCCGGTTCCAGCGGCATACGGTCGTCGTCCACCATAATCAGCGTGCCGTCGCGCTCCACCACCGGGCGCTCGGCCGCGTAGTACAGGGGCACAATGTCGATATTTTCCAGATAGATGTACTGCCAGATATCCAACTCAGTCCAGTTGGACAGCGGGAACACGCGAATGCTCTCGCCCTTGTTCACCTTGCCGTTGTACAGGCTCCACAACTCCGGGCGCTGGTTTTTCGGGTCCCAGCGGTGGAACTTGTCGCGGAACGAATACACCCGCTCCTTGGCCCGGGACTTCTCCTCATCGCGCCGTGCGCCCCCAAAGGCCGCATCAAAGCCG
This sequence comes from Marinobacter sp. bablab_jr003, assembly GCF_016464245.1. Lineage (NCBI taxonomy): Bacteria > Pseudomonadati > Pseudomonadota > Gammaproteobacteria > Pseudomonadales > Marinobacteraceae > Marinobacter > Marinobacter sp. bablab_jr003. Next base: position 6,066 of record NZ_JADARC010000070.1, read on the forward strand.
TACTTGTCCAGCGCCTGCTTCAGCGCCTGGGTTTTCATCACATCGGTGTGCTTGGCACTGCCATGGGTAAACGGCCCAATGCCCTGCTCCACGCCTTCCTGGTTGGTATGAACAATCAGCTTCATACCCAGCTTCTCAGCCATCTTGTCCCGAAAGGTGATCATCTCCCGAAACTTCCAGGTGGTGTCTACATGCATCAGGGGAAACGGCGGCCTGCCAGGCGCGAAGGCCTTCATGGCAAGATGCAGCATCACCGCGGAGTCTTTACCGATGGAGTACAGCATCACCGGGTTATCAAACTCAGCGGCCACTTCTCGAATGATATGAATTGACTCTGCCTCAAGCTGCTTGAGGTGGGTTTTCTTGGGGGGTGTTAAAGTCATTACTCTTCCATTTATTTGTTTGGCCACGAAATCCACGAAAGAACACGAAATAAAAGACAAAAACGCTTTTCTTTATCTAATCAGTATTCTTTGTTCGTGTTTTTTCGTGGATTTCGTGGCAAAAAATCAGTCAGCCCAAAACTCAGACATCACGCCAACAAACGCATCCAACTGCTCCGCCGGCAAATCATTAATCCCGGCCGCCGCCTTACGCCCGCCACCGGTCGGAAACTGCCGCGCTACGTCATCAGCCCCGGTGCGGTTGTTCAAAGGCGCACGAATACTCACCAGATAAGCACCATCGGCCTTTTCGGTCACAATGGCACAAGCCTTATCCGGGTTACGGTTAGCCAGCTCATTACCCAGCACGCCACTCACCCGACGGGCCCAGGCTTGGTCGGGCAACTTTACCACCAACGACGTTGCCGTTTCATTCAGCACCGGCGCAGCCAGCCCTTCGGCCATATCCAATTGATAACCATCCCGTAGCTTCTGCCAGGCAGCAGGCTCGCTGGCAATCAAATCCAGCGGGTCGTCAAACTGCACAAACTCCCGGTATAAATCTGCCGGATGAAAGTGCAAATCCTCCAGCGTGGCACCGTAGCCGTTGTAATTGATGCATACACCCAGAGTCTTCAGGGCTTCAGCCTGCTCAGCACTCAATCCCGCCTTTGCAGCCAGCTCTTCAGCCACCGCATTCAGGTTATCCCCAAACGCCGCAGCAATAGCCCAGTTATGAAACCGCCCGGCCAAATGCTGATCCACCAACAAACTGGTGCACGTGGTGGGCTGGGTATCAATCAACGCGGTAAAGCCCGGCGCATCCGGCAGGGTTTCCCCGGGGAAGTGGTGGTCCACATAGAACACCGAACAGCCTGCGGCTAGCAAGCCATCCACCGCTTCGCGGTTTTTGTCCAGGCTGATATCCAGAATGTTTACCCGGGCAGGCGATTCCGCCGGCACTCGCTGAGCCAATGCGATGTCCCGCTTAACACCGGTGACCAGAGTGGAATCACACGGCTCCGCCAGGCGGAGTTGAATCAGCGCGCAGATTCCGTCTGCGTCGCCGTTGAATACATCATAAACCTTCATAAACACTCCAAGTAGGCGCGAACCACCAAATCCTCACTAAACTCCCGCTCCATCCTCCCCCGAGCCGCATCCCCAGCCCTCTGCACCTCAGCAGCATCCATCCCCACAACCCGCCGCATAACCCCGGCCAAAGACTCCGCACTGCGCACCTCACACAACCAACCGGTCACCTCCGGCTCTATGGCATGGCGGCAGCCGGGCACGTCGGTCACTATGGCCGGGCGGCCCATGGCGGCGGCTTCCAGAACGGTGCGGGGCATGCCTTCGCGGTAAGAGGGCAACACCAGCACATGGGCCTCACACCAGGCGCTGGCTGAAATCATCCGGCGGAGACAGACAAATCACCCGGTTACCCTGCCCGCTCAATGCTCCAGATACCAAGGCATGGCCCTGGCAATCCCCTCTAAAATCTTAAACTCCGGCGCATAACCAAGCTTACTCGCCGCCTTACCAATATTCGCCTGAGAATGCCGAACATCCCCCGGCCGGAAGTCCCGGTACACCGGCGCTTTGTCGTACACCACGCCATTCTCCGCCAGGGCACTCTTCAGCGCCGCGAACAGATCATTCAGCGTAGTGCGGTCACCCACCGCCACGTTGTAAACCTCGTTTTTGGCAGAATCCTCCGCCGTGGCCGCCAGCAGGTTGGCCTGCACCGCATTCTCGATAAAACAGAAATCCCGGCTGGTTTCACCATCGCCGTTGATGAACACATCCTCACCGCGCACCATGGCGGCGGTCCATTTCGGGATAACGGCGGCATAGGCACCGTCCGGGTCCTGCCGCTTGCCGAACACATTGAAGTAACGCAGGCCAATGGCCTTGAAGCCGTAACTGCGGGCGAACACCTCCGCATACAGCTCATTCACATACTTGGTGACCGCATAAGGCGACAACGGCTTGCCAATGTTCTCCTCCACCTTCGGCAACGCCGGGTGGTCGCCATAGGTAGAGCTGGACGCCGCATAAGTGAAACTCTTCACCCCCGCATCCCTCGCTGCCACCAGCATGTTCAGAAAACCATCAATATTGGCCGAATTGGTGGTAATGGGGTCATTCAAAGACCGGGGCACCGAACCCAGTGCCGCCTGGTGCAGCACGTAATCCACGCCCTCGCAGGCGCGGGCACAATCCTCAAGATTACGGATATCGCCCTCGATAAACTGAAACCGCGCCCACTGCTCTGCAGACACCAGGCTGCGAACCTCGTCCAGGTTGCGCTGATAGCCGGTGGCAAAGTTGTCCAGCCCGACCACGCGCTGGTTCAGCTTCAGCAGGTGCTCCAGCAGGTTGGAGCCGATGAAGCCGGCTGCGCCGGTGATTAGCCAGGTTTTGGGTTGTTTGGGGAGTTGGTCGAGAAGTTGCGGGTAGCGCCGATTATCAGCAGAGAGCATCAGAGAACCTTTTAGAATTTATTGGCCACGAAAACCACGAAAAGACACAAAAAATACGGAAGAGATAGTTAGCGCCCCACCAAACGCCCGACAATCTCTTTGATCGCCCGGCTACTTCCATCCAGCGCACTGGTTTCAGGGAGCAGGTTTCGCCACAAAGGCCGGGACAGCACCTCGTGGTCGGTAGCAACCGGAATAACCTCCAGGCCCTGAGCCTCGAATAATCCCTTCGCCCTTGGCATGTGATAGGCAGAAGTAACCAGCAGAATCCGGTTAACGCCCTGCTCTGCAAGAATCTCAGCAGAATACTCTGCATTCTGGCTGGTATTCCGGCTCCGATTTTCCAGAACCAAGGCCTGGCCGGGAACTCCCAGATCCCGCATAAACTGGCCCATAGCTTCAGCTTCAGACGCAGCACTGTGCGAAGGATCGCTGCCACCGATTAGCAACACTAGCGGTGCTTTAGAAGCATGAAACAACCGGGCGGCATGCCAAACCCGATCAGCACCGGACTCCAGGTTCGGATACAGATCACCGTGGCCCGCAGGCGACACGCCGCCGCCCAACACCACAATAGCCTCCGCCTGGGGAACTTCATGAACCGCCGTGGGCGGGTGTTGATCTTCCAGGTAGCCGCGTACCCAGTGGCTAGCCAAAGGCAAGGACCAGAACCACAACCAAGTTAACGCCAAAGCACCAATCCACACGGCTAAACGACGTTGGCGCCCCATAAGAGCTACAACAAGAGCCAGCAAACCACCAAAGAGCGAGAAACCCAAAGGAGAAATCAGAGCAATGGCAACCTTGGAGACTACGAACATGATGTACCGAACATTTTAGAAACACACAAAACCTCGGCCGGAGTGCCACTAACCAACGGTACTTCTCATTCGCTTGGACGCCTGATCTCAGCAAATTTCAAATACTCACCTATCACTTTTCGTTCGTCAAACACGTCTTCTGCAAGAGACCGAGAGGCCTTCCCCATCGCTTCTAGTTCTTCACCTGATAGCTCGAGAACCCTCTCCATGGCATTCACAAGTGAGTTCACAGACTTAACCTCCACGTAAAAACCATTTTTCCCCTCAACTACCACATCTCGACAACCCGGGCGGTCCGTAGTGATCAGAGGTTTCCCGGCCGCGGCGCCCTCAAGCAAGGTCCGTGGAACACCTTCTGGATACCAACTTGGTAAAACCAAACAATCTACCTCACGCAAGACCTTTTCCATCTGCCCCACATTACCAAGAAATTTGATAATGCCTCGCTTTTCGAAGTCTGAGATAAACTCGCGGGGTACGGCACGTTTCGTCTTATCTGCGACACCCGCTAACCAAAACTGACAATCGCCCCTATCGTTTAGAATGCGTTCAGCTGCCTGCAGATACTCAATCACGCCCTTTTGCACAATAAGCCGACAAGCCAACAAAAAGATGAAGGGTTTCCTGCCAGCCTTCACACTGGGGCAAAACCGATCAACATCCACCCCCGAACCGGGCAACCTACTGAAGCGACCATCTCGCAGAACCCCGAACCGCTGAAACTCGTTCATATCACTATTATTCTGAAAAAAAACATGGCTGGCGGACTTGAAAGCGACTCCCAACACAGAACGGTAAACAAGCGCCTTCCAACCCGATAATTCACCGGCATTACCCGTACCTGAGACATTTGGAATGCAGGAAATGCCAAGCAATCGGCAACTCAGCAAACCGTAGAGATTTGTTTTTGGGTTAAATGTATACACCAGATCAGGCTTTAATTTTTTTATACATGCGTAAACCTGGAGCAACGATTGAGCTTCACGCACAGGGTTGGTGCCTACGTTATCTAAATTAAAGGTGAAAACCTTACATGAAAGCTCGTTAAGCAGCTCATTTCCGGTCCGCTCTGGACACAGCAAGGAAACTTCGTGCCCACTCTCAATAAAAGCATTGATAGTTGTTTCTCGGAAGTTCTTAAGATACCACGCAGTATTAGCTAAAAAACAGACTTTCAATGAGAGCCACCTGGATTATAATTTCGAGACTTAGATTGACACACATATGGGGAGATAGCATTCGAATACATAAAATAGAACAGAATTACAAGAAAGGCATAGAACGACTCTCGATACCTAATAGCACTACCTGGATTTATGGCGGAAAAAGGATAATGAACAAACAAAATCCAAAATGAAGCTAGCGCAAAGCCACATAAAAACATCAAATTAAAACGTGAAACGCGAAGCGAAACATAAAAATACTTATACATACACCAAAAAAATCCTGTCAATATTGTCATACTTTCTAACCAAGCCATTAAGTGAGTGGCTTTTGAAAATGCTTCATCAAGAGTTGGGCCGACAAATCCGATATACATCCCATACCACGCATTCTTAAAAAAATCATATTGCTCGACCCATATTGTGTTCTCACGAGTAGCTCCTCCACGCTCTGAAAAATGCAGGGGCATAATCTTAGACAAACGATCAATTTCATCTCTAAAATAATAAAGTACCAAAACCGCAATCAAAACTGAGAGTATAAACACAACTAGCTTCTCAGCGGCGCCGACTGAAAAGCGCCTGCCAATATACGTGTACAAAAAAAGCGCAGAAATTCCAATCATATACTGAGGCTTAAAAATAAAACATAGATAAACAGCAAAGACCAACAAAATTTTATTAGAAATACGCTCCCGATTCCAAAGGTCCATGTATGCAGCCAGAATAACGCCCATATAAAAGACGCCGACAGCTTCTTTTGATGCGATTGAAGTCCAAACACCAAAGCTGGGCAAAGACAAAAAGGCAATCAATATCAGCAAGTTTTTTTTGCTGATATTCAACTTTGAAATGGGGTAGTAGACACCGAAGAACGATATAATCAAAAATGGAAAACTACCCAAAAACTTTCCCAAAACCACAGCAAAACTAGATGCAACCGTATCCATCATTGCCGTCGATGAGAGCAGCCAGTTCGATTGAAAAGCAGTCGGGCCATTCAAGTACCGAAACGTATCCCCCAGAGTGGTTAACTTTGCAAACACAAGCTTCGCAAAAAAAAGATAGAACACCTTAACAAAAAAATAAGAAACCCATATTCGCCTGTAAGCTGCAGCGCTTTTAACCTGATAGATATTTTTCACGAGATACGTTTTAACTCGAATCTTTGACCTAGTTGAAAATCAAAACTATCGGGATCAAACAAGGTATAGCCACTGGCATTATAAAATGTCATCTCCCCAAAAAATATATCACCATCAATATTGTAGAGGTCCACGCGAACATGGGGAAATTCTGCAGCCAGGATTTCTGCAATCTCCACCATTGCTCGGAAGTTTTTTGGCTTTTCAACCTCATCGACCAATGGTCTAAAGTCTTTACGATAGACATGTAGAGGTTCAAAATCTCTATCAAAGAATGCTAATTGTCCTCGCGCGTGGTCATCTGTATAGTCACGCATTACATAGAGACAATAGACTTTCCCTGAAAAACAGAAGAACTTGTAGTCAGGCAAGTCACCCCTCTTGTCTCTTGGCAGAATCTTTTCCGCAATAATCTTTGGCTTGATTCCCTTATAACCCCACTCTCTTCCGACACAGGCAGCATCATGGGAAAGCCACTCCCTAACAATCTTTCTCAGATCATCTTGGCTATAATCTCCCTTATCACGAACTAAAAGGTTCGTGCCAGAACCATGCGTGGCTTTAAGCATAAAACTTTGAGGCAATTCTAAAACATCAAAACTTTCCAACGAATGCCAAACGCCATATAAAGGATTTAGTATTCTCCCCAGCCCTTTTGAAAAAACATAACTTCGAACATCATATTTATCAGAACAAGCCTTTATCCTTTCATCTTTATAATTAAGCTTATACCACTGGATCTTTTCTGTGTATCGAGCAGGATCTTTCAAATTAAGAAACCGACCAGTCTTTATAAAATATTGAACTCGTATCATAGCTGAGTCGGGGATTGGTTTAAGCAGGTGCAAAATCTTTAACCTTAAGCGCTGATTTGGAAAAAACTTCTTATAAAGATTCACGCATCAACCTCAAAATATCTAACTTTCCCAAGACTTCCGGTGTAACCATGTGCAATCGCCATCAGAACTAAGCGGACCCGTCTAAAAAATATTCTTCTAAACCCTGCTCGAAATAAACCAGCTGCGGTTAAACTCAGAGCAAGAAAGACACAA
>NZ_JADARC010000071.1:0-29795 GCF_016464245.1 Marinobacter sp. bablab_jr003
CGCGGCGAATCCTCATCAAGGCCAGAGGCGGCAACGCCGCCTCGTTAACAGGCCGGATATATGGCAGCAACCTGTCCCTCATCAACAACGTCTGAGGCCTTGCAAGCGGGGAGGAGACCATATATGGATTCCGTGGCAAAACATGCCTTACATATACGGAATAATAGACTCCCCATAAAGGTGCAAATCTTCCAGAATCTGCCGGTTCCGCTCCGAAAGCTCCGGATCTGCCGCCAGTTTCTGCAACTCCATCCCATAAGCCTCCAGCGAGCGCCAGCCCTTCTTGGGGCTCATCAGCCGCTGGCTTCGGAACTGCTCCCAGCGTTCCATTTCCTCGCCATCCAGGGTGGCCGGGTAGTTGCGGGCCCGGTAGCGGAAGAGCATTTCCGGCAGGCGCTCGTCTTCAAAGCGGACTTCCTGTTCACCCAATGTTTCCACCGGTTCGGAGATAAGCCAGTTCAGCTTCTCGCGGTCGGTGTTGCTGATAAAGCCGCCGGCGTAGAGCTGCTCGTCCGGGTCAGTCAGGTCGCTGCCGTCGAACTGGCGGTCGAAGGCCTGGGCAATGCGGGCGGAAAGGTCCGGGGCGTTGCGGAGTTTGGCCAGGTTCACGCGCAGTACGTCGCCGTCCAGCTCCAGCTCCGCCAGCCGTTCCTTGGATAAGGTAGACAGCATATTGGCCGGCGCCAGCACCGGGCATTTATTGACCTGCACACCCTTGAGCGGGAACCGGCTGACGCCCTCCCCCAGCTCCGCCTGTGAAGTAAACACCCGCTCACGGATCTGCTCCGGACTGGCGTTGATCAGCTCGCTCGGGTCTTCCCGCAAGTCGTAGACAATTACCTGGTTTTTGTTGGTGGGATGATCCGCCAGCGGCGCCACCAGCGCGCAGCAACCGCGAGTGGCCGGGTACTTGGCAGAAATATGGAACACCGGCTTCAGGGTTGCGGTATCCAGCATCTGGCGGGCGGAATGCTTATCTTTATGCTTGAGTACAAAGTCGAACAGCTTGGGCTGCTTTTCCTTGATCAGCTTGGCCACGGCAATCGTCGCCAACACATCAGACATGGCATCGTGAGCCGCTTCGTGGGCAATGCCGTTGGCCACCGTCAGCTCCTCCAGCCGGAAGCTGGGGCTGCCGTCTTCTTTCTTCGGCCAGTTGATACCCTCCGGGCGCAGGGCGTAAGTCAGCCGCACCATATCGATAATGTCCCAGCGCGAATTGCCGTTCTGCCATTCCCTGCCGTATGGATCACGCAGGTTGCGGTACAGGGTGTGGCGGGTCACCTCATCATCAAAGCGCAGGCTGTTGTAGCCCACTGCGCAGGTGCCGGGCTGGCTGAACGCCTCATTGATCTGGGCAATAAACTCCGCCTCCGGGTAGCCGTCTTGCAGCGCTTTTTGCGGGGTGATGCCGGTAATCAGGCAGGCCTGGGGAGAAGGCAGGTAGTCATCCGCTGGCTTGCAGTAGATCACCAGCGGGTCTTCGATGATATTCAGATCCGCATCCGTGCGCACACCGGCAAACTGGGAGGGGCGGTCGTGCACCGGGTCTACGCCGAAGGTTTCGTAGTCGTGCCAGTAGAAAGAGCGGATCAAAGGAAGACTCCTGCGAATCAATGAATCAGATGAGGCAGGAGTGTAGCAAAATCACGCAGCAGTTTGCCGGGCATTACCAGACAACATAGCCTCAATACTCAGATGGTAATCCAGCGTTTGCCACTCAATGCCTGTGCCATCGCAAATAAACCGGTACTGGCGAATTTCTGAAATAGACGCCTTCTCCAACTCCGGATACCAATGCACAGGCGTGGAAATTACCCGGCCGTCCTCAAGCTCAACGTGCAGGTGGCGATCATCAATGTGAACGGATTTACCTTTGAAACCAGGCATTCCATTTCTCCAGAAACTCAGACTGATGGCTCTCTACAATCGAAAGACACTCTTTCAATTCCTGATTCTTCAGCGTGCTGTATTTGACGGCCAAAGAAACCACTTCAATCTTAGCCCATCGCTCGCCTTTAAGCACATGCACGTGGGCAGGAGGATGATCATTGGCGTAAAAGAAAAATTTGAATCCATTCAGAAGAAGTAATGTCGGCATCCTGGCCACTTGCTTGAAACTGTCAGAACAGGTTGTTGCCCATATCGACCTGATGGGTGCGGAGGCGGTCCACACCGTCACCAGCCAGCTTGCTCATATCAACCGTCATGTTAACCGGCAAGTTGATGAACACGCCTTTGCCAGCACTGATGGTATTGGCACCGTCCAGGCTCTGCCAATCCATGCCGTCACGTTGGAAACCAATGAAAAAGGCGTCTGTAAACGCACTGCTGCCCTCGACGCCGGTGTCTTCTCCAACGATGACTGAGCGGAGATTGGTTAGGGGCGCACAGAGTTGTGGTGTTTGACAGGTCACGTCGACACCCGGAATCTTCAGCCCTACATGGGTAGCCCGGTAATTCGTCTCGGTAGCCCCTGCACCCGCAAATAAAGCACTTTCATAGAGTTCACCGTCGCTACCCCGGATCTTTAATCCCGGAAGAGCCCCACTAAAACTCGCAGTATAAGAAGAAACCGACCCACGAGCCTCCGCAAACCCCATCCGAAACCCCTTCAGCCCGGCAGAATCTTCGGCAAGTTCGATATAGGGCTTACGGGCTTCAAAAGGAATAGCCTCACCTTCGTTATAGGTAACGCCATTGAAGGTTTCGCCGTCGTTGCGGGCGATATGGCCAAGCGCGAGGTGTTGTGCGGAGAAGTCAGTGCCGCCATCAATCTGGCCGACCTGAATGTCGTCAATATTAACGCGGGTTTCAACATCAATGCCCAGCGTCATTCGGGTGTAATCCACCCCATTGCCGGGAATATTTTCGATGTTCATAAAGGCCTGCCCGGTAACCTCCCCCATTCTGTTATCAGAAATAGGTTCAAGCTCCGCCTGGGCAACGGGCGAAATACCCAGCAGGAGCGTGGCAAGGGCAGCGCATCCATACGCTAACTTTGTCATAGTTCGTGTCTCTGAATTGTTTTAGTGAGCCGATTTCAACGCCCAGCTCAATGTCGCCCGTTTATTATGTTTTTATGGCGAACCTCAATCCTCACTATACTCAGACAAAGCAAATCAAAGAGTGAACAGCATCACATCCACTCATTACCCGAAGGTTAACTTACACCTTCCATGATGCCGTTCACACTTAGGCTGAAATCAGGCTTCCTGCCAGCTCTGAACCGCTTCCTTACCGTACTTGTCACGCCACTCGTTCAGAGTCTTGTGGTTGCCGCCACGGGTTTTAACCACTTCACCGGTGTGCGGGTTCTTGTAGGTTTTCAGGGGGCGCTTGGCACGGGTGCCTGCAGGCGCTTCAACTTTGCCGCCAGCGATGGTGGGATCAATCGCAGCCAGAATCTGCAGCACGTCTTTCGGAGACTTGTCGAACTGCTTCATCAAATCACGAACCTTGTTTTCAAACTCCAGCTCGGATTTCAAAGCCTGATCTTTTTCCAGCTTCTCCAGCTCTGCAGCCAGCTTTTCCATCAGCTGCTTCTTCTGGTAATAATCGTTAATTTTTGCCATGAAATTAAAACCTATTATCTGTGGGGTTTTAAACAAAGATCATAAAGACCATGTGTCGGGCGGAATAATAATAAACAAATAGGGGTATGGCAAAGTTATTTGTTTAAAGACTCTTCATGATCTCTTGCGCACTTGCCTGATAAGTATTAACCATTACACCGCCCACTTCACAAAACTCCGGATTGGCCTTGCAATAATGCTCGATATCCTGCGCCACTAACTCTAACTTACTGGCCAGCAACTCAAGATCTTTGTAAACCTGCAACGCAGACATACCACAAGACAGTCGGCCAAACTGCACGAGATAATCAACCGGCCACCAAACCTTCCGGCCCTGAAGAGTCAGCGCAGGAACATCCCCGCTCAGATAAGGTGTGGTTGATACAATGTCGTACACCGGCGCAAGCCACCTTTTCGCAAAGGGACTCTCATACAGCAAGCCAAAGTTCTTCAAATGGGCATCACCATTGCGAACCGCCCACGACACCGCCACAGAAAGAAACAACCACCGCAAATCCCGAACCCGATATTCAGGAGAAAGATACGCCCTCATGGTTTTGGTCAGTTTTTCATAACTGCCAGAATACTTGTCTGCAGGCAAAAGGCCCTGCAACACACAGGCATCTTCAAAACCCAGCCAGTTGCCCGAATCATCGCGGTCAAAGCGGGTCGTAACAAACAAACGCCCGTTATCCGACAAATAAAAATCCGGAACCGGTAAACCGCAGGCTTTGGCCACTGTCATGCAGAAATATTCATTAGCCGCCAACTGGGGATAATCGTCGCCCCAGGTCTTTACAATATAACCGCGGGTTCGAAGTGTGGTTTTCTCGCTGATCGTGCCGGGCACAAGCACCTTTGGCTGCACGCCGGACACTCCGGATCGAAGGGCGTACTTATCCAGAAGCTCCTCAAATAGCCCGGCATTATCCGCACTCAAGAGCGACGACAAAGACTCCCCATCGGCGAATTCACTACCCGCTTCTGCGCCAGGGTCAGAAACCACTACGCGCCCAACCTGGTGCCGCCCCAAGGCGGCCAGAACGGTCAGATCACCCGAGCCATAAAGCTTGGCCACATGCTTGCGAATGATATCGCCCAGATAACCTTCCGGCAGATTCTGGGCAAACACCGGATGCAAGCCATCATAGGAATACACCTGCCCCGCCACCGGCATGGTCACAGACACCGCCGAGCTCTCCGGCACTTCCGCCCCATACATAAAAACAGCAGGCTCCGGCCGGCCCGGCGCCGCCAGATCGCCTACAACCTCTCCGGAAACCTCCACAACAGCCCGATGCAAGCTACTCATACGTCGCCCTGCTCTCTATCCCGCTTCAGATCATTCAACGTAGGCAACGCGCCGGCAGGCCTAACCGAAAACTCCAGCCCCAGCACCGCCAGGATACGCTCCAGTTTCGCATAGCCCAGCTCCGGCAACCGCTGATTCTCCAGCCGGGATAAGGTAGTACGATCAACCCCCGCCAGCTCCGCCAGAGACTGCATCGAAAGCCCCGCGCGCTTGCGCTCGGTCCGGATGAGAACGGACAACTCTGCAAGGTTCACGTGAATATAGTCCTCAAATTATATTCTATTAATTCAGTGTAGCGTATATTCACAAAAACAAAAAACGGGGTCAGACCCCCAGTACATTTGGCACGATGAAATGTACTGGGGGTCTGACCCCGCTATTGTTGGGAGTTTAGCTTGGCGTTAAAGCCTGAAATCCGCCTGCCCCAGCGGCAACACGCCTTTGAGATCACACAGCACGCCGTTTTCGCCGGTGTAGCTGCGCAGTTCTTCGGCGCTCATGGCTGCATATTCGTTGTGGGGAACGGCCAGGAATACAGCGTCATATTTACCTTTCTCCGGGTTATCTACCAGGGTGATGCCATATTCGTGTTCGGCTTCTGCGTTATCAGCCCAGCAGTCGGTTACGTCGACGGAACAACCGAAATCACGCAGCTCTTCAACCACATCAATTACCCGGGTATTACGCAAATCCGGGCAGTTTTCCTTGAAGGTCAGGCCCATTACCAGCACGCGGGAATTGGCAATCGTCAGGCCGCGCTTGATCATAATCTTTACTAATTGCGCGGCGGCATAGGGGCCCATATTGTCGTTAACACGACGGCCGGCCAGGATAATATCCGGGTGATAACCAATCGCTTCGGCTTTATGGGTCAGGTAATACGGATCTACACCAATACAATGGCCGCCCACCAGGCCGGGCTTGAACGGCAGGAAGTTCCACTTGGTGCCCGCAGCCGCCAGCACTTCGTGGGTATCAATACCCAGCCGCGCGAAAATCATCGACAGCTCGTTCATCAGGGCGATGTTCAGATCGCGCTGGGTGTTCTCAATCACCTTCGCCGCTTCCGCCACCTTGATGGAACTGGCCTTGTGGGTGCCGGCGGTGATAATGCCTGCATACAACTCATCCACCTCGTCCGCAATCTCCGGAGTAGAGCCGGATGTCACCTTCATAATGGTGGTCACCCGATGCTCCTTGTCGCCCGGGTTGATCCGCTCCGGGCTGTAACCGGCGAAGAAATCCTTGTTGAACGCCAGGCCGGAAACCTTCTCCAGCACCGGCACACACACCTCTTCGGTCGCGCCCGGGTACACCGTGGATTCGTAAATCACTATATCGCCGGCCTTCAGCACCTTACCCACACTCTCGCTGGCCTTCACCAGCGGCGTCAGGTCCGGGGTTTTGAACTCGTCAATCGGAGTCGGAACCGTCACGATGTAAACCTGGCAATCGGCAATGCCGTCCAGAGAGTCGGTGAACGACAACTTACTCGCCGCCCCCAGCTCCTCACGGGAAACCTCGCGGGTGAAATCCACGCCATCCTTCAGCTCAGCAATACGGCCAGCATTGATATCGAAGCCCACCACCTCACGCTTCTCGCCAAACGCCACCGCCAACGGCAGCCCCACATAGCCAAGGCCAACAACCGCGATCTTCTTCATCCATCCTCCAAACTGCGTTTGGGGGTCAGACCCCGGATACATTTCATCATGCCAAATGTACCGGGGGTCTGACCCCGAATTGAAATTAAAAATCTATGCCCCGGGAATGCTTATCCGGGACTCCGGTAACTGTTCCAGAAGCTTCCCACACAGCGCCTGCTTGGCACCATCATCCCCATGCACTACACAAATCTCCTTGGGCGCTTGGGGAATACCTTCCACAAACCGCAGTAAATCACTCTGCCCCGCATGAGCCGAATAGCCGCCCACCTGATGCACCTGAGCGCGGATGGTGTAGCGTTCGCCATCCAGCTCCACCCAGCCACCACGAGGGCCATAGGTGAGAATGTCTCTGCCCGGAGTTCCGGCGGCCTGATAGCCCACGAACAGTACGTCATTGCGGGCATCGCCCAGCATGGCTTTCAGGTAATTCACCACCCTGCCCCCGGCGCACATGCCGGAACCGGCCAGCACCACGCAGGGGCGGTGGGATTTGGCCAGATATTCTACGGCATTCAGGTGGTCTTCGTGGGAATTGATGACGGTGAGTTGTTCGAAGGAAAGCGGGTGGCGGCCGGCTTTCACCAGCGCGCGGGCCTCGGCGTCCCAGAAGGGTTTGAGGTCCCGGTAGATTTTGGTGAATTCGGCGGCCAGGGGCGAATCTACAACTATCTCTAGTTGGTTCCATGTGAGCCCTTCACTGGAGCCTGACTGGGGTCTGTCCCTACGTGGACTGACCCCTCCGGCACCAAGCTCAGCAACAGGCTCATCCCCAAACTCTGCAATCAGCCCCTCAATCTCGTAAAGCAACTCCTGCGTTCGCCCGATACTGAACGCCGGCACCAGCACAGTACCCCCATCTGCCAGCGCATGTTCCAGTACCTGCTTTAACCGGTAACGCCGGGTTTCCCGATCTTCGTGGTCTTTATCCCCGTAGGTGCTCTCAATTACCAACCGGTCTGCCCGCTCAGGCGAAACCGGCTCCGGCAGCAGCGGCGAGTGAGGCGCACCCAAATCCCCGCTGAACACCACACGCTCTTCATGATTCCCGGCCCGGGCATCGCACTCCACATACGCCGACCCAAGAATATGCCCGGCCCGCTGCAATCGCACCGAAAGCGAACACTCACCCTCATCAAACACCTCATGCCACTGCCCATAAGGCACCGGCACAAGGCGGGAGCGGATCAAATCCAGCACGCGGTTGATTAACGAACGATCCCGGGTGAAGCCAATCTTCAGGGCGTCTTCCAGAATTTCCGGCAGCATGATGGCCGAAGGCTCGGAGCAGATGATAGGGCCATCAAAGCCGGCGGCAAGCAGGTAGGGAATCCGGCCTACGTGGTCTATGTGCACGTGGGTGACCACCAGGGCGCGGATGTGGGTGATGGAGAAGTCGATGGCCAGGTCGCCAGCATTGGCCCGCTGCTTGTCTTCCTGGCCCTGGAACAGGCCGCAGTCTATCAGGATGCCCAGATGGGAGTCCGGCGCTGGCAGAAGGGTGGGGTCTGACCCCAGAGGGTCAGACCCCTTCGTAGCCTGCGAATTGAGCAGCCCAAGGTCGACAAGGGGTCTGTCCCTACGTGGACAGACCCCCATGGCACCGATATCAGCTATAGAAAGCCGAAGTTCATGACAAGAGCCAGTCACCCCAGTCACCGCCCCATGGTGCAAAATCTCAATCATTCAACAGTCCTTGTTACGTCCAATCCACCAACGCCGATCAGCGGCTAGTATCAAACATCCTGCGGCGAAACCCCAAACTTCAGCACCTTACCATCCGGCCTGCCCTCACTCGCTTCCTGCCCGCCGTTACACCAAACCAGGTCCGCCAGCTCGCCATTCGGCGCATAGCCAGTCCGCGCCTGCTTCAATAGTTCAATAACCGCCTGACAATCAAACGCCTGGCTGGCATGGGAAAACTTGTTCAGAAAATCTTCAACCTCAGCCCACGGCAGAGACACTTCCCGCGCCATCATAATCCGGGGATGAGCCGTACCTTGCGGGTTATCGCCAATCAGTAGTTCTTCATACAACTTCTCGCCCGGGCGCAGGCCGGTGTAGATAATCTCTATATCGCCGTCCGGGTTATCCTCGGTTTTCTCTTCCAGGCCCATCAGATGAATCATCTTGCGGGCAAGGTCGGCGATTCTAACTGGTTCACCCATATCCAACACAAACACCTCACCACCCTGCCCCATACTGCCGGCCTGCAGCACCAGCTGGCTGGCTTCCGGAATAGTCATGAAGTAGCGAATAATATCCTGGTGAGTCACCGTTACCGGCCCGCCATCGCGAATCTGGTCACGGAACAGTGGAACAACCGAGCCAGAGGACCCCAGCACATTGCCAAACCGCACCATCGAAAACACCGTACCAGATTGTCGCTGGGCCAGGCCCTGAAGCACCAGCTCTGCCATGCGCTTGGACGCCCCCATCACATTGGTCGGGCGCACCGCCTTATCGGTAGAAATCAGCACAAAGCGCTCAACACCCGTAGCAATCGCCGCCTCAGCCGCATGGAAGGTACCAAACACATTGTTCTGCACCCCCTCAATCACATTGTGCTCAACCAGAGGTACGTGCTTGTAAGCTGCCGCGTGATAAACCGTCTGAATACCAAAGGCCCGCATCACCGCCTCACACCGGCGACGATGGGTTACGCTGCCCAGCACCGCATGCAAAGACACATCCAAAGCTTCGATCTGATTGATCGACTGCAACTCACGCTCAATGGCATACAACGAAAACTCGGACTGCTCGAACAACACCAACCTGGACGGCTTATGGCGCAGAATCTGGCGGCACAACTCCGAACCAATGGAACCTCCGGCCCCGGTCACCAGTACCGCCTTGCCGAACAGGCTCTGCGATACCATAGCCGCATCTGGACGAACCGGGTCCCGGCCCAGGAGATCTTCGATTTCCAGATCCCGAATGTCGTTGATTCTGGCCAGACCAGCAACCAGTTCCGACATTGAAGGCACGGTCTGAACCGGTACGGAGAGGCCTTCGAGAATGCGCATGAGTTCTTTGCGGTTTACCGGCTCAGAGTCCTCTATCGCAAGCAACACCCGAGAAACATCCAGCTCCCGAATCGCCTTATCGATGAACTCCAGAGAATAGACCGGCAAATTACCGATCATGGACTTGTGGTTGGCATCCAGCATCGACACAAAACCAAGCGGCCGGTATTCCACACCCTGTGCCAGGGCGGAAGCCAACTGCATCCCCTTCGGCCCCGCACCCACAATCAGAACGCCGTCTTTGGAGCGATCACCACGGCGCCGAACGACTGTGCGCACACCAAAACGCGTACCCGCAACAAGCATGAAGGCGAAAGCCCCATATATAACCGGCACGGAACGGGGCACCAGCGTCTGGAACAAGAACCCCAAAACAATCAGCGCAATACTCGAGAAAACAACGCCAACAAGAATCGCCAGAAAAGCATGTTCGCTGATGTATCGAATCACGGCCCGATAAAGGCCGAGCTTTATGAAGGCTCCAATCGTCACCACTACGGTAGCCAGCGATACCCAGAGCTGCTTTTCCGAGGGTATCCACCCGGAATTCTCGAATCGCAAGGCAAACGCCGCCCAAATGGCCAGCGACAGCAGCACAAAATCCGTTACAACGGAAATCGCCCGCTTCTTGGGTCGGGATAGATGCAGGATGCGATTGATCAGCTTATTTCTCACCACAACTCCCTGTTTCAGCAAGAGGCCTCTGCCATAACGCCGGAAAGTACTTCAACCGTTTTAGCCATCTCAGCTTCCGTCAATGTGGGATGTGCCAGAAACATCAGGCTGGTCTCACCCAACTCACGGGCAACCGGTAACCGTTCTACAGGCGCTAGGGACAAATCCTGAAAACATTTCTCAAGATAAACCTCAGAACAAGAACCGGAAAAACACGGCACGCCCCGTTCAATAATGGCAGCCATAATCCGGTCGCGATCCCACCCTGGCTTCAATCCGGCAGGCTCAACAAACACATAGCACTTATAACCGGCATGGCCAATGTCGCCAGGCACCACAGGCACCCTCAACCCCTTGTGTTTTGCGGCCTCAGCCCAGATTAAATCGCAGTTAGCCCGCCTGGCACGAGTCCAGTCCGGCATTCTGGTCAGCTGAATGCGACCAATGGCTGCCTGCATCTCCGTCATCCGCCAGTTGGTGCCAATACTCTCATGCAACCAACGGAACCCCGGCGGGTGCTGGCGCTCATAAACCGCTTCCCAACTCTTGCCATGGTCCTTGAATGACCACATGCGGGACCACAACCCCCGGTTATTGGTAGTCACCATGCCACCTTCCCCACCAGTGGTCATGATCTTGTCCTGACAGAACGACCAGGCCGCCACATCCCCCAAACAACCCACCGGCCGCCCTTTATAGCTAGCACCATGGGCCTGGGCACAATCTTCAATAACAAACAGGTTGTGCTCTCTGGCCAGGGCATTCAGGCTATCCATCTCACACGGCCAGCCGGCAAGATGCACTGCAATAATGGCCCGGGTTCGTGCAGTTACCAGGGGACGAACCGTCTCCGCTGTAATATTCTGGGAATCCCGATCTACATCCGCGAATACCGGCGTAGCGCCGGCATTCACAATAGACGACGCAGAAGCCAAAAAGGTTCGGGAAGTAACAATCACCTCATCACCGGCGCCTATGCCCAGACCATTCAGCGCCAGGTCGAGAGCTACCGTGCCATTCGCAACTGCTACCGCGTAGTCTGTGCCAGCGAACGCGGCAAACTCTTTTTCGAATTCGCGGGTTTCGGTGCCGGTCCAGTAATTCACCTTGTTGGAGAGAAGAACATCGCGTACTGCATTGGCCTCTTCTTCAGAGAAGGAAGGCCAGGGGGAAAAAGGTCCGTTCAGCATAAATACTCTGTATGTTGTTTCCGGGAAATAGCAGGATAACTGAAACTGACTCTACCGATCAGTCACTACCAAACAAATCCCGCGTATACACCTTGCCTTCAACGTCCGCGAGGTTCTCACTCCGGCGATTGGCAACAATCACATCCGCCTCTTGCTTGAAGGCATCCAAATCACGAATAACCCGGGAGTGAAAAAACTCGTCTTCCTCCAGCTCCGGCTCATAAACAATCACCTCAATACCCTTGGCCTTGATGCGCTTCATGATTCCCTGAATGGCGGAAGCACGGAAATTGTCAGAACCGGATTTCATCACCAGGCGGTACACACCCACCACCTTCGGATTGCGGGCAAGAATATCGTCGGCAATAAAGTCCTTACGAGTACGGTTAGCATCCACAATCGCTTTGATCAGGTTATTGGGAACATCCTCATAATTGGCCAGCAGCTGCTTCGTGTCTTTCGGTAGGCAGTAACCACCGTAGCCGAACGAAGGGTTGTTGTAGTGGTCACCAATCCGCGGGTCTAGACCCACGCCATCAATAATCTGCCGGGAGTTCAGGCCATGCCGGGCGGCGTAGGTGTCCAACTCGTTGAAGTAGGCTACGCGCATGGCCAGGAAGGTGTTGGAAAACAGCTTAATGGCCTCGGCTTCCGTGCTGTCGGTAAACAGCACCGGCACATCGCCTTTTAGCGCCCCCTGCTTGAGCAACCCGGCAAACACCTCCGCCCGCTCAGAGCGCTCGCCAACCACAATACGAGACGGGTACAAGTTGTCATACAACGCTTTTCCTTCACGCAGGAACTCCGGCGAGAAGATAACATTGGCACAACCAAAACGCTCAGATACCTCTCGGGTGTAACCCACCGGCACCGTGGACTTGATCACCATCACGGCATCCGGATTAACCGCCATCACATCCTGAATGACCGATTCCACCGTTCTGGTGTTGAAGTAGTTGGTCTTCGGGTCGTAGTCGGTTGGCGTGGCGATCACCACATAATCTGCGCCCTTGTAGGCCCGATCCTTGTCCAGGGTTGCGGCGAAGTTGAGGTCTTTATTAGCCAGGAAATCAGAAATCTCGGAATCTACAATCGGAGTTTTTCCGTTGTTCAGCAGCTCAACTTTTACCGGATCAATATCCAGGGCAACCACTTCATTATGTTGGGCAAGCAGCATAGCATTTGAAAGGCCCACATAGCCTGTGCCGACCATCGCAATTTTCATCAATTCCCCATCAACTTCAGTGTCCACCAATCTCTGGAACCATTACACGCAAGCTTGTTGGCTTCAAACCCTGATACCGAAAGGCTTGGCAGGATTTCCCACCACCGTAACCCCCGCCGGCACATCTTTGGTAACCACGGCACCCATGCCAACCACCGCACCCTTACCAATCACCAGAGGCTTCTCAGGTGTACCCTGCTTGATAATCGCACCAGTACCAATATAGGCATGGTCTTCAATCACAATATTCCCATTACACCGCACTGAAGGTGCAAAGGTAACGTAGTCGCCAATCACACAATCATGTGCGACGTAGCTATATATATTCGCGTGAAAATATTTTCCGATACGGATATTGGATGTTAGCTGTGTGAAGTGGCACAGAATGGCCCCCTCACCGACTTCTACCTCGTCCAGAATCACTGTGTTATCGGCTTTAACGGCTAAAGTCCCAATACCGTCTTTCGCGCACTTTTCCGCCAGTTTTTCCCGAATCGCACTGTTAGCAATCGCAAACACAACCTTCTTCTCTCCGGCTTCCTTTTCCAGAAATTCGTCATAACGAAGAATCGGATAGCCATTCAGAACAGCGGGCACATCACCATCATCCACAAATACGAATTCAGCATTCGTGCCTTTTAATTGCTCCCGAACCAACGGCAACACCTCACGGCCAAACCCGCTTGCGCCATAAATACCAACTAAAACTTCAGCCATTTCGTTCTCCTGATTGCTCGCCGCTGCCGGTGAATCTGGACATAGTCACCTCACCCTCCCCACTAATCCCATCCCGAACCAGCACCTTCTTCACCGTAAGGAACAGAATCTTCACATCCAACCAAAGCGACTGATTGTCCACATACCACACATCCAGCCGGAACTTATCTTCCCAGGAAATCGCATTACGACCATTTACCTGCGCCCAGCCAGTTACCCCAGGGCGAGCGTCATGGCGACGGTACTGCTCCTTCGAATAAAGCGGCAGGTATTCCATCAACAGCGGCCTCGGGCCTACCAGGCTCATATCGCCCTTGAGCACATTCCAGAGTTCCGGCAACTCATCCAGGCTGGTAGCGCGCAGAAAGCTGCCGAAGGGGGTCATGCGATGGTCATCCGGCAGGGGGTTGCCGTGTTTGTCCGTGGCATCCAGCATGGTGCGGAACTTCACCATCTCGAACGGTTTACCGTTCAGGCCAGGGCGGGTTTGGCGGAAGAATACGGGGGGGCCGAGTTTGCGGCGGATCAAAATGGCAACCACAGCAATAACGGGAGCAAGCAATAGAAGCCCACCCCCAGCCGCGGCAATATCAAACAACCTTTTAATCATCAGAATTCAGCATCCATAGCCAGAATTAAAAGCGATATTCACCCGGCGCGATCTGTGCCGCCAACTCAGCCTGCCCATCAGCAGCTACCTGCAAAACCTGTATTAGTTGGTCCGCAAGAACATCGCGATCAAAGTGTTCTTCTGCCAACAGCCTTGCAGACTTTCCAGCCTGCGCCAACCAGTCCTTGTCATGAAGCTTTTTATCCAACTCTGCGGCCACGTCTGCAGCAGATTGACGCCACATGGCAAGACCGCAACCTTTAGCCTGGACCATTTCATGCATCCAGCCACCATAATTGAGCATTACCGGCGT
This sequence comes from Marinobacter sp. bablab_jr003, assembly GCF_016464245.1. Taxonomy (NCBI): domain Bacteria; kingdom Pseudomonadati; phylum Pseudomonadota; class Gammaproteobacteria; order Pseudomonadales; family Marinobacteraceae; genus Marinobacter; species Marinobacter sp. bablab_jr003. Next base: position 14,308 of record NZ_JADARC010000071.1, read on the forward strand.
GCCAGAAGCCAAAGCATCAAAAAACTTATTTGCGGAATTTGGCCGCATCTCCGGGAGATCAATAAATAGCGCTGAAGCCATATCAGCCGCACTTAATAGGGCCGGGACTTCTCTTTTAGGGAGCATTTCTTCGATAAAGAGATTCTTACCTAGCACTCCCGCCTTTTCAGCCTGCTCGATTATCTCCAACTTTTCCTTGCCTTCACCCACCAAAAGAATGCGCACATCTGAATTCAGGCGAAGCAACTCCTGCGCAACCGGCACCATATAACCAACGCCATTGGTTGGCCCGAAGGTACCGGTGTAGACAAGCAAAGGCCTCTCACCTAGCCACTCACGCTGCGCCCGGAACTTTGCGCCGGCTTCTGCGTTGTACTGAAACTCCGCGTTGTCGCTGCTATTGGGAATCACTGCAACTTTCTCGGCAGGATACCCCGTGCGCAATACGCCCTCCTTCATGCCAGGAGAAAGCGCCACCACGGCTTCCGCATTGTGGTAGGCCCAATGCTCAAGCCGATGAGCAGCAAACCTGAGTAGCGGATTTTTCAGCGCTCCAACCGCAATCGGCATTTCCGGCCAGAGATCCCGTACCTCGAACACCATGGGAATCTTTTTCTTACGGGAAGCGGGAACTGCGGGCAAGGCGATAGTCAGTGGCGTACTGGTTGCAAAAATAATATCGGCATCTAACTGAAGCGCTTTTTTCCGAGCTGCTAAAGCAAAAGAGAAGAAAGCCTTCAAGCGCTGAAAAAAGCTCATGTGGTTGGAGTACGGCACAGGGTACCAGTGCACCTGGATGCCGGCTTCATTAGTCTGGAACCAACCTTGCCGGCTGTCATCCTGCTCGCGATAGCTGGTGACCATATGTACTTCGTGGCCGGCAGCTACCATGCGGCGGGCCATTTCGTAGGAACGGGTACCGCCAGACATATCTGGCGACGTAAAATATTGATGTAGGTAAACTATCTTCATAGATCTGCCAAAATCGTCCGCTATGCGTTTGATCGTTAAATTTATTCCAACCCCTTCTTCAACTGAAGAAGCGTTGCGACGATCCTTGTAATTATAAATAGCTTGTTGTATTCAGAAGAAACAAGCATTTTAGAATAGAGCATCTCTATATAAAAGAACCTTTTAACCTCTTCTATCTTACTAGGCTTTCTTCGCGAAGCAGAATTTGGGCGCTCACGAACATAATAAACAACTTCTGGAGAGGCCTTTTGAACCGACTTCACACTGGGTGAAATCTCAGCCATAAATACTGCGTCCTCACCTTTCGACAGGTTTACATCAAACCTAAAGTCCCCGATTATGCTTCGATGGATTAGCTTGGCCCAAGGAGACGAAAAATATCTCCTAGATCGATAAAGCGATCCTTCCGTATCATTAAGCCTTAGATAAGAGCGCCCGATGTAATTAGGAAAAGCTAGGTCAGGACTAATACTGAAAGCTTTTACGTTCGAGACTCCTATTGTCTCTTCATCAGAAACTTGAAGCAGCGACTCGAGGTATCCAGCACTCAAAACATCATCATCATCAACAAAACAAACGAAAGGTTCGACGCTTTCTTCAATCAATAGATTTCTAGCCCCAGAGACACCAGGCTCTTTTAGGTAAAAAAACTCATAATTGAAACTGAATTCGCTCAGTAGACTACCGACATACGACCTGTAGGGTTCTTCTGGACCATTCAGTGCAACATAAACACAAAACATACTCTTTGGCAAAGTCTGCGCCTCCAGTGAGCGAAGACAGCTCTCAAAGTATGCCCCAGTTTTAAAAGTTGGAATTACAACAGCTATCATTCTTTAATCACCAAATAAGCTCCGAGAAAAACTGACTTTTAGTTAGCCCGGCAACAATTACACTAAAATGGCTCATCAAGAACCTTAATTCATCATCTAAAAATTATAGACGAGTAAGCGTACTCTCCTACAGGAAAAGCCACGACCTTAGCCAAGTAAGGTATAACGATGTACAGGAAAAATAAAAACTTAACAAATTTAGAGTATTTGTAAACAAGAAAATAGTAAGACGGAATTAAAGAAAAGAATACGAAGTAGTGATAGGCACGATAGAACAACTCGGTATGCAAAAGCGACAAGTATAGCGACGAACCTAGAAGCCAAACCCCGACCAAACGCAACTCGAACCTTGCAAACTCCGGAATACTCTTTCTAACATACCACAAAAACCAAAGATGGACTGGAACATAATATAGTTTGGTTAGAACATTAAAAAACGACGATCCTGCACTTAAATACTGAGCGTAATGTGCATAAAAAGACAGATACCCACCCAGCATGTATTCTAGAAGAAACATCGCAGCGCCGCTGAGCCAAAATGCAAAAAACAGAAAGTAAAACAGCAACACCCGCTTAGATAAAAACTCATAAACGAAGTTGGGAACAAGCAAAAAAACGGCGACAGCGTAAAATGTCTGATGGAAGAGCAACCCAAACAGGGAAAATAAAATTGTCAACCCAAACTTATTAGAAAACTTTGACAACATAGCACAAACAAAGAAGTATGCCGCCAGGTAGTTTCTCACCCCATTCATTTGGTTATGCATCATTCCTGTAATAAGAAAAAAACAAATGAATACTATAGCAACTTTATAGCCGTGACCACTAAGAACCCGCAAACAGAAAACTATCGCAGCCGAAGACAAAGCCGACGCCGCAAAAAATAACGACTGCGGCGCAAACCCAAGCTCCCTAAGAACTAAGACCAAGTAGTAAAAGCCATACTCTTCTTTACGGAAGTAAACGCTTAAAACATCATCATCATTAAATATTTCTAAATAATTGAAGTAATCGTAGCCAACGCCATACTGTAAAGATGGTAGAATCGTAATAACGCAGAACACTATGATCCAGAATAACCATTCCCCTGCTCTACTCATTCTCCAATTATCTACGAGAACCAATAAAGCAGCTGACCAAAAGTTAAAAATCAGGTAAATCATCCTGCAACCTTACTGCCCTTTAGGGAAAAGCTAGTTTCCGAATTGTTGTGCCAAGATTGCCATCAGTTCATGAAGCCAAAAGCGTTTAATAACGACTGCTTCAAATCCAATTTACACTCCGCGAAACCTTTCACACTAATCATACTATTTGCTCTTTCCAAAGCCTCAAAAATATCATCAGAGCTTTCTAGAACAAAAGGGAGCTCACAGGGATTAGATGTTGTGGAGTAATAATCATGAAATTTGAATCTACCACCTAATAGCGGGCTGGTAGCATCCTCAAGCCATTTGTTGGGCACATTGTAGCTATCTGCGAGAATCAATCCATGAAGCGACGTCGACAAAATAGATTCACACCTCAATATGTGAAGCACAAGCTCCTCAGGGGTACATCGTATGTCTATAACATGAACGCCCTCCTCTTCGCCTACAACAGCCTTCACTTTATCGTAATGCCAATAATGGGGAATTATTCCGACTTCAAACTCCGGTTTAACTTCTGGCTGAAATAGTTGTGGCATTAGAACTGCCGGATCCCCAAGAGGTACCATTTCTAACTTTTTTCCGAACTTAGCTTCTAAGGCTGCAAGAGTTTTTTTTCCGCGGAGAGCAAAAATCTTATCGGAAGATACACTATCCGATATGTAGCTCTCACCTAAACATCCCGCGCCCCATATAAAACTTCGCGCATTAGCTTCATGCATAATACTCCCAACTGCAAGGAGATGATTGGGGATTCTTGACCTACAGTTAGCAACCCTCTTTCCGATTATCTTCTCGATCAAATATGGCCCAATCAAATCCCCTGCATTGGCTTTTCGGTCAAAGTAATATGAGAGGATAGCTCCGTTTCTTGCCTCATAGGTCTCGCGAAGAAAACCCAAAGGAATTGAGGCTTTAATTTTTACAAGGATTAATAATTTTTCGAACTTAGTATACACTCAATTCTACCTTAATTTTTTAATAACTTAGAAGCCACCCACTTCCAAACCTATAAACTTCTAAGGAGGATCAGACAGGAGAAAGAAAAATTTTGATTTAGCCAGCTTACCTTTGAAAGCCAGAAAGATCACTCTAGGACGGATTTATTAAACTCTCTGATATACATTTTTGGAAGCTACCCAAACCCTAATTACAAGACATAAATAGCAAACGGAACCTAAAACAGAAAATACTGCCACAGCTGCAACGCCATCCCTGAAAATATAATAACCAATAAACAAGCCGGCTATTCTCATCCCTGCACTAAATACACTGTGCCATAATGCCCAACGCTCCAATCGCAAAGCCGGAACAATTGCGACTGATGGCGAGTTAAGCAAGTTAAAATACATAAACAAAGCCAACCATCTACCATAATGGCCGGAAACCTCCCAACCTTCTCCAAACACTAATCCAAACAAGTAGGGCCCAAATACAACAACCAGAACAAGGGGGATAGCTCCTACAACCGATAGGCCAATCGTTGCTTTTATTAGAATCCCAGATATTGACCTTCCGCTACCAAGTGCTTCTACCACTTTAGGATAGAGTACGTCCTTTACAGAGTTACTCAACAACATGGATGGCAAGGCTAACACTGATCTAGTTATAGCGTAATAGCCCGCAGAGGCGGGGCCTATGGCTGAAGCGAGAAAAAGAGTTGGTGCGTTTATTGATATTGCGTTGATTAAAACTTGGGGAGAACGATACAGCGGAAAGTCACGATAACGTTTAGCCAATTCGAATGGAGTTTCCGCATTACATTCATTCTGAGAAGGTTCAGTTTCTGATCTTCGAGCACCAACCCACAGTAAAAAGGCATGAAAAGCTTGGCCTATCGACGCAATAATAATTAATGTTGCACCTACGGGGTGAAACCAACCCACACCCGCTTTAGCCGAATTCATGATCAAGGCCTGAAATATTGCCATTCGGGCAGTGATTCTGAACTGTTCTTTCCGTATCAACCACTGTGTGAAGATTTGTTGAATTGCTGAAAATAGCATCGCCAATGGAACTAGCCATAGGAAATCGGCCACCGATTCCAAACTCAATACTTTGGCTAGCCAGTCAGCCCAAAAGAGTATTATTAAAGCTGAGATTGTGGCAACAGCAACAGCAACCCCAGCACTAATCTGGCCTATCTTCTTCGCTTCTTCATTTGATTTGGCTAGCACTATGGCAACTGGATAGGTTAATGCGGCTACCGGTGTCAGTACACCTAATACCGCCATAAAGGTACCCAGGAGCCCAAATGCTTCGGGACCGTAAAGACGAGTAATGACCGGAGCAAAAGCCATAGTAATAGCCTGCGCTCCAATTGTTCCAGATGCGACTATAAAAACATTGCGGACAAATTTATTATTAAACAGAACTTTTGCTTTATAGACCAAGATACTTACTTTCTATTAGAATTGACTTTATGCGCTGAGTAACGAACGCGTGGAGTTACTTTCAACGTACGCGAACTAATTTTTTAGATTTATACATAATCTTGACCCCCTTGCCGTTGCGAGCAAGAATGTATTGCCGCACAAAGGGATTTATTTTACTTGATATATTTAGCAGCAGAGAAACGAAGAGGCTCGCGAGAGGCCTGCTTTCGTTCAACCGTTTAACGATATAGATATTTTTCTGGTATAGAGTTGCGTGGCCTGGGAAATGATGGAGAGCTCCAGAAGAGCTGACTTTTATGGGATTTTCCAGTGCTTTATCTTATTCTTCTTGCATATCGCTCAATCTGATGCGCACCAATGCGATAAATTCTGAAATAAAGGCCAGAGACAAGCCGGCCAGAAGACCGAGAAGTCCGCCCAATGTCACAATCAGAGCTTTCGCTGGGCCTGTACTACCGGTGCTTTTTCGGCTAGTAACCAGTACTTCAGCAGGCTTCATTGCCTCTCTATCGTTCTCAAGTTCCGCCTGCTCTTGTAAGGCTAGAACAAGAGCAGATCCAGCGCTTTCACTCCCTTCCATTGCCTGTAGTGCTTCTACTAAAGTGTCTTGTGAGGCAATACGTTTATCAAGCGTATTACGGGCAGCTTCAATTAGCTGCTGCTGACGATCTATTACATCGGCGATCAGGTTGGCGTGGATTTCATTAACCAGTTCACGCTGTTCTTCAGTAGTTTCTGTAATCAGACGGATCAGGTTAGTGTCCTTTGGATTGCCAGCCTGCACTCGAAAAGGTAGGTCTCGCTGGTTTCTTTCAGCAAAGTTGGCGACTTGTTCCGGTACCCATCGGTTCTCTACGGTTGCCACCACAGAGCTGGGGGCTTCGAGGTAACCACCTTTTCCGTCTTTTGCCAGCTGAACCAAGCTTATATACTCGTACTTGGCGGGTGCCATCAGAGCATAAATAAGAGCCAATGTAATTATGACGAAAAACGTTGCGTAAAAGATCCGACGCCGGCGTATAAAAGTCGTCGCCAGATCTACCAAGCTCATTTCGTCACCATCAGTTCTTCTACTATCTATACTCTTAGTCATCGGTCTCAACTGCCGTAGTTGTATTAGTATATTAGTCTTGGGCACGCTACCGCCCCACCAACCCAAATCAGCGTAGTCAGGCAATAAGCATTCAGGCCACCGCAGGCGGAGGCCGATCCATGCACACAGAATACTGTTAATAAACGGAGCAATTCTACGCTAGTTATGAGGGAAATTCAGCTACCGGGCGTAAAGGTGAGCCCTGAACGCAAAATGCCGGCGAAGGCCGGCATTAAAGACTAAGACGAATTTCAAGGAGTTAGCGATTCACAACTACCAGATTCTGGTGCACGAACCCTCGCCGGCCAGAACTCAGCTGAATGGAGTACCACGGAATACCCTTTTCCTGCCCCAGAATGACAAAGGAGTCGCCAGGGTTAAGCTGCTCAATCACAGTACTGCTTCCATTTGTGCCCGGCACATTGCGAATATTCGCCCTGCTCCCAAGGTCAGCACGAATTTGGCCCTTCACTATAGGGCTTGGTACAGCCCCTCCGCCAACAAAAGCAATCCGGTTTTCAATAATCTTTTCGCCGATCGCATCCACTACCGGCAGATTCGTCAGCCAACCGCCAACCTGCCCACCCCAACCTGCAAGTACCTGCAGGGGCCAGATCAAAGGCACGATTAAAGTCAGTACAACGAACGGTTTTCGGAGCATCATTCGTCATCCCCTTCAGTCAGCAGCCACTCCAGCAAAGATGTTGCTACTTCTACACCATTCTCGGCCATGGAGTTCATTTGGAAATCCACAATAAAAAGCATGGTCTCGGCGGCAAACTCAACCTCCTCCGGCAATTGCTCATACACCAACGCCTTGAACTCTTCCTTTGTCATTTCCTTGGCATATTCACTAACCAGATCATCAAGCTCTCGCAGGACTTTCCGGATTCGAGACACATCATCGCCGCTCGGTAGCTCTGGACCTCGTGCAGGTTTAGGGGCAGCAGGGGCCTTAAACGCTGACGTAGTAACCGACAAGGCATCAAAAAGTGCGGCTTCGTTAAGAACTCCGGCATCAGCAGTGGCACCGCAATAGCCAAACCTCTCAACATTCACGCTCCCTCCCTCCATAAAACGGAAACGGGCACTGCAAGGCACGAAGCCACCACTATTAATATAGCCTGCATACGCCAGACTGAGCTCAATCTTATTTTGACTTGAAGCCGGCGCGAAGGCCTGAAAAATCGATAATTTATTGCTGTCGTCGCGCTCATCCGGAATGAACCGGCTCAATGCTTCCAGAATAAATCTGTGGACAGCCTTCTCATATTTACGCTCATAAGAAGGATGCCCACCGGACAAAGGCAACTTCATTGCGGCTTCGTCAAAAATATAGCCAAAAGCGACGGTCTTCAGCAGCAAAACCTGGTTTGGGTCAGCGGCGATTTCCGGCTGCAGATGGGTTTTTATCCAGTTTTCCAGAGACGTCATAAGCGCATCCCGCGCCTGTTGATTCAGAGCCTCGCGAAATGCCGCTATCTCCCCGGATAACTCCCGCTCCAATACCCCCAAAGCCGGCAACTGAAACTTGCCTGCTAGCCTTTGCCAGTTACCCGCTATTTTCCGGCTCTTAGCCTCAAAAAGACTTTTGGGATCGCTATATAACTCCTTGAAACCCTGTAAATATATCCCGGGCAGTCTTTCAAAGCGGTACGGTAGCTCAAACGCCTTAACATCCCGCCCATGCTCGAGCGCCGACACCAAAACGCGAAGAAGCGCTGAATAACTCTCACGGCCAGCTAAACGTGCTTTAAGGTCTTTGAGGGTATCGGAATTGTGCTGATCTGTAGCCAACTGCATCTGCAACTCAGCCACATTGCGCTCGTTTACACCATCCAGCACAACCAAGCGCCGAATATACCGGTCATAGACTGCGTGCTTTTCTTTACGTGCTGCCCGCAGCGCGAAGTGTGGCCTCATCCAGCCCTGATCATGGTTGTTTATAAACTCCTGGTAAGCGCTCACGGTTCCTTTTTGCCGAGCCACCTGAAGACTGTCCCGGGCATGCAAGTACCGGCTTACCATCCTCACAACAAAAACAGACACAAAAAACAGGCCTACCAGAATCGACCAGAGATACCTGGATAAAATACCCCCGGAGACACCCGGAAATGCAGGAAGTGCCGCAAGGCCTGCCTGCTGCAGAGCAACAGAAGAATCGGTCTCTGGCAAATACAAAACCTGTGTCGCCATGCTTTCCAGCGGTAGTAAGCGATTAAGCTCCCACCCCTGGTACCCCTCAACCACCTCCCCGTCCAGCATATAATCGCCCAGCGATCTCTCCAGCAGAACATAACGTGGCGGGCCATAGCTCAGCGCAACCAACACGCCGGCGACCATCAACACCAGATAGACCCTCAGGCCATCTTTATTCAACACCTGCAATTTCCTGGCGAGCACAAAGAACGCAGCGGCGAGAGCAATCGCTCCTAGAATCATCAATTTCATAGGCTAAACAATTACCAAAAATACTTGTCGTAAAACAGCGCATTGGCTCCAAAAAGCAAAAGCCCGAGGTACCTCAGCACACCGGCAGCCCCTGCGCCAACAGACTCCTCCAACACCCCCAACGCGGGCCGCATCGTACCGGTTACGATGAGCAAAGCCACCAACATAAAAATGACCGCCACAATCTGCCAGCTTCGAGTAACCCAGATTTCATTCTGTCGCTCGGAAACACGCTGGCGAATAGCCTTTCGAACACCCTCAAACAGATAGCTCAACACACCAAAGGCCAGAACAAACACCACCAAACGCAGAACACCCTGGACAATACTTTCCTCTATAAAAGGAACCGTGTTAATAGCAATGATGGCGGCGACCACAATCTCCACACCGGCCGAAAAGGCTGAGCGCTCGCTTCCTGGCCGGCAGAAGAAATAAATCATGTCTCGGATCAACAACACCATGTAGCCGGAAACCGCGACCATAACAAAGGCGCCCAGAGCCCGGAGCAAATTACCGAAATTGATAAAAACGCTGAGTTCGGCGATTGCCCAGCCAACCAGAAGCAGCACCAGCACCAGCTGAGCAGAAACGGACAAGTAATATTTCGTTTCTACATCGCGGCCGGAGTATTTACCAAACAGAAAAGCGGAAACAGACAGTGTTAAAACGTGAATAAAGGCAAGAGCAACAGTCGTCATGGATAATTGGCTTTATAGATTTTTAGTTACAAGAGAACTTAGTGGTGACTAACCTTCTTCCGAACCACCACCAACAACCGCCAAACATGGCTAAGCGACCAGTCATACAGCGCGAACAGTCCAACAAACGCCGTAAACATCAGCCACTCGGGCAGGTGGAAGAGCTCACCAAGCAGTCCAACGCTGGCGAACAGCATGGCCACTATGGTGATCATCAGCAGGGCTTCGCGGTCGGAGAATCCGGCGCGCATGAAGATGTGGTGCAGGTGGTCACGGTCTGGTTTCATTACCGACTGCCCTTTGCGGGCGCGGCGTACCATGATGGCGACCATGTCCATCAGGGGGATGGCGATAATCCACAGGGCGGTTACCGGGCGCATGGCCATTTCGCCGGGCTGGGTGGCGTTTACCAGCAGCCACACCACGGCAAAGCCGATGAACATAGAGCCCGCATCGCCCATGAAAATGCGGTTGCGGAAGGGGGGAATGCGCAGGTTAGCCATCAGATAAGGCACCAGAGCGCAGCTAATGCCTACCGCCAACGCCAGCTCAGCCACCAAACCGGAGGACGTGCTGAACAACAACGCCAAAGAGCCCAGCGCCACCAGCGACAGGCTACCAGCCAGGCCGTCGATGCCATCCACCATGTTAAAGGCGTTGGTGGCACCAATTACCGCGGCAATGGTCACCAAAGGCCCGAGAATACCCAGTTCAATGGGCCCAAAGCCCAGCAAATTGCCGAAGGTTACCAGCGAGGTACCAGAGCCAAAAGTCAGCACAGCACCCAAAAGAACCTGCACACCCAGGCGGAATTTTGCAGGAAGATCTCGCGCGTCATCCACCGCACCCACAATCACCAGCAGCGCGGCGCAAATCAGGAACAGCCCATGGCCACTGATCAGCGGCATGCCAATCATCCAGGCCACGCTCACGCCTACAAAAGCACTCAAGCCACCAATCAGCGGCACCGAACCCTTGTGGAGTTTTCGGTGGTCTGGGGTGTCCAGCAAGTGCACCCTGCAAGCAATAGGGCGCAGGAAAAACAGTGAGAGATAAGAAAAAAAGCCAGCCATAAGGCCGACGGAACTAGCCGCTTCCATGTGTAGGTCTCTCGTTAATTCAATAATGCCACTAAGCAGGGGGCCACCTTAGCTGCTAAACAAACTCTGTGCTATGAGCACAAAGTAGACAGTATAACGGAGGTGTTAACCTTACGTTACATACCCGGAGGGGTTTAACGTTATTTTACCAAAGAGATGGTCAGAGATTCTGACCCGAAAGTCGGCAAAGGGGCCCGGCAAAGGGGTCTGACCCCACCGGGGTCAGACCCCTCTCACTCCTAGCAAAGTCTCGGCTTGCACCAAAATCGCCTCCAAATGCCCCTCCCCCAAAAAACTCTCCCCATAAATCTTGCAGAGAGCCTCAGTCCCACTAGGCCGCGCCGCAAACCACCCATTACGGGTCGTCACCTTCAACCCACCAATCGCCGCGCCATTACCCGGCGCCGTAGTCACAGCCTCCATAATCGGGTCCCCAGCCAGTTCAGCAAACGGCAAGTCCTCCGGCTTCAGGGTTTTCAGCTTTTGCTTCTGCTCAGCCGTTGCAGGGAAGTCTTTACGGCGATACACCGGCGCGCCGTATTTCTCCGTCAGCTGCGCATAATACTCACTGGGCAACTTACCGGTCTTGGCGCGAATCTCCGCCGCCAGCAGGCACAAAATAATGCCGTCTTTGTCGGTGCTCCAGGGCTTGCCATCAAAGGTCAGAAAACTCGCGCCGGCGCTTTCTTCGCCGCCGAACACCAACTCGCCGGTGTGCAGGCCTTCCACAAACCATTTGAAGCCCACGGGCACTTCGTACAGCGCCCGGCCCTGCCCGGCTACCACGCGGTCGATCATGGACGACGACACCAGGGTTTTACCCACCTTCAGCCCCGCGCCCCACTGCGGCCGGTGGCTGAGCAGGTAATCGATGCACACCGCCAGGTAATGGTTTGGGTTCATCAGGCCGGCAGCGTCGACAATGCCGTGGCGGTCGGCGTCCGGGTCATTACCGAAGGCCAGGTCGAAGCGGTCTTTGATGTTCAGCAGATTGGCCATAGCCGCAGTGCTGGAGCAATCCATGCGAATCTTGCCGTCGTGGTCCGGGGGCATGAAGGCGAAATCCGGGTCCTGGTTGCGGTTGACCACTTCCAGGTCCAGGCCATAGTGCGCCGCCACCGCATCCCAAACCGCCAGCGCCGCGCCGCCCATGGGGTCTACGCCCAGCTTCAGGCCGCTGCTGGCAATGGCGTTCATATCCACCACCTGCCCCAGCCGCTGCACGTATTCCTGCACAAAATCCCAGGGCTCGGCCGCCACCACCGCCTGCCGGCGCGGGGAGGTTTTCACGCCCGCCAATCCGGCTTCCAGCAATTCGTTCGCGCGTTGCTCAATCCAACCCGTAGCATCGGTACCCGCCGGGCCGCCGTCCGGGCCGTTGTACTTAATCCCGCCATCCTCCGGGGGATTGTGAGACGGCGTAATAATCAACCCATCCGCCAGCGCCGCCGGCTTATCGGCGTTGTGCACCAGAATGGCATGGGACACCAGCGGCGTGGGCGTAAAGCCCCCGGCAGCATCCACCCGCGTAACCACACTGTTACCCGCCAACACCTCCAACACCGAATCCATCGCCGGGCCAGACAGGCCGTGGGTGTCCTTGCCCACGTACATTGGCCCGGTAATGCCCTGCTTATTCCGCCAGTCCACGACCGCCTGGGTAATGGCCAGGATGTGGTAGCGGTTGAAGCTGCGGTTCAGCGACGTGCCGCGGTGGCCGGACGTGCCGAAGGAGACTCTTTCAGCGGGGTTTTTGGGGTTGGGGGTGTGTTCTTTGTAGGCTGCCAGTACTTTATTCATAGCTTGGGAGGATTCCTGTTTTTGGCCACGGACACTCACGGACGCTCACGGACGAAAAGAGCGGTCACTGGTAACACAGCCTATAGTACGATTCTTTTGATTGTGGCTTTGGGAAAGGTGAAGTTTATTAGCAAGCCGGTTCTGTGGCCGGTGGCCTTCAGGTAATTAATCAGCTGCGGCTCGGCTGACAATGGCAGCCTTAGCTGGGCTTTCAGTTCTAAGACAATCGCACGGTTAACCAAAAGATCCAGGCGATGCTCGCCAACGGGCTGGCCCTTGTAGTTAACAACTACCGGTACCTCGACTTGCACCTCCAGCCCGCGCTGGCGCAACTCATAGGCTAACGAATTCTGGTACACCGCCTCCAGAAACCCAGGCCCCAGTACCTTATTAACTTCATAAACAGCACCGCGAATGCGATAAGTCAGCTCCTCATCCCTGAGCATAACAACCTCTAATTTCTGTCCGTGAAATCACTTGTCCGTGAGCGTCCGTGAGTGTCCGTGGCAAAAAAAATCTTTAACCCAACTAATCACAAATCCAGCTTATACCGAGCATAGCGCCCTTTGCTATAAATGGGCGCCAGCACGCCCTCCGCAACCAGGTGTTGGAGATCCCGGGTAGCAGTGGCTTTGGAGCAACGCGTTAAGTTCTGATATTTCGCCGCATTGATCCCATTTTCAAAGCTCGGCGCATCCTGGCCCAGCATCCTGCGAATCAGCTTAAGTTGTCGGTCATTCAGCGATTCAGTGTCGAGCCCGCCCCAGAAGCGGGCCTTTTTCACCACGTACTGAATAACATCAAACGTACCATCCAACGCCTCAACAACCCGCTCGCCAAACCAATTTACCCATGGCGACACATCCAGCGTATCTTTCGACGCCTTGTTAAGCTGCTGGTAATAAGCCTTCCGATGCCGACTTAACACCGTCGCCAGGCTCATCATCAGCGGCTGCCCCAGCATCTGGCACACAGCCACATCCGCAACAGCCCGCCCCACCCGGCCATTACCGTCTTCATAGGGGTGAATCGTTTCAAACCACAGATGAGCAATCGCCGCACGCGCCACACCAGGTAAGGCGCGGGAGCCATCCTCAAACCAATCCAGGAACCGCTGCATTTCCTCGGGCACACGCACAGAAGGCGGGGCCTCGAAGTGAATCGTCGGATTGTGAACAGGGCCAGAGACTATCTGCATGGCATCTGGATGGGTACGCCACTGCCCCGCCATGCCGGCCTGGCCCAGAAACGGGCCAGAATTGTGCGCCGGAAGCACCAGTTCATTCCAGTGGTGCAGGCGTTCCGCTGTTAATGGTTCTTCGTAAAGGTCTATCACTTCAAGAATCAGAGCGGAGATACCTGCCGCTACCGGGTCATGTACCGCTATCTTCTCATTGGGGCTCAAAAAATGATTCTTGATGGAGTTGCGCACATCCTCGCGATTAAGCGATTCGCCCTCAATCGCACTGGTTTCGATCGCAGCGCTGACCAGAAGGTCCAACTTCGCTTCGCTACCAAGGCTTTCCGGCACAACCGCCATCGCCCCAAGAATCTTATGAGACGCCGCAAGAGCCTTACTCGTCCAGAGCTCTGCAGATTTCTGATCAAAGCTGTAAGCGGGCCAGTTGTCCAGTTGCCATGTATACATCGAATGAGCCATTAGAAGAAACCTATCGGCTCACCTTAGCATGAAATATGAGCCGATAGAAAAACATAACGGCTCAACCGAAACTGGGCCTACTGTTCCTTGGAGTGAAAATTTTTTGCCCCGGAATCCACAAAGCCAGCTTGACGCACAAACTAAGCCACACTCTCACGCTTTGGGTGAGCCTGATCCCCCCACCCAGCCAACAGCCCATGCACGCTGATGTCTTCATCCAGGGCATCCCAGTGAATACCATGAACACTCAGCTCAAAGTCTTTGCGGCTGGCACTATCAGCGTTCAACAAACGGGGAAACCAAACAAGAGGCGCACCCACCGTTCGGCCATCTGACAACAGAACCCAAAGGTTATCCTCATCAAACCAGACTTTCTCAGGCGAAATAGTCATGCCACGCATCCTCCTGGAGTTAATGGAAATTCCTTTTTGGCCACGGACACTCACAGACCCACACGGACGAAAAACTAAAAAATGTTTTTTTCTTTGTCCGTGAGCGTCCGTGAGTGTCCGTGGCCATGAGGCTTTCAGTTCTTTTCTTCCGTGTCCTTCCGTGGCAAAAAAATCTTTAATCCGTACCAACCAAACTCACACCACCCCACCCCAAACGCCCAACCAACTCCCCCAACCCAGGGCTCTTATACGGCACCGAATCATCCTCCCGCCGCACGCTCACATGCACCACAAAGCGGTAGCAATCCTGAATGTTCTTGTCGATGCCCTTGCCGGTAATACCGCCGGAGAACTTGTCCCCCTCCGAACCCACACCCCAGTCGTAAAACACCACCTGCTTATTACCGGCCGCATCCTCCGGGGCCATGCCCTCAGCCAGGCGCAGAACGTGGGTGGATGTGTCGGATTCCGGCGATTGCCAGGTTCCGTCTGAGCAAATGATGATGTTTTTCATCTCGGCTCCTTTCCTTGGAGTTAATGGAAATTCCTTTTCTTGGCGGGATTTCTCTAAAAAAGCTCACTGTGGCTGCCGATCCTGGCCAGCTGCAGCGTGCCGTTATCAACTCTGTAGATCAAAACCAGGTCTGGCTTGATGTGGCAATCCCTGAAACCATGCCAGTTGCCGGTCAGAGCGTGGTCGACATGCTTGTCTTCCAATGGCTCATCACGCTGCAGCTTAGAGATAATACGGCCCACCTCGACAATATCCGGGATGGGCAATTTCGTTATTTTTTTGAAGTCTTTTTTAAGGTTCATCGCGCTTTACCGGGAAATGCTGCTTTTATCTTCAGAAAGAAGTAGTCGTTATCCCGGTAGCCGTAGGCCACCCGCTTGATCACCTTGATCTTGTTGTTCATTCCCTCCAACACACTGGTGTTCAGCCGGTAG
>NZ_JADARC010000072.1:0-3488 GCF_016464245.1 Marinobacter sp. bablab_jr003
AGCCACTCGTTCAGGCTCGGGGGAAGAAGCAGTTCCTGATCAGGTGAATAGGGGCGGAAGGTGGTTCCCATCGGATTCTCCGGTGCTGAAGAATTTTTACGTATTATGCCAGAAGGTGGCTCCTGCCGCGCAGACTCCTAGCGGTCAAATTTGACCACCTTTTTGGTTTGGGTGTTAGAAAATACGGAGCCAGTTCAGCGTTTCAGAGTTGGTATACACTGGTAGGAAATACGGAGCACGAATCGATATGAATACAAAGCGCCCAACCGAAAAAGAATTCTTGGACGGCCTAAATGCCCACACGGCCCATGCCGATGAACTGGCGGAACCACTGCCCCAAGAACTAAACCCGCTGGAGCGCCAAGAAGGTTCCGTTCAGGGTTATACTCGGCCAACTAAAAAGGACGAGAATAATGGCTACCGACGATGAGCATGCGACTGACTCCACATCGGTTTTTTGCGGCCAATCCGGTCGGGGTGGACTGGGTTTGTGGTGACCTGCATGGCGAGTTCGAGGCTCTTCAGGCCGCGTTATCGAATGCTGAATTCGACACGTCCGTTGATCGTCTGTTTCTGTTGGGAGACACAATTGATCGCGGCCCAGAGTCCCGGCTTCTTCTGGAGTGGGTTCTAGGTACCGACTGGGTATACAGCGTGATGGGTAACCATGAGCTCATGTTTATCGCCGGCGCTGAGGATAACCGAAACCGTTACAAGCACCGGGGAATGGGCGGTCACTGGACTGCGGGCCTGGATGAAACCTCTTACAAAAATCTGGCAATTCAGTGTCGTTACCAGCTGCCGCTCACCATGACGCTCGAGTGCGATAACGGACAACTCGGGCTGGTACATGCTCAAAGCCCTTTCGATGATTGGCGAACCGTTCAGGAGACACCCTTTTCAGAGCGCTTTGCCATCGAATGCACGTGGCCCTGGAACCGCGCGCAGGGTGCGGATCAACACATTTCAGGTATCACGGCCGTGGTATCGGGCCACATCGGAACCGCCGAGGTCATTCTGAGGGGAAATCAGGTTTGGATCGATATTCTGGCGAAAACGGGTCAGGTGCCGTTGATGCCGGCTCGTCAGGTGCTGGATCGAGTGGCGGCACATCCATCTGATCACCAATAGCAATCCGTTCCAGGCCAACCGGCGGAGCTTGATCCCACTCTCGGAGCGTCTCTGGCACGGGCGCGTCGGGGTTACACTGGGCCACCAGTTCAGTCAAGCTGTAAGACTTTCTATTCTTCATAGCATTACCTTCGGTGGCCTCTGCGCCTCCCGGATCACCGCGGCCTGCCGAACTCCGGTTTCTGGGTTGGAGAACCTGTCTGGCGCCTGGTATTCGCCATCCCACTCCTGAGCATGCCGGTAGCGAACAACCTCTTCGGGGGTGAGCTCGACAATTTCATCAAAGCCGGTTTCGTAGCTCTCAACCAGCACCGGTGTTTCCGGTGGTGGCTTTTGTAGCTGTGCCATTAGTTCTTCTGCGGTCACGTTAGATGCCCTCAGAGCATGAAATATTCGTCGTCATCTAGATTCACGTGCACACCCTTTTCATTCACCCGCTCCTTGCACAGGTCAACGAGTGCGTGGTCATCAATTGATGTTGCAAGCCATTCAGGCAATTCGCCCTTATCCGGCATAGGCATCCACGCAGCAACGGTGGCCCCTTCAGGGATATTGACCCATTGCCGACCCACAGCATAGGCATCAGTGATACCGCTGTTTCCACGACCAGACCAGTATCCCAAGTACAAGACGATCACGACCTCCCTGTCTTCAGGCATTTGATCCTTGGGATTAATCCACGACATGTGCCCCTCCTCAATCAAAATTGGCCGATTTATATCTCCACTACAATCGGCGCGTTCCTCGGCTCATAACGTGCGGTGCAGATACTGGCGTTAATCAACTTCATTTTTTCACGTTGATACTGTCCGTAGCCCTCGTGGATATGACCAAAAATGTGCGCTTTAAGTGAGAGTTGCTGGATTCGGTCAAGCAAGTCCATGCAGCCAACATTCTGGCATTTGAATCCGAGGTTTGCCTCATCACCAATGCCTTTCGGTGGTCCGTGGGTGATCAGCACATCGGTATTGTCCGGAATGAGCTGCCATTTCTGGTGCAACTGCTGGCCACGCTCCAGCATAAATGCCCAATCCATAAAGGTGGGTGTCCAGGGTGAACCCCAGAACCGAACCCCCTCAATCTCCGCGCCGCTGTCTTCCAGGTAATTGGCGTTCGTCAGTGCCTGCCGTGCTAATTCCGGCGTTTCCTGGAAAGCCCAGTCGTGGTTGCCGGCAATTACAATTTTGTGCCGGTGCGGCAGCGTTCCGAGCCACTCATTGAGCTCTTCGATATTTTCCAGCGTGCCCTGGCCCAGGCAGTCACCGGCATGAATCAACACATCGCCATCTGGAACATTCAGTATGCGATGGTGCAGACTGTGGGTGTCGGAAATACAGACCAGTTTCATACCGCCCTCTCCGGTAATGTCAGTAACTCGGACTCTAGTGACCATTTCATAAAAGACAGCAGCCTGGTGATGTTTCGGGCATCATCCACGCCCCGATGCTGGCTGCCCTCAAAGGCGAGATCGTGAAAAACCAAAGCGCTGGCTAGACCGTTCCTTTTTTTCTGGCCGGTGGTGCGGCGCCAGATACGTTTCAGGTTCAGATGAGGGCGGGCTAGGATAGCTGGCTGCGCCCCGTCCAGCAGGCTTTGGGCTTCCAGATGCAATCTGTCGTAGTTGCCCCAGCTGCACCAGATTAAATCGTCCGGCAGATCACCCAGCCAGGCATTCATAGCCTGAACAGCCCCCGGGAACGCCGGCGCTTCGTCCACCATCTCCTGGGTGATCCCGGTCAACTCAGTGCAAAAGCTGCTTAGTGCAGGATTCCGGATTGGCCTGACCAGAAACGATCCGGTATCCAGCAGCTTCCCTTGTCGAGTCGCAAGAGCACAACCGAGTTCGATGATCTCCATGTTGTGGATACCTTGTCCCTCGCCGTCAGGGGTTTTCTGGTCTTCCCAGCAGGTTGCCTCGAGGTCGACTACAAGGATCGATTTGTCACGCATTTGTCTTGTCCGGGTACTCGGTTTGGAATCTTAAAAGCGGATGTACCGATTTTAGGGGGTGGTTACAAAAGCGCTTCTCCGCTGATGTTTTTAGTAATGAGTATATCGCATTGCTAAGGGCTCTCAATTTTGTGTCGTCATCACACAAATGAAGCTGGCGGACCACGACCGCAACTGCAAGGATGAGTAAACGTTGGTTGGTGGCCTCGTGTGTTACCGCCCTAGAAAACTATGCTCAGTAAACAACCCACTTCCAGTGTAAGTACTGAGGTGGACCCCATCAGTTGGACAGCCTGAAGGTGCAGTTAAGCTCTGATCCGGCTGTATTCCCGGCTCAAGCTGCCAGGGTCATGGGTTGTTGGTAGTACACCTCATCCGGTGTTTGGTAATCAAGGGTTTGGTGGTAC
>NZ_JADARC010000073.1:0-277 GCF_016464245.1 Marinobacter sp. bablab_jr003
AGCCTGACGGCCGTCAAAAACGGCAGGCAGTTTTGCCTTGGGAACCGTCATGGCCCAGAACTGCCCCTGGGTTCGAAAACACTCGTTAAGGCACGCCACAGCACTATTGCAGTCGGGAGGATAGACAACGCGGGCAGTGTCGCGCAAAAATAATTTCCTGCCGAAGAGCGCCAATCATTTTCATGGCAAACGCTTCGTAGGACACCACCAGATTCATACCTCCCTTATTACCCAGAGCGGCGCTGACAACGGCCTCCTCATTCAGGGCTGTGATTAC